>CAZQKI010000323.1:0-4139 GCA_964592855.1 uncultured Lentisphaerales bacterium
TCGCGCCGCACCAGACCGGTGCGTTCGACATGTCATCGCGCGGCATGGGGCGCATTCCGCTCGAGCTGTGGCGCGACCGCGACCGCGACCCCGCGGCACTGCAGCAAGCCATCGAAGGGCCGAAGGGCTACCAGTGGATCGCCAAGTGGCTACCTTCACGGCCGTACGACAACAATCTGTTCTACGTGTTTGCCAACGGCGTCGGCATCGACGGGCCGGAGGTGCGGGTCGGGTGCAGCATGATCCTCGATCCGGAAGGCCTCATCCTGGCGGAGACAAAGAAGGCGGGAGACGACATGATCGTGGCCTCGCTGAGCAGGGCGGCGCGTCTCCGGACCGTGGCCGGCGGACACCTCCAAGCGCGTCGACCGAGCCTGTATGCCAAGATCGTTGAGCCCGTGGCCGAACGCGACACCCGCAGCGTGCGCAACGAGCTGACCGGTCACAAGATCAAGTGACGATTGCTGCCTGCCCAGAACTGTTAGCCGTTCAGCGCGGCGTCGATATCCAGGAATGCGGCGGCGAGCTGCTCGTGAATGTTCCGGTAGGGGAGGCGTCCGCAGATGACCGGCCCGGTGTCGGCGGCATACCCGCCGCGGGCGGCGACGGCCTTGTCGGGGGCATAGCCCATCGAACCGTTCGTCAGGCCCATGACCAGGGGGATGGCGGACTTCGCGGCCGCGACGACTTCGTTCTTGATCGGCTGCATGATCTCGAAGGGCGCCCCCAGAAACGCCACGGGACCGAGACGGATCCCCTGCACCTCGCCGGTCTGGACGCTCAGGTCCTCGCCGCGCTCCATCCGCGCCGCGAGCATCCGCAGCGTGTTGACCAGCACCACGGCCATGCGGACGCCGCTATCCACGTCGGTGGCGCCGTCGGCATGCACGATGGCCTCTTGCTCCGCCAGCCATTCCTTGACGCGGCTCAGGGGGAGATCCTTGGATGCGAACGGCTTCATGCGGCTGACACAACGGAGCACATCCACCTGCAGGGGATTTGCCTGGCCTAATCCGGCACGGACCGCGTTGGCAAAGCGTGCGGCAATGACGTCGAGCGCCAGCATCGCCTCCTGTTCGGGCTTGTGGACGACGCAACTGTTGACGTCCCCCTGCGCCCCCTGCAGGAAGAGCCCGACCGCGCCGGGGTGCTCGCGCTCAAGCAGGTTCATGGCCACGCCGGCGAAATCGCCATGGATGTAGCGCGTCGTGGCGCAGCAGACCACCGGGTGGCAGCCGAAATAGGCCATGAAGCCATCGAGCCTGCCGCTGGCCGCATCGGTGCATGCAAGCACCTGGCAGCGGGTGTCGGTGAGCTCCGGTTTGGCGGGGCGCCAGTCGGGCTTCAGGCACTCGTTCAGCGCCGGCGCGTCCTTGTCATGCTCGCGGTTCAGGCCAACGCCTTCGCAGGGGGGCGCGGCATGGGAGACGACGACCTCATGCAGGCGGTCCAGCGCGCCGAGGCAGGCCTTGGCGATGCGTCCCGGCAGGATCATCAGGTACGGTTCGTCGATGTTGCCCCAGCCGACATAGCCGCCCGTGTTGGGCCCGCTGTGCGTGTGGGTGCAGTGGATCATCACCTGTTCCGCAGGGATGCCGGCCTGCCGGAAGAGCGCCGCTTTGACGGCATCGACAATATCCCGGGACACCCCGATCAGATCGCAGCTCACGATGACGGCCTGCGTGCCGTTCAGGTCGAAGGCGGCGGCGCGGGCCTTCAGCGGATCGCGCACGCCGATGGACATCCGGTTCAGAAACGGGCCGAACCCGCACAGTCCGACGCCCACCCGCGGCGTGATGTCAACCTCGCAAAATCCAGCCTTCATCGTGAACCCTTTCCGCTAGGCGCCGTAGGCGGTCATGACCTTCCGCACGGCCGTGGCCATGGCCTTCATCAGGGTCTTGTTGGTCAGCAGCCAGGTATGCATCAAGCTCAGCATGCGGTGGCTGCTCGTCTCCTCGACCGTGGCGCCACTGTGAATGCGGTAGGCGCTTGCAGGCATGTTCCACAGCAGATGACGGTACACGGGGCCGTAGCCGCTCCCGCAGGGCATGCCCTCGGCGGCCAGGGCTTCCTTGACCTCCTTGATCGTATAGCCCGGCTTGAGCGCGGTCGGATCGAGCAGCATCACGAAATTATAGTAGCTTTGGACATCCGCCCGGCGTCCACGCGCCTGCACGGTGATCCCCGGGACATCCTGGATCAGGCTGGTGAAGTACTGGGCGTTGGCGTCGCGCAGCGCGGTCTGGGCCTTCAGGTGCTTGAGCGAATCGGTCAGGATCGCGGCGGTGAACTCGAGTCCGCGGTAGTTGTGGCAGACCACTCCCGGCGCGGGACCGCTGGCCGCCTGGCCTTGCTTCTGTCCGGCACCGTAGCCGATGTGCTTGATGCGGAAGAGCTTGTCCGCCAGCTCGTCGTCCTGGGTCAGGCAGATGCCGCCCTCGCCGGAGGCGAGTGTTTTCGACTGCTGGAAGCTGAACGAGCCGACCTGTCCGATCGAGCCGAGTCCCTTGCCTTTCCAGACGCCGCCTTGCGCATGGGCGCAGTCTTCGATCACCGGAATGCCGGTTTCCTTCGAAATGGCCATGAACTTGTCCATGTCGGCCATCGAACCAAACAGGTGCACGGGAATGATGGCCTTGGTTTTGCGCGTGATCGCCAGACGCACCTGGGCCGGGTCGAGGCAGAGGGTGTCGGGTTCGACATCGACAAACACGGGCTTGGCGCCCAGGTAGACGGCCGACATGGCGGTGGCAATCCAGGTGTTGCCAGGCACGATGACCTCGTCGCCCGCCTTGACGCCCAGCGCATGCAGTGCGCTTTCGAGCGTGACAGTGCCGTTGACCATGAAAATGCCGTGCTTGGCGCCGCAATACGTGGCGAACTTGCGGCTGAACTCCTGCTCGCATTCGCTGTTGAAGGACCACTTGCGGCTCAGGTAGATATCCTTCAGCCGCTCCGCGGTCTTCGGATAGACCGGCGGCCAGGGCTTCAGGGCCTGCTTCACGGCATCGGTTACGGACGGCTTGCCACCCTCAATCGCCAACTTCTCGGTTTTCATGTGCGCGGCTTTCTACGTTGCTTAATGAATGTTGCTTGCAATGGCGATGATTATAAAGTACATAATCAAGCTGATCAATACACCAATCTTGCCAATGCTTAATCAGAATTGCGGTATTCGAGGACTCATCGATGGCTCGCGGAAAACTAACCCAGTCGAAGCGCATGGACCGCTTTCCCATTCTGTCTGCACCGGAGCGATGGCGTTTCGTCTGTTCCGCCCTGCCGATCGAGGAGCAGGCGGTGTCCAACGCGGCGTATGCGCGCTGGGCGGAGGCGCATCGCGACCAGCACAATCACGCGGAGATCCTGTTCTGTCTGGAGGGCGAGACGTACGAGCGCTTTGCCGGGCGCGACTACCGCTGCCGGCCCGGTTCGGTTTTTCTTTTCGATGCCGACGAAGCGCACGCCAAGAACTATCCGCAGGATGGAAAATCATTCACTCACCTGTGGATCATGGTGCTGGCGAACGATGTCATTGCCAATGTCTACTGTCAACGCGGCGAACAGTCGGCGGAGCAGCGGAGCACGCCCATGGTGCTGGCCAAGGCGGAATGCGATCTGCTGGCCCGCTGCTGGCATCTGGCGAAGCACCCGGCGGCGTGGATGGCGCCGTCGCTGCGAAGGACGGTTTTGTGTTCGGCGGTTTTTGCGATCGTTTTTCGGGCCATCGACAACTGGCTCACGGCTCCCGGGGGGGACGACAGGGGCAAGCGGAGGCAGGAAATCGTGGCGGCCGTTCAACGTCACATCGCGACGCATTTATCCGAGGCGGAGGACCTGGACGTTCTGGCTCACTTGTCGGGCTACAGTAAGTTCCATTTCAGTCGGATCTTCAAAGCCTGCACGGGAGAGACCATTCATGCCTTCATCGACGCCTGCCGCCTGCAGAAGTCCAGCGAGCTGCTCAAGCGGGGCGTGCTCTGCAAGGAAGTCGCTGCCGCCCTGGGGTTTTCATCGCCTGCGGCCTATTCCAACTGGCGCCGCCGTCAGCGGGTCTGATTGTACGTTCCACGGCTCGTGTCTGGCGAGTTCGCCGGTCAGGAGGGTGGAACGGGAGGCCCACGGGGCATTCAGGC
>CAZQKI010000324.1:0-4110 GCA_964592855.1 uncultured Lentisphaerales bacterium
GCCTTCCGCTTCCCCTCGCTCAACCTTGCCACACCCCTGTCGCTAGCCGATTACTTAGACCGCGCCAGAGGCGCGGCAACTCGCGCGCGGCCAGCCCCAGGACCTGCGAGGCCAGGGCGGTTTGTTCAGCGGAATTTGTTCTCCGCAGGCAATCAGCACGAATTGCAGCCAAAATGAAATCGCCGTGCGCGTTTGTCCAGTTTCTCCCGTTTGGACTCGACAAGGGCGCGGTTTGGTGTGCGGTTTATCGAAGGGGCTTGAGGTGTTTGGCGAGGAAGTGTTCCACGCGCCCCCAGCTCTCCGGATTTTTGAACGCCTCGCCCCCATGCCCGGCGCCCCGGACAACGTGGAGCGTGACCTCCACGCCCGCCTGCTTCAGGGCGTCGGCCAGCAACTCGCTCTGCTTCAGCGGCACGCGCGGATCCTGGTCGCCATGCAGGATCAGGAAGGGCGCCGCGTTGCCGCTCACGTAGTGCAGCGGGCTGGCTCGGATCGCCTGCTCCCGGTTCTCGTCCACCGGACCTCCGAGAAGCTGGCTGACCGCCGCCGTCACGTCGGCATCGTTCTGGCTGCTGGCCAGGGTCATGTCGGTGCGACCATACCCGTCGACGACGCACTGCACCCGGCTGGACTGGTCCAGGTTTCCGCCCTGACCCTCAAGCCCCGGGACGCCGCCGGTGACGCCCAGCAGGGCCGCCAGGTGGCCGCCGGCCGAGATGCCCCACACGCCGATGCGGTCAGGGTCGAGGCCGTACTCGGCGGCATGGGCCCGCAGCCAGCGGATGGCCGCCTTGCAGTCCTCGATCTGGGCGGGGAACGGGGCATGCTGGCTGAGTCGATAGTTGATGCCGACGACGGCGTAGCCCTTTTGGGCAAGCCACACGGCCTCGAAGATGCAGGCGTCCTTGCTGCCGGAATTCCACGCTCCGCTGTGAATCCAGACGACCACCGGCAGCCGGCCTTCGGCCTGCCCGGGCAGGAAGAGATCGAGGCGGTTCCGCTCGTGGCCCCCCTCGACGTAGGGCAGGTCCCGCACGGCTTTGACTTTCGGGCGAGGCTGGTCGGCAGCGGAACCCACGGTGCCGCCGTGGGCCTCCGGCCGGGATTTCGCCGGCGTGACGACGTGGCCGTCGGCACCGTGACAGCGATACGGGGCATATGCGTCGAGCAGGCCGAGCAGGCCGAGCAGGCGGACCAAGGAGGCTGTGAAGTAAGGCTGCATGATGGCCAGTGTCATAGGATGTTGCCCGAATCGAAGTCCTGCAGGTCGTCCGTCACCAACGGTGCGACTTTGCGGTCGTCCACTACGTTGGTCACCGGGTGCGACGACGCCCGGAAGAGCCCGGGGCCATAATACCCATCCTCGAAGAACAACAGGGTGCCGACGACGAAGTCGTGGTAGGCCTTGTCGCCGATGGTTCCGTGGAAGCGTCGTTGGGGAATGAACTCCTGCAGCACCATGGCGTCCGCCCGCCCGGAGTCGAACAGCGCCTGCCACACGCCGGCCTCCGTCACGCTGCCGGCAAAGACGTCGATGCTCTTGCCCATGTTGCTGGGCTTGATGATCCAGCGGTCCTTGTCGTCGCGCGCCTGCGGCCAGAGATCCGGGCGCAGGGCCTTCGTGTAGGTGGGTACCACATACGGTCGGAGTTCGTCGCGTTCCGCGGGGGTCAAGGCGTCCTTCATGAACGCCTCGTGGTGCAGCAGTGCGAAGAAACGCTTGTCGTGGATCAGGAAAACCGTGCGCAGGTCATTCATGTGGTTCGAAGCCAAGATGGCATCGAGCGTCTCGTCCGGCAACTGGCACCACTCCTCGTGCGACAGTTCGCCCAGCACGGCCGCACCGTCGAACAGGGCCGTGCGCGCGGGAATCTCCCCTGCGGGGATGACATGCACCGGGATGCCTGCCGCCTCGAAGACGGCGACCACATACCGCGTGTCGTTCCGGTTGTCGGCCCCCTTCAGGAGGCAGACATGGTCGCAGGATCCGAAGCAGCCCGCGAAATGCTGGAGAAAGGGCGAGTAGACATCGACCTTGCGAAGATGGGGATGCGCGGCCAAAAAGCGGTCCGCCAGGTTGTGGACGAAGAAACCCGAAGTGAAATAGCCGTTCATGGCGAACCGGCAAGTGGTCTCGATGAGCCGGGGGTGGTTGGTCTCGTCGATGACGAAGTCCGTGCGATACGTGCCGGGACGGTAAGGCTTGTGCGCGGCCATCGCCAGAAGCTCCGCAACCCGCTCGGGGACGGGCATCCGGGCGCGATAGGCGTCGTAGTGCGCGACGAAGTGGCGGATGCACTTCAGGTACAGTTGCTGGACGCGATGCAGCCGGTGGCTGGTTTCCTGGCGGACGGCCAGGGGTAAGTCATAGGTCCAAGGCTGGAAGTAGGCGCTGCCGCCGACAGCGGTTTTCTGCAAGCCCTCGCGCAACCTTTCCCCCGTAATGGTCATAGCCTCAACTCCTTTAATGTTGTCATGGTAGCAGACCTCGGGAGGCATTTCAAGACACAGGACATGGCCGGCAGGCGGTGGAACTGTTTCGACTCCCGCGGGTTCGGAGGGACTGGGGCGTGTGTGGAAAATCGCGACCGTGCGGCCCAGACTACGCGATCATGGCGGCGCCCCCCTTGCGTCTTGCAAGGAGATCCAACGCCAAGCGCTTCAGATAGAGATAGCTGTCCAGACGGGTGAGCTCCCCCAAACCGATGGTCAGCGCCGCGCCCAGGCCGATCTGCACGGCGAGCTGGATCGGATGGGGGAGCGGGAGGAGACGCCCGACGACATACACCGCCACCGCCATCGCCGCGGCCAGGGCCAGGGAGGGCAAGATGTCCCGAAGCTGCTCCGCCGCGCCGTACCCGATGAACCGGCTCGACCAGGTCGCGGTCAGGACATAGCCGGCTAAGCTGACGAAAAGCATGGTGACGATCATCCCCGTGATGCCCCAGAAGATGCCGACAGCCACCGCCGGCACCGCCAGCGATACCTTGATCACGGCCAGCTTCAAGTTCAGGTCGCTGCGGCCCAGCACCTGAAAGACATTGAGATTGATGGCGTGCAAGGGATAGAACGTCCCCCCCAGGCACAAGAGCCGGAGGTAGGGAATGGCGGGCCGCCACTGCTCGCCGACCAGGGTGAGGATCAAGGACTCGGCGCTGGCCGCCATTCCCAGCATCAGGACAAAGGTCACCAGCATGGCGCTTTGAAGGAGCCTGCGGTACGCGGCCTTCAGACGCGGACCGTCCCCTTGCAGGGTGGCCAGCACGGGATAGCTCACCCGCTGGATCACCTCCGTGAGCCGCTGGGAGGGCAGATTCCGGAACGTCTGCGCCTGGGTGAAATACCCCAGCGCCGCCGCCGAGAAGACCCTCCCGATGACGAGGTTGAAGATGTGGATGTGCAGCGTGCCGATCAGCCCGCTGGCCAGCAGTCGGGAACCGAAGGCGAACATCTCCCGGAAAGAAGCCCAGCGGAATACCAGGGCAGGCCGCCACGTTCTCCACCGCCACAGCAGGACCAGCTCGACCGTGGCCCGGGTCAGCGTCTGGACGACCAGGCTCCACACCCCGTAGCCGGCAGACGCCAGGGCAATGCCGAGAATTCCGGCGATCACTGCGGAGATCATCGAAATCCGGGTCAGCAGCTTGAAGTCGATTTCCTTGGTGACCTGCGTTTGCTGCACCATGCCCAGTGCGCCGATCAGGATGCCGAGGCCCAGCACCCGGATGATGGGCTCGAGCAGCGGCTCGTGAAAGAAGCGCGCAATCCCCCCGGCCGCGGCATACAGCAGCAGGTACAGGCACAAACTGACCGCGATGTTGAAGAAGAAAACCGTGGAGTAGTCCTCCCGCGTGCAGTCCTGCTTCCGGATCAGCGCCTGGTTGAACCCGCTGTTGATGATGGATTGCGAGACCGCGATGAAGATCGTGGTCATCCCGATCAGCCCGAACTCGCGCGGGGTCAGCAGGCGCGCGAGGATGACGCCACTGACAAACAGAATGCCGCTCCTGGCCAGGTCGCCCAGGAAACTCCACAGCAGGCCGTTGACGGTTTTTTCTTTGAGCGACATGATGCGCATCGTCCCGGGGTGAGTTCGGCTCCGTGCCGCAG
>CAZQKI010000325.1:0-4094 GCA_964592855.1 uncultured Lentisphaerales bacterium
TAGGACGGTGCTCCCGCGCCGTCCTGTCTCTGCGCACCTGCCGGGACGGCCCGAAGGACCGTCCTACGTCGAGGACGAGGACGAGGGTGCCACGGCCCCGTCATCGCGCTCCGTCTCCGCGCCTGAAACCGCGCTGGACCCGGCGGTCCTCCGCCGTAGTGAATAATTAGCCGGAACGACGGCTTCATTCGCTTACCGCCGGGGACGGCGGGGTCCAGAGCTTTCCATGTCGCCGAGGAAGCGGGTCGGGAAGGCTATCCGCTTAAGCGTGGCGACGAAGTGTACAGTGTCCTGAGCGTTTCCATCACCGATCACCGACAACTGCTCTTTCTAGGATCAGTGTCCGGCATCCGGCGGGTCTGCTCGGCGATCTTGGCCAGGATTTCACGTTCACATTCGTGGTACATCTCCTGAATCGTCTCGTCCTGGAAGTTGAACACCCGGTCCTCGAACGCGGTGGCCGGAATGCGGTCCAGCAGCCGTGCACGGAACTGGGCGATGTCCTTGCCGTAGACATGCCACGAGTCGGCCTTCCAGTTCATCCGGCCCAGCTTGACGGTCTTTCCGGCGAGTTCTGAAATCGGGTCGGCGATCAGATCCTTGACCATCATCGTGATGCCGAAGGCGTTCATGAAGAAGGCGCCCCAGGCATCGTTGCTGCGGAAGCTCACGTCGTAATTGAGCCACCAGATGCCGGCTTCGTCTTCCAGGATGCGGAACCAGATGCGCTGCAGGCACGGCGGGTCGTAGCAGTCGCTGTCAAGCGCCGGGACCCAGGTGATCATCTGGGCCTGGCGGGTGAAGGGTTGCTTGACGAGCTTCTGCACCACCTGGTCGAACTGGTTGAACGTCTCCGCGCCGAAAACGGAGACCGCCTGTCCCGCGCGGTTCTTGTAGCCGCCGTAATTGGCCAGCCGGCCATGGTAGGTGTATTCCCAGCGCGTGTCCTGGTCGTCGCCGATGTTCTTGGTCCAGGAGTCCTTGATTCCCTCGAGTTCCATGACATATTCGCGGAGGTCGGCGATGCCGCCCGGGAAGGCCCGGTGGATCATGGGGTCTGCCAGCGGATCTTCGACGGTGATGTCCATGGTGGCGTCGATGCTTTCGGGATCGCCCGGCTTGTCGTACTGGGTCTTGAAGCGCGTTCCGTTGGCGTTCAGTTCGACCAGGGCTCGTTCATACGCCTCGGCCAGCGTGCGGCCGACGACATGCAGGACGGGTATGTTTTTGCTCATGCCGCCATTATACAGTCTCGCGAGGCTCGCGCAAACCCGAGGTTTTGCAGGACCCGGTAGGGAAACGGCGCCAGCATCGCCTCCTGGGATGATCAGGAAGATGGGCAGGCCTGGCAGTTCGGCGTCGGCGTCCAGATCGGCCTGCAAGTCGCGGTCACAGATCCCTGTCGTCTGTTTGTAACTGGGTTGACGAATATCGGATGAACGTCGGACCCAACCGCATCGGCATTGATCTTTCCGGCTACGGAGCGGAACTGGGGCTCGGCCGCTCATTCTGATGAACGACGCCCACCGGGCCTTTCACATGAGGACGTCCGGGCGTGATGCGCTGCCGAATTTGGCCTTCGCACCCAGGGTGCACAACGCTTGATCGAGCCGCTCAATGGCGGCAACGGAGCCGTCGTAGAGGACCAGGAGCTTGCCGCGCGCAACGTCCACGTGCAGCGCACCGACTCCCGGAATGGTTTCGCTCAGCGCCTGGATTGCGCCGGTCGCCGCGAAACCCATGCCGACCGTCAGATCGAGAACAGCAAACACCTGCCTCGCCGTTTCCGGAACCTGCCCACCACCCACGCCCGCCGGGGGCAGACATTTTTTAACAACGGTTGGTTTCATTCTCAACTCCGTGATTCCCGATGCTGGGCGATGCGGCCTCAGCCGCCGGTGCCTGTTTCAACTGCACCTGCTATTGCATCTTCGCTCTGGCTTCCTCGACGGCGGCGCCGGCCTTTTCCATGGACTGCCCAAGCTGGGACTTATCGTTGCAGCCGGTTACGGTTACGACGCAAAACGCCACGGCCACAATAGCCCCCAGCCTGTTCGCATGATTGATTCTCATTGTCTTCGTTCCCTCAATGCTTTTCGGCGTTGCGTGCATGCTCCATGCATGGTTGCATGCACGTTCCTTGCTGGTATTTGGATTTTAGGAAACCGGTCACCCCCGGGACATGGGGTATAACCCGACCGCTCGGATTCCGTTACGTCCTCAGGACTTCGTGCCGCGAGAGCCAAAGGTCACGCCCGACAGCCCCACGGCAGCGACCAAGACCCCCGCAATGAGCATCCACACCGACTTGTCAGTCGGTGCGCCCGTGAAGAAGCGGGAGACGTCGGAACCGAACGAGTCCATTGCGGCAACGCCCCAGACGATCAGCATCGCGCCGATCACAATCAGAACCAGTGAGATCATTTTGTTCATACGGATATTCCTTCTTTCTGGATTTCGACTCCTGCGCACCCTACAAGGGGTCCAACAGAATGAGAACGAGTGTGCTCAGGATCGCCATTCCGAACCCGCTGCTCGGATAATAGCCCCAGCTTCTGCTGTGGGGCCAGATTGGCAAAGCGCCTGCGAACATAGGGATCAGCAGAAACAACAGAACTGTTTCCATCTCCACACCTCCCCTTCCCCCCACCCGGCCCCGGTCCAGCGCTGCTGCCGGCTGCGGCGGAATGCCGCAGCCGGCAGACAACGGAGCCGTGCCTTATTTCTTGACCGGCTCTTGAACGGTCATCTGGTTCTTCACGCCGGTCACGCCCCGGATGTCGGTGACGAGCTTGGTGACCAAGGCCTTCTCGGCATCGTTCATGGCTGTCTGTTTCATGTTCATCCTTCGATTCCTTCGTTGTTGTGCTTGTAGGGGAGGTCCCCCTTCGCGGCTGAATCCGACTGACGCATAGCGTCAGCGAAAACCTTTACGACTGCGAGTCGTCCGTGTTGTATGCGGCAATCATAGAATTCAGGGCTTATTGCTTCCATGGGGTATTACCCCTATGGATGCCGGCTTCATGCCTTCACGCGTTTCGTCAGGCGAGGACGCCGGGAAACCAGGAACACCATCGCGCCCAGCGCAACGGCGCCGCCGGAGTGGATCGTCCCGTTCACGACTGTTCCCGGAGGAAAGCCCGTGATCGCCGTCCCCGGGCTCACGCCCAGATCGCCGTCGATGGTGGTCGAACCGGTGCTGGTCACCGTGGAGCTTCCGAGTACCGCGAAGCCTCCCGCCGCACCCCAGACCACGGGCGATGGCGAACGGCCCCATGGGTATTCGGTTTACGAGAACGGGCGACGCGAGCGGATAACGAGTCGAGAGTCTCCATCGTTCACCGCTATCGTCGCCCGCTATCGTTCACCGTTTCGAGCACCTGGGCAGCACCCCATTTTTCTTCATTTATTGTCTTTATTACTTGACATAAAATGTTGCCCTGCAATATTATATGCCGCATTAGCGAACGTTTTGTCAGGGTGGACAGGGACACGCCGATGCTGATGCCTCCGAGCCTCCAGGAGTGGCTTCCCGAGGGGCACTTGGCGCATTTCGTGGTCGAGACGGTGGCGTTGCTGCCGCTGCACGGATTCCAGGTGAATACACGGGGCACGCACAGTTCCCGCCGTCGATGATGCTGACGCTGCTGGTTTACAACTACGCGGTCGGGCGGATGAGTTCGCGCCAGATCGCGAAGGCGATGCACGAGGACGTGGCGTCGCGGTACATCTGCGGGGGCGAGGTGCAGGAACTGATGGCGCTGGCGGAGCAGGCGGACCGCGAGGCTGTTCCGGAGACGCTGAAGGTTCCCGAGGAGATCGCCCGGCGCGAGGCGCGTCAGCGCAAGCTGGAGGAGGCGCGGCGCGTGATCGAGGCGCGACACAAGGCGAAAATGGCTGAAAAGCAGCGTGAATTCGCGGAAAAGGCGGTAGAGCGCGCGGCACGGCGGGAACGCGGCGAGCCGGTCCGCGGCCCGGAGCCGCAGCCTCCCCCGGCGGAGCCGGAGGCGAAGGAGCAGTACAACTTCACGGACCCCGAGATGGGCTTCCGGCGATTCCTGCTCCGGGGACTGCGCAAGGTTAACCTGGAGTGG
>CAZQKI010000326.1:0-4092 GCA_964592855.1 uncultured Lentisphaerales bacterium
CGCTCCCGGCAGGCCGCGCTGGACTGCCGGACGATCAGCGTCGGCTGCAGGAGCAGCCGGGTGTCGGTCTTCACGGTGTCCATCATCAACCCCTCCAGCAGCCGCGCGGCCTTGAAGCCCATCTGCCTCCGCGGCTGCGCCACGGTGGTCAGGGGGATTTCGAAGGTCTCCGCCGTCGGCGAGCCGTCCACGCCGACAACCGACACCTGCTCCGGCACGCGGAGGTTTTTCGCCGCCAGAAATTGGCAGCAGGTGATGGCGAGGCTGTCGTTCAGACAGAAGATCGCGGTCGGCGTCGTGCCGGGGGTCCCCGCAAAGCAGTCTCGGAGAATCGATTGGATCGTCACCGACCCGCCGATTCTGGCCGTGTGGGGCGAGAGGCCGGCCTGCCGCATCGTGAGCACGTAGCCCTCTTCCCGCTCGCGCGTGGAGGAGATGGCTTCGACCTTCGTCAGGTGCAGGATGCGGCGGTGGCCGAGTTCGATCAGGTGGCGGGTTCCCAGGATGCCGACCTCCAGGTTGTCGGTGGTGACACTGCAGCAGGGGACTTCAGGGAGGTAGCGGTCCACCAGCACGAGCGGGAAGCGGCGCGCGTGCAGCTTGGCGATCATCCGGCAGGAGTCGGCGTTCAGGGTCGAGAGCCACAGCAGTCCCTGCACCTTCTCCACCAGGCCCGGCAGGATGTCGGCTTCCGTGAAATGGGGGATGTGCACATGTTTCGTGACCATCAGGAAGCGCTTGGGATCGAGGGCCTGGTCGGCGCCCAGCGTGATTTCGCGCATGAAGCCGTCTTCGTAGTGTGCAAAAGGGGAGAGGAAGCCGACCATGCGGATGGCGTGCAGCGCAAAGGCCTGCACGTTCGGGTGCCCCGCCTGGCGGACAAAGGTCCCCTTGCCCTGCTGCTGGCGGAGGATGCCCAGATCGACCAGATCGCAGATGGCCCGCCGGACGGTGGACTTGCTGACGCCCAGGCTGCGACTCAGCTTGTTCTCGGGCCAGATCCGGTCGCCGTCCTTGAGGCCCCCGGCTATCTGCTTCAACACAAAATCACAAACTTGCTGCCGTTTTTCGGGGAGTTCATTTCCGCGTGGTGTCATGGGGGTTCCGTTGACGGCCAACTCTAGCATTTTTGCGACATATGTCAAGATGGCGTAATCGGTTAGCCCACGGGGGGGCGAGGCATGAGCATCGAGAAGTGGACATTGCGTGGATAAGCGTTTATTCCTTTGGGCGACGGGGCTAAAGCCCCTACTCTGCTTCCGACTAAAGTCGGGACTCCGACGCGTCTCCCGATGGAACAGCCGCAAGGTCGGAGCACCGGCTTCAGCCGGAAGCAAGCTACGGCCTTCAGGCCGGGGTCTGGTTCAAGAAACGCTTTCCTTGCGAACTGGCATTGTTCCCCCATATTCCTTTAGCCCGCTTCTCCATGCGCTTGCCTCGCGCCCCCTGCCACTAACCGATTGCTCGCCGAATCCGGAAGATGGGCATCTGGAGCCGGGAGCTGGCGCCGACCAGCCGGCCCGCGATAATGTCGGCCTCGGTGATGCGGGCCATCAGAATCTCGCCCAGGCGGCTCCGTTCCCGGTCGTAGGAGATGAAGATTGTGCCGTCCGGCGCCTGCGTGCCGTCGGGGTAGGAGATGTGCTCGCGTTCATCCAGCATCAGGCCGCCCTGCCAGGTCTGGCCCTCGTCCTCCGACAGCCAGGCCGTCAGGTGGCTGCGCCCCATGTTCGCGTCGATGGTCTCCCCGTGCTTGACCAGCAGGATGCGTCCCGACGCTAGCCGGCGCAGGTGAAAACGGGCCGCCGGGTGGCGGAACGTGCAGGTCTCGGGTTCGGACCACGTCCAGCCGCCGTCGGCCGAGAAGACCTGGCGCACCGCATCCCATGCCGCCGGGCCGGCGCCGCCGGGCCGGGTGCGGGCGGCCATCCAGAGGCGCCCGTCCTTCAGTTCGATGAACTCGGTCTCGTGCCAGTCGGGATTCTGGAAACAGACGCTGCCGCGGCGCGTCCACGAAGCGCCGGCATCGCGGGAGACGAGGACGTGTGCACCCTGCTCCGGAGCCAGCTCGGGAAAGACCCCCGCCATGGGTCCCTTGCCATCCCGCTGCAGCAGGTAGGCCGGCAGCAGCCACTCGCCGTTGGACCGGACGATCGGCTTGTTGAGCACGACGCCATGGTCGAGGCGCACGGGCGCCGACCACGTTGGATCGTCCGCGTCCGGGTTGGCGCAGATCGAGGCCCAAAGGCCCTGCCGTCCGTCATGATGGTTCAGGGTCTGATCGAAGAAAAACCACAGGCGTCCCTGCGGATCGGTCCAGAGCGCGCCGACGATCACGCTGCGCGGAACGGGGAGACCGGGCGACTGGCTGTCCACCACGAAGCGCGGGTGCGGCGACCAGGTTTCGCCGTCGTCGTCGCTGGTGGCGGCGACCATGAACGCCCGGGGGCCGTCCTCGCCCGCCACCCAGACCGCCCAGAGCCGCCCGCCCGCCGTCCGCTCGATGCCGATCGTCATCCCGTAGTTGAGTTTGTCGTAGCCGTACTCGGGTCCCGGATGGGTGTTGATGACCGGAGGAATCAAAGACAGGTTGCCGATGTCGCGCATCAGTTGGCCGTCTGCCTGGGCCGCCTCAGCCAAGGGACGCCCGCCGATCCGCCGCTGCAGATCCGCCTCATACGCCTGGATCTCGTCGGCGTTCAGGGCGGCGAAGTGCTCCATCAGCGCTTCGAATTCGGGAGCCGCCGGTACGGGCGTGATGGGGCGGCCCGCCGGCTTGAGGTTGGTCGGGAATTTGTTCGAGGGCATTGCTACTTCTTTCACGGGTGGGTGGAGTTGCTCATGCGAACACCCGGAACCGCATGGCTCATTTTTTTACGGCACGATATTGAAGAGGCTCGTCACCCGTGTGGCGGCCTTGTCGAAGGTGAAGACCGGGACGGCGGCTTCATCTTCGCAAGAACACGCGATCAGACAATCGGACAACCCGGCGCCCCCTTTCTCGTAAAGCGACAAGGCGCGCGACACGCGTTCATGACGCTCGAGCGTCAGCGCCGGCGCGCTTGCCATCCCGCGAAGCAGCCGCAGGATATCGGCTTTCGCATATCCGTACCCCGTATCCAGCACCCAGACCAGTTCGCACAGGACGACCAGGGAAACAAACCCGGTGTCTTCTTCCGTGCAATGCGACTCGATGAATGCGGTGGCGCGCTTGCTCTGGACGGGATCGTCCTGCGTGAAATAACGGACCAGCACGTTGGTGTCCAGCCCGATCATTGGGACGCTCCCCGCGCGACCGCGCGCTCAATCTCCTCCAGCGTCAGCTTCTTCCGGGGTTTGGGGAGGACGGTTTTCAACGCGCGCAGCGGCGTTGAAATCGGCGTGAGTTCAGCCCGGCCGCCGATCACGACAAACGAAACGTGCGTGCCGGTGTGAAGCGATAGCTTCTCCCTCACCGCCTTCGGAATGGTGAGCTGGCCTTTCGATGTCAGTGTGGCGATCATGCACGGGCTCCTTACTTTATTGAGAGTTTTCCAAATAACATCCTTACTTTAGCACGTGGATTGCCTCGCGTCAAATAGGGTCCGAACGTAATGGGTCAGTCGCCGTGGAATCGGTTGGGGCTTCCCTGACTGGCTGTTGGCGCGAGAAGCGGATGGCGTTGGCGAGAGGAAAGAAAAGGGAACGATCAGAGGAAATCGTGAGCCGTAGTCGTCGCCGTTGTCGTCCGCCGGATGGGGCAGAATCGGTCGACGACTACGGCGACGACGACGGTGGACGAGGGAGCAGGCTCGTGCCAGGCTCCATCCTTCCGCTAATCTTTCGCCACGCTGGATGGGGGCCGGCGTTTGGGGTAACGGGCGGCCTCGCCCGTTCAGGAAGCGAAAACGGAGGCCGGGGACGTCTTTCTTTTTTGCTACCGCCGGGAACGGCGGGTTCCACTGCTGCTCTTTGCGCCGGGTGCACCCAAGAACGAAATGGACCCGGGCGTCCTCGCCCGTAGCGAATAAGCGGGTGAGCAATCTTTGTCGCGAGCTTGGCCTTGAGCTTTGCCGACACGGGATTCACTTTCTTGCCGGTGAACGGTTGAAC
>CAZQKI010000327.1:0-4045 GCA_964592855.1 uncultured Lentisphaerales bacterium
ACCGAGGGTTTTCTCAACGGCTGTGCGAGACTGGCCTATGAGGCCATGCTCCCGAACGATCTGGTCGCATCGATGGTTGAAGCGAACTACTTGAGGGCCATGGAACCGAACATCGCAAACGACGTAAGCAACGGTGGCGACCATGACCACCACCAGGACAAGTGCCACGGTTATGATTGATCTTCTCTTCATCATCATCCCTTGCCCCAACATGTAATGGCCGTCACGCATAGCGAGTGTGAAAGCACGGCCTTTATGTGAAACCCGTCAAAGATGCCATTCATTTGCAGGCTTTTATGATTCCCCATTGACGGAATGCAAAGGGAATCAGTTCCATCGCTATGCGTCAAACCACCTTCGCCAGCCAAGCCGATGCTTTCTAACGTGGTTTCACTTTCGACCGGATGAACAGGGGCGTCAACAAGGATTCTGGCGAATCCTGAGCCGCAGCGTCCTTGATCTTTGAGCCGAACTTCTGTAAAAACGTTTCCGTGCGACACGAATGCGGCCGTGGAAACTACAGGCGCCTCTTTGGGAATAGGCGCGAGAACAGGAAAACTTGACGATGAAAATTGTACGTTTTGTTGACGTCGAACGTCAGGTCTGCCACGGCATTGTCGAAGGCGATGTGATTCGCATTGCCACGGGCGATCTGTATGCCGGCCTGCAGGCGACGGATCGGAGCGTGCCGCTGGCCGGGACGACCTTGCTCGCGCCGCTGGCCCCCGTCAACATTCTGGCCATCGGCCGCAACTACAAGGCGCATGCCGAGGAGTGGGGCGGGGGTCTACCGAAATCCCCCATTCTGTTCATCAAGGCGACGAGTTCGGTGGTCGGGCCCGACGCCGATGTCGTGCTCCCCGGGATCGCGCCGAATGCCGTCGATTACGAGGCGGAATTGGCGGTGGTGATCGGTAAGACGGCCCGCAACGTATCCGAAGCGGATGCGTTCAAGCACGTGCTGGGCTACACCTGCGCCAACGACGTCAGTGCGCGCGATTGCCAGCGCGCAGACGAGCAGTGGTGCCGCGCCAAGTCATTCGACACCTTCTGTCCGCTGGGGCCGTGGATCGAAACCGAACTGGACCCTTCGCAATGCGCGATCCGGTGCCGGGTGAGCGGCGAGACGCTGCAGGACTCGAACACAGCGCTGCTGGTCTTCAACGTCTCCTTCCTCATCCGCTTTCTCTCGGCGGGCATGACCCTGCTCCCCGGCACCGTGATCCTGACCGGCACGCCGGGGGGTGTCGGCAGCGCCCGCACCCCGCCGCGCTTTCTCAAGCCCGGCGACGTGACGGAAGTCGAGGTAAGCGGCATCGGCATCCTCCGCAACCGCATCGTGGCTGCGCGGGGCGCGGAGTAACCGCCCGGTTGACGCGTACAACTCCGCGTACGGATTCATCAAAGGGTAGGGCGCGGCGTCCTCGCCAAGCCGCAGCTCGGAACGTCTATTGAGGCATCAGCCGGCCATCTGCGGCTCACCGGGACGGTTCGCCCCACCTCGTAAGCCAGCTCAAGCGAGCCGGTGTGCGAATCAGCCGGCCGCGCGGCGCTACCCTGAATCGTTCACTGAACCGACCGCTTCTTCGATTAGCTTCAACCTCGATCCCACTGCACCGGGTGCCGATTCGGAGATCGGCGATACAGGCGGCTCATGTTTTGATCGGAAGCAGACGGATCTCGGCGCTCAAGGCGTCGAACTCGGTGTCGCCCGTGTAGAGGACGGCTTTCAAATGCTTGGCGAGCGCGGCGGCGCAGGCATCGGCCAAACTCAATTTGTATCGAGCCTTGAAGTCGGCGGCCAGGCCGGCCAGTTCGCGGTCGACCGGATAAAAGGTGATCGGAAGGACCGCGAGCAGGGCTTCGACGGCACGCCAGGCCGACGGGCCGTCTTTCCTCAGGACGATGTACTTGATCTCCGCGTAATTGACCTCGGTCATGGCCAGATCAAGCCGTGACTCGGCGGCTTTGCCGAGCGCCGCGCGAACGACTTCATGCCCAGGTTCGCGGCGGAGATAGGCCAGCAGGGCGAAACTGTCAAGCACGGCGACGGGCACGGCGTTCCTCCAGTTCCCTCTCTTCAACTTTGTAGAGCGCGCGTTCCTCGGCGATGGCGCCCGCTTTCGCGCGGGGCAGGATACCGCACCCCCCGTCGATCACGGCTTTTGTGATCGGCTGGAGGAGAATGCCGTCGCGAGTTGCCTTCACCACTGCACGGGTGCCGCTCGCGATGCCGAACAGACGGCGGACCCGGACGGGGATGACGACCTGTCCCTTGGTTGTGAACGAAACAGATGGATCGGTCGCTGTTTTCATGGCGCAAGTATAACAAATGTAAAAAGTAAGAGTAATCAAAAAAGTATTACTATTACGACTATTACGACTATCTGGCGATGCTGGCCAGCAGGCGCAGGAGCAGCCGCTGGTTCTGGCGGGCGGCCTCGGGGCCGAGCGGCGGCGTGCCGGCCATGAACTCGCGGATCAACAGGCGCATCGGGTCGGGGCGGGGTTCGTCGATGCCGTCGTTGGAGCGGTAGCGCATCCGGAAGATCCCGTCGGGACCGGCTTCGCCGAGCAGATCGAAGGCGGTGTCGTTGAGGGTGATCCGCCGCACGTTGCCAGGCTCGCCGGTGGTCAGGCCGACGGCCAGTTGTACCGTGACAGGCGGTCCGGCGGCCGGTGTCAGCGTGAAGGTGAAGTCGGCGTTGTGTCCGGCGGTCGCGGTCTGAAGCGACGCCCAGTCGGGTTCGCCGCCCGGCAGCAGCATCTGCAAGGCTGCAACCAGATGGGGCCCCAGGTCGATCCAGGTCTGCGCCGGGTTGGGCTGGCGTCCGCGGACCGGGGCGCGCAGCTCCATCCCGATGCGGCGCAGCGGGGCGGGGGCTCTAGCCTGGAGCAGCGCGTTGCAGGTGCGGCCGGCAATGGAGAACTGCGAACAGAGCCCGAGGGTCAGTTGGCGTGCGAGGGCCAGTTCCACCAGGGCATCGGCTTGCGCGAGCAGTTCCGCAGGAGCCAGGGCGTGGTCGAACACCAGCGGCTTTTCGCAGAGGACGCGGCGGTTGTCCTGCAGCGCCAGTTGTGCCTGTGCGAAGTGGCATGCCGCCGGCGAGCAGATGTCGACGATGTCGGGGTTGGCTTCCCGCAGCAGGCGGGCAAGATCGGTGTAGACGGCGCCCTGGAAGCCGAACATCGTCTTGAGCTTGGCGGCGGAGACGCCGACGCTTTCTTCGGTGCGCCCGAGGATGGCGACGACTTGCGCCCCCTCCAGACGCCACCAGTTGGCGTGATGGCGACCGATGCCTCCGGCTCCGAGAACAGCGACAGTGCAGGTCATGGTGTGATCCTCCGGTGCGTGTGGTCAACGTTTGCCGCGCGGCGAAACGGGTTCAGTAGAGGAAGAATAGCAGAAACGGCGCTTGGTGTGAATCGGCGGCGTCATCGTCGCCCGTCATCGCCCGTCATCGTCTGCCGAATCTCGCACCCCCGGCAAAGCTCAAGACAAAGCTTGCGACAAAAGTGATCTGGAGCCGGGCGTCCTCGCCCGTAGTGAAAAGGGCGTCGTAGCGTCTTGCATTTTCGCCTACCGCAGGAAACGGGGCACCCTCGTTCTCGTCCTCGATGCAATCTTTCGAGGACGAAGGACGAGGACGATACGGTAAGTCTCCTGCCTGCTCCAACTGGCCCGGCCGCAGGCGTGCCAGCGGCCTGATGGGTCTGAGACATCCCTCGCGCGGCTCGGCGATGACGCCTCGCCCTACCTTTCGATACAACCGAAAGCGTCGAACCAATAAGGTAGAACGAACCGTCCCGGTGAGCTGCACCCGCAGCGTTGTCGGTTTCAGGGCTTCTTGCACCGATTCCTCCGGCACCCATGCACACGTACTCGTACACCTACTCGTACACACAAATCTCCTGAGATGGGGCAAGATTTGGGTGTACGAGTAGGTGTACGAGTAGGGGGTGGCGGTTCACCCGCTGGGAAAGGGGAAGCGGGGGATCGCTCGACGTAGGACGGTCCTCCGGGCCGTCCCGGCAGGTGCGCAGA
>CAZQKI010000328.1:0-4015 GCA_964592855.1 uncultured Lentisphaerales bacterium
GGCTGCAGAACGTGAGCGGGGAGCAACCCTGGTTCTGCTGGGTCAACTGGGGCGGCCCGCACGATCCCTGGGACGCGCCGGGCAAATTCGGGCGCATGTATGATCCGGCCGCGATGCCGCCGCCCATCGCCGACTCCCTGGAGGACGCGCCGGAGAAGTTGCGCAAACACGCGCAGAAGCACACCGGAGGCATGCCGGAAGAGGCTTGGCGTGCGGTCATGGCCCAGTACTACGGGTCCATCAGCTTCATCGACGACGGGATCGGCAAGATCCTCGACACGCTTGAAAAGCGAGGGCTGCTGGACAACACCATCGTCGTCTATGCCAGCGACCATGGCGAGATGATGTTCGACCACCAGATGCTCCACAAGGAGATGATGTACGAAGCATCGAGCAAGGTGCCGCTGATCGTGCGTTTGCCGGGGGGCCATACCCGCTCCGTGCCGGCCCTGGTCTCGCTCATTGACTTGGTGCCTACTCTGCTGGATCTGGCCGGCGTTGAGCGCGCCGCCATGCCGGTCCTGCACGGCACCACGCTCCTGCCCGACCTGCGCGGCGAAGCGCGGCCAGAGCGGCCCGTCTTCTGCGAGATGAACAAGACGAAGATGATCCGGCAGGGACCCTGGAAATACAGCACGGATCCGGGGTCCAATGTTGACCAACTCTTCAACCTCGATGACGACCCGCATGAACTGGTCAACTTGGCCGTCCGACCTGAGCACACCGCGCGCATCCAAGACTTCCGCAAGGTGCTGCTCGACTGGATGATCAACACCCAGAATGTGCCCATGCCCCGGGGAATCAAGGAGTAGCCGAGGAACTTCGTCGTCAGGAGAGCACCCATGAACACCATGCAAGTCAGGAAAACAACCATGAACACCATGCGAGTCTTGTTTTGCGCTTCGATACTGATCTGCCGCGTCGCCGGGGCTGCGGCGGCAGACGGTGAATACAGGCATCCGGTGGCGGTCGTCCCGTACGCCACCGCCAAACCCGTCATCGACGGCGTGGTCGACGACGCCGAGTGGCAGGGGGCGTTCAGCCAGCGCGCCTTGCAGACGACGGGCAAGCAGATCAGCGCCCGGCAGACCCGGTTCTGGATCCTGTGGGACGAGGAGAACATCTATGTGGCCATGCGCGAGCCCCTGCGCCAGGGAGAACGGCCCATCCAGTTGCGCCGCGGCCGGGAGCGGGGCAGGGATCTGGACATCATTTATGATGACTGCTACGAGATCTGGATCAGCGTCGGCGCCACCGACACGCTGACCGGACAGCCCAACTGCTCTGCCCAGTTTCTGGCCAACTTCGCCGGAGCCCGCCAGGACGCGATTCACCAGCCGGCGGTGGGCAATTCGCGAACCAGCAGCTACGACACCGACTGGGAACCGGTCAGCCGCCTGACCAAGGACAACGTCTGGGAGATGGAGGTCGTCATCCCGCGCAAGAGCCTGGGCACCACCGAGCGGCCCTTCCACGACGGCATGAGGATGCGCGCCCTCATCGCCCGCAATTACAAACGGCCGTGGGAACAGAACTCCTTCGAAGGGACCTCGACATTCTCGGTGACCGACTCGCACTCCGAGTTCGTGCTGTCCAAGACCGCGCCGGCGCTCCATCTGTTGAGCGTGGGCAACGCGGCGACCGGCAAGATCGGGCTGAAGCTGGCCGCAGTCGGTCAGGCCGATGCGAAGATCCGGTGGCGCTACGCCTCGGATGCCGTGACCAAGGACGGCGCCGCCGAGGTCAAGAAGGGGGTGCTGGCCGAGGTGGTCAACCTGCCGGAGCTCGACACGCCGGGGGAGGGCCAGGCGCGCATCACCGTGACCGGTGCCGACGGTCAGACCCTGCTCGACTGGGCGGCACGGCGCGAATTCGGTTTAGCCACCAAATGGGAAGCCCCGCAGCCCAACGAGAAGAAGGTCAGGGTTCAATACAATCCCGCCGCCGAGGTGCTCGATGACAAGGGGGATGTGCTCAACCTCGGCATCACCTTCAACCCCGAACACGATTACGCCCGGGTCTTCGGCGATTTCATCAACTACGACAACCGCACCGCCATCAAAGAAATCGTCATCATTGTCAGCGACGCCACCGGCAAGGAGGTCAAGCGCGCGACGAGTGCCATCGACGCCGACGCCTACGCCAAGGCGGTCCTGTGGTTCGAGAAGCTGGCGGTGGGCAGGTACACGGTCCGATTCGACTGCCTGGGCGCCGACGGCAAGACCGTTGTCGGCAAGGACAGTTCCTTCACCAAGGAGGACCTGGCCGCCAAGTACGAATGGTGGCAGACGAAGCGCGGCAGCATCGAGAAGGTCATTGCGCCGTGGACGCCGGTAACGCGCAAGGGCGACACCCTCGGCGTCTGGGGCCGGGACATGGAACTCGGAGTGGCCGGCCTGCCGGCGCGCGTCACCACCCAGGGCAAGGAAGTACTCGCTGCGCCCGGCAAGCTGATCGCCGCGTTGGCCGACGGCCAAGAGATCACCGCCACGGGCGCGAAGATCAAGACGCTGCTGGACCAGGACCATCGCAAAACGGTGGAGGTCGCGAGCCAGCTTGGCGACATTGCCGTCACCAGCGAGGTCCGGGTCGAGTTCGACGGGATGTACAAGGTCTCGATGACCCTGACGCCGAAGCAGCCGATCGCAATGAAGAACCTGAGGATCGTTCTCCCGTATCGCGAGGCGATGGCGGATTACATCCACGCCTGCACCTCCGAGATCCGCAGCGGCTACTGGTATGGCTTTGTGCCGAAGACGGCACACGCCACTCTCTCTCCCGGCTCCTCTCCCGGCGGGAAAGGGGAGTCGGCGCCTGTCGGGCGGGTCTGGGCTTCGACCGACCTGGGCGACAAGACGATGAAGGTCGGTTCGTTCATCCCCTACCTCTGGCTCGGTTCGACTTCAGGCGGCCTCTGCTGGTTCGCGGATGGCGATCAGGGTTGGGTGCCGAACGACCTGGTCCCGGCCATCGAAATCCAGCGCAATGCCAAAGGCCAGGTGGATCTCGTGCTCAACCTGATCAGCAGCGACGTGACACTCGACGCGCCGCGCACGATCACCTTCGCGTTGCAGGCGTCACCGGTGAAACAAATGCATCCGGGCTGGCGTGAAGACAAGTGGTGGTGCGGCGACACCTTCAGGAATTATGCCCACGAAGAAAACCTGATCTTCGCCTCCGTCCCCTTCGTGGTGCCCGCTCACCTCGAGAAATCGAAGGCGTTGGTGGAAGCCCAGCACAAGGCGGGCCTGCCGGCGGTTCCCTACTTCATCCACACCGCCTTGCCGGACCATCTCGTGCCGGAATTGAATTCGTTAAGAGAACAATGGAGCACTTCGGGGAAGGCGCTCTGCTACGGCGGTTCGCTCAACGACTACATGGTCCACCGCTGGAGCCAATTCGCCGAGCAAGCCGGCGTTGACGGGTATTACAGCGACAACATCGCCCCGCTCGAGTGCAGCAACATCGAGCACGGTTGCGGCTACAAGCTGCCGGACGGCCGGGTGCAGCCGACCTTCAAGATGTTCGGCACGCGCGAATACTTCCTGCGCAGCCGGGCGGCTTTCCTGGAGCAGCGCGGCAGCAGCAAACTCGTTCTGCACATGACCAACAACCAGATCATCCCCTGGATCGGCGCCGCGGACGTCGCCTACGACGGCGAGCACTATGTGATCTATCCGGAGATGAAGAAGGACTTCATGGATTTCTGGAGTCTGGAGCGGATGCGGGTGGATTACCCGGGGCAATGGGGCGTGGCGATCAACTTCATGCACGAGTACCAGGGCGACTGGGATATCGTGGACCTGCACCGGGTCATGCGCGCCTACTTCGCCACGGTGATGCTGGTGGACGCGCTGCCGACCGGCAACCACAACGGCCACGCCGGGAACCTGATGGAAATGCGCGGCAAGTTCGGCATCGGCGCGGACGATGTGCGGTTCCTGCCCTATTGGGACGAAACCGGTTTGACCGCCGACGGCAAGGACATCAAGCTCGCCGGCTGGCTGCGCCCCGG
>CAZQKI010000329.1:0-4009 GCA_964592855.1 uncultured Lentisphaerales bacterium
ATCGCTCGATGTAGGACGGTCCTCCGGGCCGTCCCGGCAAATGTGCAGTTACCGGACGGCGCAGGAGCACCGTCCTACTCCGGATTGCCGTGCGCGAGGCGGCCGGAGTGAAAGTCCGGCCCTGTCGGCAGGAGTACGGCAACGGCGAACATCGTGAAACGACCCATTTGAAACGGCCGAGGCCGCCCGTTCCCTTGAGCGTGCGTAAAGGACACGAGCGTATGGATGACCATCGGGGTCGCGGCAACGAAGGTGGCACGCACTCTGCGCGTAGAATCGGCATTTTGCGTCCGTTCGCCGATTCCGCTACACTGGGAGTGTCACGATTTGGGGCCGTGAGAGGCGCTCATGGCGCGGACGCGGCATGAACAACGGAGAAAGGGCCCGGCCCGCCGGGAATAACACATGAAGCCTCCCTTGGATAGCAGACGTTTCCGGGTCGTCGCCATGGATTGCGCCGAGGAGACTGAGGCGCTGCGCCAGACGGTTGGCAAGCTGCCGGGCGTAGTTCGTCTGGACTTCAATCTGATGAACGGCACCATGGAGGTCTTTCTTTCCGGTGAAGGGCCCGGCGATGCCGGCATCATCGCCGCCGCCCGAAAGGCGGGCCTCGATGTCTCCCGATGTGTGGGCGGCAACGCGGCCGGACCCTTCGAGCAGGATCGCTTCTGGTTGCGGCGGGGCCGCAACCTGCTCTGCGCGGCGGCGGGTCTGCTGATCCTGGCGGGATTGGCTTCGCATGCGCTGCTGCACGGGAATTTCCTCCATGCGCTGGTCGAGAATGAATGGGGCGGGGCACACCGCTACCCCCTGATCTCCGTGCTTTGCTATTGCGCCGCCACGGTGGCCGGATGCTGGTTCATCCTGCCGAAGGCGTGGTCGTCCGCGCGCCGGGTGCGGCCCGACATGAACCTGCTGATGACCCTGGCCGTGATCGGCGCCCTGGTGATCGGCGAATGGTTCGAGGCGGCGACGGTCGCGTTTCTCTTCGCGCTGTCGTTGCGGATGGAGTCCTGGAGCGTGGGACGCGCCCGCCGGGCGATCCGGTTGCTGATGGCCGTGACCCCGCCAACCGCGCGCTACCGGTGCCCAAGGGATGGCGATGTCATGGAAAGCCCGGTCGGCGAGGTCGCCGTCGGCGTGACGGTGCTGGTCCGGCCGGGCGAACGCCTGCCGCTGGATGGCGTGATCATCAAGGGCGCGACCGCCGTCGACCAATCGCCGATCACCGGGGAGTCCGTCCCCGTCCCGAAGGCGCCGGGCGACGAAGTGTGGGCGGGGACGATCAACGAGACGGGGGCGATCGAGTTCCGCGTCACCCGCGCGGCGGAAGACACCACGCTGAGCCGGATCATCCGCATGGTCGAGGAGGCGCAGTCCCGGCGGGCCCGGTCCGAGCAATGGGTCGAGAAGTTCGCCCGGTACTACACGCCGGCGATGATGCTGGCCGCCGCACTGGTCGCGCTCGTGCCGCCCCTGCTGTTCGGCGGAGCCTGGGGGCGCTGGTTTTACGAGGCGCTGGTGCTGCTGGTGATCGCGTGCCCCTGTGCGCTGGTCATCTCGACGCCGGTGAGCATCGTGGCGGCGCTGTCGGCGGCGGCCGGCGCCGGCGTGCTGATCAAGGGCGGGGCGTTTCTGGAAACGGCCGCGCGACTCGACGTCATCGCCCTGGACAAGACCGGGACCGTGACGCTCGGCCACCCGGACGTGCAGCGGATCGTGCCGCTCAACGGGCATACGGAGCAGGAGCTGCTGGAACGCGCGGCGGCACTTGAAGCCCACAGCGGCCATCCGCTGGCACGGGCGATTCTGCGCCAGGCCGCGGACCGGCACATCACGGTACCCTCCGCGGATGCCTTCCAGATTTTCAAGGGGAAGGGGGCCGAAGGGCTGATTCAGGGGCGTCTGTTCTGGCTCGGGAGCGTCCGGATGCTGCACGAGAAGGGGATGGAGACGCCGGAGCTGTCCCGGCAGATCGAAGCGCTGGAGGATCTGGGGCATTCCGTGGTCGTCATCGGCAACGACAAGCATGTCTGCGGCCTGTTCAGCATCGCCGACACGCTCCGCCCGGACGTGGCCGGCATCATCCGCGAGATGAAGGCGGCGGGCGTCCGCCACGTGGCCCTGCTCACGGGCGACAACGCGGGAACGGCAGAGGCTGTCGCCCGTGCGGCGGGTATCGACGACGTTCGGGCCGGATTGCTGCCCGAGGACAAGCTGCGCGCGGTCGAGGCCTTCGTTCGCGATACCGGGCGGACGGCGATGATCGGCGACGGCATCAACGATGCCCCGGCGCTGGCGGCCGCGACCCTCGGGATCGCCATGGGCGCGGCAGGGAGCGATGCGGCCATCGAAACGGCCGACATCGCCCTGATGTCCGACGACCTGGCGAAAGTCCCCTGGCTGATGCGGCACGCCCGGCGCACCCTGCGGGTGATCCGGCAGAACATCTTTTTCGCGCTGGGCGTCAAGGTGCTGTTCATCGTCCTCACGCTGATGAACCGCGGCACGCTCTGGATGGCGATCGCCGCCGACATGGGGGCGTCACTTCTCGTGATTCTCAATGCGCTGCGATTGCTTCGAACGCAGGATAAATAGGCTGGCGCGGCGCACGGTCGCTAGTCAAATGCGATGACCCATTCCGTTGAAGGCAACGCCAACTGGATCAGCCTGGGGGACGCGCCCAGCGTCCCTTTGCGCTCGGTCTCCTGTCCCAGGCAGGTGATCGTGAAGGCGTTGCAGGTGTCGAGTTTGACTTGCTTCAGGAAGGCCTCCGTCCGGATCATCAGGGAGACCATGCCGGTCATGCTGCCGTTCTCCAGGATCGGGTAGCGGAGCGAGATCAGCCGCGGGCGCATGAAGCCGCCCCGGCCGGGCTCGCTGAGTTGCGGCGCCGGATCCGTCGTCATCTGTTCACGGAAGCCCCTCAGTTCATCGACTTTTTTCAGGTCGAATCCGACCGCCAGATAATCGCGCTTGAAATAGACTTGGCGGATTTCCCAATCGGCATTGATCAACGTGGCGCCAAACAGCCCGTCGATCGTTCCGATCTGCGGTTGCATGAGGTCGCGGAAGGTCGCTTCCGTGGGCTTTTGTCCGGCGACCGTGCCCAGGCGTTGAAACAGGTCGGCAAAATACGTTTCGAAGGCGGCCTTCAATTCGGCCTCCGTGGGAGCCGCCTGCACGCCGCGGCCGCTCGACAGCAACAGTGCCGATGCGAGGATCAACCGGTATGCCGATTTTAGCGCAGGTCTCATGCACGCCTCCACGTGGGCCGGACCGGAGTCATTTGACCGCCAGGAAGATCGTGACATACCCCGAGTAGTGCCCCACGCGGCGCACGTCGCTGAACGTCTCCGCCAGGGCCGTCCGCAGGTCGCCCTGGATGTTTTCGCGGATCTCCTCCTGCCGGAACAGCCAGTAGCCGGACCAGGCGCAAAGCCGTCCGAAGCCGTTGCTCGGAACGTCCACATCGACAATGACCAGCTTGCCGCCCGGCTTCAGCACCCGCCGCAGTTCGGCCAGGGAGCGCCGTTTCAGGTCGGCGTCGATGTGATGGAAGAAAAAGGTCGAGACCGCGCTGTCGAACACGGCGTCGTCATAGGCGAGCGTTTCGGCGACGCCGACATCGAAGCGGAGGTGCGCCAGCCCCGGTGAATTGCGCCGGGCGACGGCGATCATCTTCGGAGCGGCATCCAGTCCGATGGCGCAAGCGTCGGGGGCGGAGAGCTGCCGGGCGATCATGCGGGTCAGGATACCCGTGCCGCACCCCACGTCCAGCAGGCGTTCCGAACCGCGCAGTTCCAGCAGCCGGATTGCCCGTTTCCGGTAGCGTCCCTCCTGCCACAACGTCATCACCGGCGCCAGCCAGTCGTAGACGGCCGCCGCATGGTCGAGCGTGCGTCCCCGGGTTACGGGCGCGGCCGCGTCAGGCAAAGGCACAGGCATCGGCGAGATCCTCCAGGTCCAGGACGGTCAGCAGCGAGGCCGTCATCCGCTTCGCGGAGAC
>CAZQKI010000330.1:0-3950 GCA_964592855.1 uncultured Lentisphaerales bacterium
AGCCGAGGCGGCGGGCCTCGGCCTGGATTCGCAGCCGGGTGCGCGCCGCCACGCGCGGGTGGTTGTTCAAAGCCAAAGAGACGGTAGCCGGATCGACTCCGCAGACCTGGGCGATGAACTTCTTGGTTGCCGGCTTCTCCATATTCCGCCTATTTCACTCTTGCGTTCCCAATTTTACTGGAAGCAGACAGAGGGACGCAAGCAGAAAAAACAATGCGCATTGCATTCGGCGCATCCGCGATTCACTGACCTCGCAGATCGCACTTCTCAAACAACACGTCTTACACGTACACTTCGTCGCACACTTCGTCCCCACCCTTTCTCGGATACGCTTAGTCGACCCGCTTGAACCGGCCTTCGGCGTTTGTGCGCGTGCGGTCAATGACAAATCCCACGCTAACCCGGAAGCGCCCACGATCCTGGCGATCCGTTGTTTCTCCTGATCCTTGTCCGCGCTCGGGCGGAAGGACGGAACCTGGCACGAGCCTGCTCCCTCGTCCACCGTCGTCGTCGCCGTAGTCGTCGACCGTTTCCCGGCGGTGCTGCGTTGGCACCTGAGTCGTTGCGCACGGGCGCGCTCATCCGGCAACCGTCGGTCTTTTCCATGTTTTTTTGGCTCTGTATTTTTTTGCTTGCATTATCGTATGTATTATATCATACAGGCGCGCATGGCACGCCAATCAGCTTCGCAATCACCCGGACCTCAGCAGGCTTTCCTGAAGGAAGTCGCCGGATTCTGGCCGCTGGCCACGGGGTCTCTCTCCGAGGTTCGGAAGCCTGGCACGCGCCAGGGCTGCAAGGCGTGCGCAGCGGGTCGCGGACATCCGGCCGCCATCTTCACCTACCGTGAAGACGGCAAACTGCGCTGCATGCATGTGCGCCCGGACTTCGTCCCCGTGCTTTGCCAAGCGATCGAGCAGGGGCGCAAGCTGGAGGCCGCGCGGGTGCGGCTCGGCCGCGAGGCGGTCCTTCGAAGCCGCGGGAAGGCGCCATGACCGGAGCGCCCCGGGCGACATCCGACCCGTCCTACTGCAAGGCGTGCCTCGACAAGCAGCGGAAGATCGACGCGCTGCAGGAGGAGAACAAGCGGCTCAAGGACAAGCTGCGGCGACAGGAGCGCACCGCCAGGGAGGCGCCCTTCGGATCCTCCACACCCTCCGCCAAGCGGCTGGTGAAGTCTTCTTCGCCGCCAGCGGCACGGGCGAGGCGGGGCGGGGCCGTGCCGGGTCACGAGGGACATGGCCGTTCATCCGTGTGCGAGGATGAGGCGGACGCGGTCGAGACGCTGGCCGCGCCGGACACTTGTCCCGACTGCGGGTGCGCGCTGGAGGACTGGGGCGTGCGGGACCGCACGGTGTACGACTGCGAACCCGTGCGCCGCACGTCGCGACTGATGCGCATCGGCGGGGGTCATTGTCCGAAGTGCGGCAAAACTCACCGACGCAGAGTGCCCGGCGTACTGCCCAGGAGCATCTGTTCAAACCGGCTGGTGGCCCAGGCAGCCACCTGGAACTATGTCCAAGGCCAGACGCTTGGGGCTGTCGCACGCCAGTTCGGACTGTGCAAGAGCACGCTGATCGGGCAGATGCATGCGCTGGCGGAACGTTTCGTTCCGGTGGACGAGGTGCTGGTCGCGGCCTACCGGCTTGCGCCGGTGAAGCATGCGGACGAAACGGGTTGGCGCAACGATGGCTGCAACGGCAGCACGTGGGGGGTTTTCACTCCGTGCATCAGCATCTTCCGGTGCCGGGACACGCGTTCTGGAGACGTGGCGGCGGAAGTTCTGGGGCCGCCCGAGATGCATGTCGGCACCCTGGTCGGGACTCTCGACGCGGTCGTCGAAAATCCAGAGATGGATATCGCTGACTACCCGTTCGGCCCCAAGGGAATCGCGTCCATGCCGGAGACACCCAGTCCCGATTCGGGATGAACCGCTTCGCCCGAGCCGCTACGCGCCCCAAAAAACCGCTTGTCCATCTCCCGCCACGCAAGACAACCGCACGGATCGCGCCCGGCTATTGCATGCGCTTCTTTCGCACTTCCCCAGAAACTGACCGATTACTCCACGCGATAAACACAGGTGATAAACACAGGTAGACAAGCTCGGCGAGAAGTGCAACAATCGTGCCGTTAAAAGGCGCGCGGCAGTCTGTCGCACTGGACGTTGACGGCAAATCAACAGGGGAGAACCGCATGAAACTCGTAAACACATTTCTGTTCGCGTCGCTGCTGGCCGTCACATCCACATCCCTTTTTGCCGACTGGCAGTCGGGCCTGCGCGGCGGCGCCGTCGCCGGCTACCAGAACTATGCCGGCACGCCGGTCGTCTCCTATGTCCGTTCCGGCCCGAACATCGTCACCAACCGGTACGCCGAACTCGTCCCCCTCAACACGACCTGGGCCTACACCGGGCAGATCTACCTCAACGGGGGCCCCTACCGCTTTGGCTACGCCATGTATACCTACATCTACCTTCGCATCAACAGCACCGTCTACCTCAACACTGGCTATGCCAATAACTTGTCGTCCGTCATCGAGCTTCCGGCCGGCTGGTATGATTTCGATCTTCGCGTGACCCACAGCTACAGCACCGGCGTTCCTTCGGGTGCCAACAACTGGCCGCTGAATCTGGGCTTCGGCATGACCACCAACCGCAACGCCACCGCCAGCGGAACCTTCTTCAGCTATCCGCAGGATCCCGGAGACATGTCGCTCTTTCGTTGCACGACCGGCCTCTTACCGGCGACAAATGCCCTGCTGGTCCGCGGCAACAATGGCTATGACAACACGCCAAACCTGCCTGCGCCCTATCTCATTTCGCCGCTCGCCCCCGGCGACACGGTCGCGATCTCGGCGCCCACCAACCACTTCAGCACCGCCACCAAGATGTATGTCCGCTGCATCGGCTACGACCTCCTGACCAACGGCGTCCTCCAGACCTCCGGCACCGGCACAAGCTTGGCCTACACGCACAACGCCAATCTGCCGGAACTGGTTTGGAAGTGGCGGCGCGACAACCTTGGCATTTCCTGGTCAAATGCTGCAGGCGGCGACTTCCGAAACCCCGGCAACTGGAATCTCGGCATTGTGCCCGAACGCTCCGACGTCGCCATTTTTGACATTGCCTCGCCACCTTACACCGTCACTTGGAGCGGCAATTCCACCAGCCTCTATTTCAAGGTCAACTCCGGCACGGTGACTTGGAATCTGCAAGGCAAGACCTATTTCTTTCAGAACACACTCACGACCGAGTACGGCAGCACCCTGTTTGGCGCCTGCACGTTTGGTACGACCACCACGCCTGTGGACATGCTGATCACCAACGGGACCGTGAATTTCATCGCCACCAAAGATACGTATTCAAAAATTTACAACGCGGGAACGAAGGTCCGCTTGCATGATGCCAAACTGACCCTGCAATATGTGGAATTGGTTGCGGGGGCATTGGTGCATGCGTCTGGTCCGACGGCTCTCTTCCGGTCGTATGGTTACACTGCCGGCATCTTCGGCACCATCATTTCAACCAACGGAGCGCTTCACGACTCGGCGTCGGGAATCAAGTTGCGCACCGGCAGCCTCTGCGTCCTGTCTGCGGCGTCGGGTGGCCGGACGCACACGACGGCCCTGACAATCCTGGATTCCGGCAGCGAACTGCGCTTACTCGATGGCGCCAAAGTCAGCAGCACCTATATCGGAACAACGCCGCTCCAGCGCACACGGTTGTTCGGCAAGCTGACGCTGCTGGGTTCGGGCAGTCATTTATGGGACGTCTATAATAGCACCCCAGCCTACATTCCGACGCTGTCCGTCGAAGCGCAAGGCCGGGTTCAAGGCTCGGGCAAGCTCGAGTTTACCTACGTGGAGAATGCCGGCCAGATCTGGCCCGGGGGCAGCAACAGCGTCGGCACCCTGGAGATCAAGGGCAACATGACCAATCGCAATGTAGGAAC
>CAZQKI010000331.1:0-3847 GCA_964592855.1 uncultured Lentisphaerales bacterium
CCAGATAGTCCTCCTGATTCATGAGGCGCACCGCGTTGGTGGTCGGCCCCTGCATTTGCGGATAGACGATCGGGAGCCGGCCCCCGGTCGCCTCCACGAGAAAGCGGCAGGTTTCCAGAATGCCGCGGCAGGGCTCAATGCTCATGGGGTCCGGTCGGGACAGTTTCGGCAGATCCGTTGCCAGATCGCGAACAAGAAACGCTTTGGGAATGACCGCGCCATCGGCGGCGGCATCGAACTCCGCCCCCAGCATGCGGGGGATGAGGTCGGAGGTGCCGTAGCCGGGATTGAGCATCGGCACGTAGTCCGACTCCGGCAGCGCTTCCAAGACGAGAATCATATTGATGAGCTGCCATGCCAGTGTGTGATCCAGATTGTTCTTGGCCCACTGCGCCGGCTTCTGTTCCAACCCGGCGGCGGCATCGGTGACGTCGTACTGGACAAACGGCCGGTCCGGCGTACGGAAGCGGAAGATGTCGTCGGCGCGGCGCTCGGTGGCCGCGATTCTTTCCTGGTGCGGTGCGAGCGCGTCGAAGAAGACGCGCACGGCGGTTGCCCGGTCCGGCGCCTGGGCGAAGGCGTTGAGAAACGATTGCGTGGTTGTCTGCGATGTCATATTCATTTTTCCTGTGAATAGCCGAAAAGAGTGGCCGAGCGCAAAGCGACGTGAACCTGCACCCGGCGCCCCGCGAGCGATCGCAGGCTCGCGTGGGTCTTCCATTCAACCGGAGCCCGGAAACTGTCCCCGCGAACCGGTTGGCAGTCCGACAGCGCGAAACCTGGCAGCGGCTGGTCGTTTTCATCGAGCAGTGCGACGCGCGCCTCGCCGATGGTGCCGGCATCGAGGTTGAGCGTCAGTGCCAAACCGGTGAGAGGGGCGGCAACAAAGGTCAGTTGCCCCTCGCCCGCCTCCGCGACCGCACCGACCAAGCGGTCCCGCTTCTGCACGAAACGCCAGATTTCGCCATCGCCAGCCGCCATGCGCTTGTCGCCCTGGCCATGAGTCGTATCGAGCACTGCTCCGTATTGCCACAGCTCGTCCCCTCGCTCGATCAGCCCGAGCCCGAGGAAGACCATCCCCGGCTTGCGCCCCGGCAGGGCCGCGGTCACATACGGTGATCGATCAAACCGCTCCCACTGCTTGCCGTCCCGGCTGGTGGCCAGGTGCGCCACACAGACACCATCATTTTGGTACGGGCCGTTATCCGCTTCAGGGGCGTGGTGATAGAACGTGGGAAACGCCACATAGAACGGCGGGCGGGTCGGGTAAACCTGTGGCATCAGGGTATACACGTCGGTCTCTGGCGGATCGCTTTCGTCACAGGCGAACACGACCGGCACTTCGTCGATAAAATGGGGCAACCGCTGCCGGGTGGGGAACGGACCATCCTTACCGGACGGCGTCAGGCCCACCGGCCGATCCAGCGCGTCCGCTTCCCACCGCCCCACCTTGCGGCGCCGGGAGCGATTCGATCCCGGCGCCCAGACACGGACATACCCGGCATAGCGTCCCGACAGCGGATCGACGAGCACGACGTTTTGGGTGTCCGACTCGAAGTCCAACAGCGCCTCGGCGTCCCGGGTCCAGCGCCATCCATCCGGCGAGGTCCAGCGAAAAACGCCCTGGCCAAACAGATTTCCGACGAAAGCGTAACCAGTGGTCGTCCGCAGCACGGATCCCTCCATGGTCGGCAGATCGGTCAGGTTGTTCTTCGCCGACCCTTCGAAGGCGCGCAACCCCAGTTCCGGGCGCTGCCAGATCACCCCGTCCGTCGATTCGGCGTAGGCGAGTCCCTTGAAGGTCGCGGAGCCCCGGCAGCCATACCACAGGCGCAACGTGCCGCCGTCATCGATGACCGTCAGGTACAGTCCGAGCATGCGCTCCCAGTTCCCGGCGACGCCGAAACAACGCTCGGCCCGTATCGGGGGTTGCACGCGTATCGCAACACCTGCCGTATGCTGGACCACGGAGCGGTCCATAACGAGCGTTGCGCACGTGCCGGACCCTATTGCGGGCTTCGAGCCCATTTCGGCTGCGTTAGTCTGTGTCGGCATCAATATCCCTCCTACCGTTAGTAAGGACAGGGTAAGCAACTGACTTATTCTCTCCATTCTGTATAGCTTCCTTATCGCTTCTTCCTTTTCCTGTTCATCCCAGATCCTCCGCGGTGGGCAGACGCAACATCTCGGCCTCCGGCAGTTGCAGGTGCAGGCAGCGCTGCCAGCGGTGGGGAACGAAGAGCTGGAGCACGCCGTTGTCGGTGAAGGCGTCCATGTAGGAGCACTGCCAGTTGAACCAGTCATTCTCGAGGCTGGGCAAGGCGGCGTTGGCGAACACGAAACGCGGCTCGCTCCAGGTGTGGCCCTCGTCGGTGGAGAGGGAAACCCAGATCTCGGAACGGTCCTTCATGCCGGGATTGTCTCCGCCTAGATTGACGTAACTGCTGTCATGATGCCGGTTGTGGTGGAAAGCCGCCAGGGTCTTGCCGTCGGAAAGATGGAAGAGCATGGGCGGGGCGTCGGGATGGATGAGCGGCGTCGGTGCCGGAGTCTCCCACGTCTTGCCGTCGTCCGCACTGCGGGTGGCCCAGAGATGGCCCTCGCAGGTGCGGATCATCATGTAGACTTTGCCCCCGCCGAGGTTGATGGGGCGCCCCTCGTCCATGCGGTTGAACTGCGGCACGCACCAGCCGCCATGACGCGCGTTCGGGCCGACCGTCCAGGTCTTGCCCTGGTCCTCGCTGCGCAATACGTATTGACGGGTCATGAGACCCGGCTTGTAGGACCAATCGCCCTCATGCGAGCAGAGTAACCAGGCGCCGGAATCGGTCTCGCACATGCGCATCACCGACATGCCGAGAAAGCCCGGATCGTTCTGCGGCCGGATGATGCGCACCTCGCACCAGTGGTGGCCATCGTCGTCGGAGTAGCGGTAGCCGATGGGCGAGTTTTCATGCTGACCGCTCGCCGTGGTCCACAACCCCCAAACCGGCTGGGTGCCGAAGGCATAGATCCGTTTCGAGCCCTTGGGGGTCAGCGGAATAAAACCGTGCTGGTTGTAGTCGATGTCGAAGGCAATAGTCGGCCCCTGCCAGGTCTTCCCCTGATCCTTGGAGCGGTAGGCGACCATGTCGTTGACCTTGTTGTTCTTGCCACCGTAATGCGCATTGCCGGTAGGGTTCTCGGCCGTATTGGTGGGGAACATCAGGAGGTAATCGCCGCCCGGGGTTTTGGTGGCGCGGGTTTCGAAGAGACTGCCGGTGGCAGTGTGGACAACCTGGCCGGTGACCACCGAGTTGCCCAGCACCAGCGCTAGTTTCTCATCCACCCGCAGGCCGGCGGGGAGTTTGGCGAAGTCAATGGTATGGTGGGCTATGGTCGTTCCTTTGAGCAATGAAATCTTGGACATGATAATCTCCTTTTTTGACTATGTTTTAATGTGAACAATCAATACAGCCGAGCAACTCTGCCCGACGCTTCAGGTAATAGCGAAAATTCTCCCAGGACACATCGGGTGGCACACTGTGATCCACGGCGAGAATGCAGCCGCCGGCTTCGACCGCCGGGCGGACGCGTTCCAGTTCGCGGTCGATGGCGTCGGGGCCGGCGGCCAGGGCGCGCTTGTCCACCCCGCCGCGCACCGCCAGACGGTTGCCATACTCGCGCTTGGTCTTGACGATATCCATGCCGGCCGCCACTTCGAACGGATGAATCATCGTCGCCCCGGCCTCCAGCCAGAGCGGGATCAGGGTCTCGATATTGCCGTCCGAGTCCACATCGATAACGGGGATGCCGCACTCCCGGGCCACGGCGATATAGCGTTGATAGGGCTCCATGAGAAATTCGC
>CAZQKI010000332.1:0-3835 GCA_964592855.1 uncultured Lentisphaerales bacterium
ACACCACGGACGGCATGACATCGAAGTCGATCGGAATCCATTCGGGATGGCGGAATTCGATCGCTCGCAGAGTGTTCTCACGTTCGGATGTCATGGTCTCTCGTTCCTTTCTCATCCCTTCTTCCACCGCAACTGCACGACGGTGCAGAAACCGCCGTCGGGATTGATGAACTCGTACTCGCCGAAACAGGCCGGCACCAGCGCCGACTGCCATTTGCGGATGGTGTTCTGCTTGCGGGGATCACGCTTCGAGCGGATGGTGACCTCCTTGCCCACGGTGAGGGTCACGATGTGCATGAACTTGCCTTCGGTATCGGCATCGGCGCGCTGCTCGAAATGATAGCGCTCAATCTCGAAGGGCATGCGCGGATCGGAGCTGTAGCGGTCAAACTGGTATTCCTTTCATCCCAGGACGGACGGGCAAAGTCGTAGGTGAAGAACGAATACTCGGTCGTCGCGATGACGGCGGGCCAGTCGATGTTGTACCAGCCGTCGAAGGCCAGACGCAGCGGATGCTGGCGGTCCTTACGTTCGGCGATCAGGCGGATGATGGACGGCACAACCTTGTCCGGCCCGAGGACCAGCGCGTCGCGCCATTCAGACTTCACTTCAATGCGGTTTTCGGCGTGCTTGCGCGATTCATACAGCGGCATGATGACTCCTCCTTGCGGGAAACGTTCGGTTGCGGTTCACATAAAGATAGCATGGCGCGCAACCCATTTCTATTGACATTTTGTTCTCTATAGGCATCATTTCGTTCGCCATGCACAAAACCTTTGCTCACCTCTCGGTAGCCCCGGAAGCGGATATCGGACTGCCCCCCTCTTCGAGCCCCTTGAGGAACTTGCCGACCCGCTCCTCTGCCCCCGGCTGCCCGAGCCGCAAACCGCCGCCGAAGACGTAGGCGGCTCCGATCGCGTTGCCGAACAGGTAGCCGTTGGAATGCCAGAAGAGCACGCTCCCACCCCGCGGCCTGGTCCAGCGGAACAGCGCTGGCCGCGGGCGGACCCCCAGCGCCCGGGTCTCGTTGATCGCCGCGTCGAAGTAGCGGATGCCGCGGATCGGGAGTATGGACATCAGAGTTCTTCAAGATGCTCATGTCATGTTCTCCTTGGGCATCCCTAATCATCCGGGCATTGCCACGTCCAGAAAGACGATCGGCACAGGCTTGCCGCCGTCCAGCAGCGTGATCTCGATGGCGTTGACGCCGTCCTGGCAGAGTGTGGCCGGAACGACCCAGGACCGGTGTTGTCCCGGCGTGCCAAGCAGCGGTGAATACGGGTTGGCGTAGGGCTCCGAGCGGTCCGGGGTTTCGATCAGTTCGACGCCGTTGAAGACCGCGCGCCAGCGGCTGGCGCCCAGGTCGTCGGGCGACTGGATGCGCAGGCGGCCGTCAACGCGCCAGCCGCCGGTCGGCGGGGCCATGTCGAGATCGAACATCGCCGGTTCGCCGGGCGTGAACTGGCGGAAGCCCCCCCAGGCGTCATTCAGCGGAAAGCGCCCATTGCCCATCCACTTCCATGTGTGGCCGATGAAGTAGTGCTGCGGCTGGCGGGCGACAAACGCCGGATCGGCACAGCCACGGTGGATCTCGAACGGCGGTTCGTGAAACGGCCCGCGCTCCCCCACGCCATGCTCGCGGTAGTAGACGAAGTTGAAGGTGCTCACCCCTTGAAGCCCGCGGGCATAGGCCAGATGGGCCGTGGTGTAGTACTGGTTCGGGGTCGTGCGCCGGAAGCCGAAGTTGTCGTAGCCGGAGGCGATGAACGGCAGCGGCGCGATCTGCGTGCAATGGCACATCTCGACGTAGAAGGCCGCCGCGGGCGCCTGCCGGCGCAGCGCCGCAAAGTCGCCCTGCTGGCCGGTGAAGTAGTAGTACGAGAGGTTGAACATCTCGACGCCCGCCCCGGCGAACGCCGCCACGTCAATGCCCATTTCTTCGTGCGTCGCGAGAAAGGCCGGGATCCGCACGCACAGATGCCGATGCCGGCCGTCCTCCATTTCACGCCGGTCGAGCGCGGCGCGCACTTTACCGACGAAGTCGAGCATGATGCGCAGACGTTCCGCGGGCGCCGGTCCGTCGTCGCGGAAGAACTTGCAGTGCCGCATGAAGTCGAGTTCGAAGCCGTCCAGGTCGTACTGCACGATGAGCTCCTCGATGAAGGCGAGCTTGTGCGCCACCACCGCGGGGATCGCCCAGTTCAACACACGGTTGTCCCAGTTGTTGAGGTCGTCCCCGAGCCGCCACTCCGGGTGGTTGACGTGCACCGGCGAGAAGCAATGCCAGGCAAAGGCGGGGATGTCCTTTTTCTCGTACGTCAGGAACTCATGCCCGTGGCTGTCGTTGAGGCGGAAGGAGACGAAGGGCGCCATGCCCTGCTCGCGGCAGCGGCGGGTGAAGACCTCGACCATGTCGCCGCCGTCCGCCATGTAGGCGGCGAAGGGATCGGCCGACGGCGCCATCCCGGTCTGCTCCTGCATGAACCGGATGTGTTCGGCATAGGGGTAGTGGCGGCTCTTCCACCATGGTACCCAGCCCACGCCCGGCTGCAGCATGTGCACGTCGACGCCCAGGCCGGCGGTCTCATCCACCGTCGCTTCAAGCTTCGAGGCATCGAAGCCGCAGGGATGGTAGGTCGGCTTGCCGGTCGCCGGATCGAGCCCCAGCCCCGCCCGTTCGTTGTACGGGCTCTTGCAGGTGAGGATGTTGGTGGTGTCGTTGCTGAACAGGACGCGGCAGGGATTCATTGCCGAAGTTCCTTTATCGTATACGATTGTGGCTTGCGGGCGCGGTCAGGCGCGCGGACTTCGGCGCCGGAGCCAGATTGCGCAAGAACGGCGCCACGCGTTTGCGTTCCCCGGCCAAGGCCGCCCGCACATGCTTTTGAGTATCGTGTTTCATAGTAGTAGTCTCCGGCTTCAATCAGATTTCCGCACCAACCTTGCCGCCATCAGGTTGCCGAATTGCGGCCGACCGGCGCGCGTGACCAGTTCGCCGAACATGAAGCCGACCAGTGTGCCCGACCCGATCGGCAACGGTGCATCGAACAGGCTGCGCAGGCCGGCACAGCCGAAGACCAGCGCGTTCGGTTCGGCACAGAACGCCGCCAGCCGTCGGGCCGCTTCGGCACGCGAAACCGTGCGCAATGCCAGCCGTCCATCAGCGGGCAGGTCGGCCCCGGTATGAAGGCGCTCGCCATCAAACGAGACATGCACATTACGCCCGCTGACATCGGAAAAGGTGATGGATTCGCAATCGCCCGCCGCCCGGTCGCAGGCGGTCTGCCACGCGCGGAAGAAAGGGGCGGCTGGTTGCCAGCCATCCACAGGGGTCTCGCGCACCTGCGTGATGGTCCGTGGCCCGTCGGCCAGAAACTCCACCGTCTCGCCGACGGGATCGTGTACGTTCAACGACTCCGCCCTCCAGACACCCTCCGCGATCAACAGCACCGCCACATCCTCGGTCGCCGGGAGCAGTTCGCCGCGGCTTTGCCCGGCCCTCAGCGCCGCGCCGCCGCCCGCCACCGGCACCCCCGGCAGCAACTCCTGCCAGGGTTCCAGGAATGCTTCCATGCCCGAGACGTGCGCGAACAGGACGATGGCGGCGGCGGGTTTCCAGGCAAGTTGCCCCAACCGCACCAGCACGGCGGCATACGTGCCGGCCAGCACCTCGCCGCGCAGCCCATTGCCCGACCAACCGGCTGCCGCCGCGTCCTCCGGCCCGCGCCAGAGATTCGCCGCGGCGATCCCATGCGAGGCGCAGCCGAAGATGTGTCCATCGTCCGCCGGCGCGTGGCCGGGGGTCCAGAATGTCGGGGTCCAGGTTTTCATGCTT
>CAZQKI010000333.1:0-3827 GCA_964592855.1 uncultured Lentisphaerales bacterium
TCGGATGCGTTTGCGCGGTCCGATACGTCCCGCGCTACTTTTGCGGACGCATCGACCCGGGCGCGAGCAGTAGAGCGGGACGTATCGGACCGCTCAAAGCCATTCGATCACAAAATGAACGTGAATGACTAGGAACGCGTCGGGATTCGTCCAGAAATGAATGAGCATCGGCACCCGGCGCGCCCGGGCGCGTCCGTTGATGACAGACGTGACTTCCTCGCGGGTCAACGGTTCACCATGCATACGTGTCTTCCTCACTTCTCCCGATACAGCACCACCGGCCCCATCAGGCCACCGGTGCCGAGTTCGTTGAGGTTGTGCCGATCACAGAGGATGGTGAACTGGTTGTCGCCCGTCTTCAGGGCGACGGTGACGTCGAAGCCGGTTCCGCTCGGATGGCAGTAGCCGTCGAACGCCTCCTTGACCTCGCCCTTGTCCGGCGTGACGTACTTGATCGGGGTCCCGTTCACGAAGAGCTTGGCGCTGCCGTCGGTGGCGCCGATCCAGAGGAACACCTTCTTGCCGGCGGGAACGGCCGGCAGCTTCTGGGACGTCCGGTAGGCCATGCGGCCGGACCGGCCCGAGGCCGCGTCGGTCATCGTCACGTGATGCCCGATCGACGACCAGGTGTCGCGCACCACGTGCATCGTCGGCCAGTTCGTGTCGCTGAAGCCCGGTGCGGTCCAGGGCAGAGCCTCGGCCTGGGCCCCGGGGTTGTGCTTCCACTTCCACTCCAGCATCGGCGTGCCGAGACGCGCATAGCCCTTCTCCATGCGCGCGCCGTCCTTGTAGCCGAGGCTGTACGAGCCGTCGCTCCACAACGGGTTGCCGTGGCGGCCCTGGACGTAGCCGTCGGTCGTGTACGCATCGGCCGTGTAGCGGCCGTTGGCCATGGAAACGCGGTACTCCCGCTGCAGGGCGCGCACGCCCCAGCGCCAGGCCTCGTAGTCCTCGGCCAGGGTGCTCAGCCGGGCCGCGGCCCAGTCGTAGCGCATCTGCATGTAGAGTTCGAAGAGTCCGAACGACTGGTCGATCAGCTTGACGCGCCGATACTCCAGCGGCGTGCGGCCGGCCGCCAGCGCGGCGTCAAGGTCGGTGCGGGCCGCCTTCATCACCTCGGGCGTAAAGATCTTCAGGTAGCCGAAGGGGCTGCCGGCGTACTGGCTCGCCTCCAGGTAGGCCCGGTCGATGCCCGTCCAGTAGCGGGCCATCGGCTCGGCCGCCGCGCCGTAGAACTTCGTCCAGAGGTCCTGCAGGATGGCCTCGGGTTTCTCCTGCGGGTAGAACGTCATGCGCGAGGCCAGCACATAGCCGGGCAGCATCGAGTCCCAGCCGTTCATGGTCTCCGGCACCCAGGCCGACAGGTTGTTCTCCAGCAGGATCCGGATGTCCGTGCCCCACTTGGCGATGAACGGGCAGGGCGCGCTGATCTCGGCCAGGTTGATGCCGTACCAGTAGGCCTTCAGATGGACGCCCGCCTTGCCCCATCCTTGCACCATGTCCCGCACCCAGAATTCGTTCGGGTGGTTCGTCCAGGTCATCGGGTGATGCCGGTTGAAGTCAATCGGGCATATCGTGACATGGAAATCCTTGGGCACGGGCTGCTTGGCGGGCGGATAGCTCTTGTTCACGTAAGCCTGGTCGCCGAAGGCCACCTCCGGGTATTTCGCCCGCACCTTTGCCGCGACGCGGTTGTGCAGCAGCATGCAGCGGTCGGTGACCGACCAGCGCCCGGCGGCCGGCTCCCAGACGCGCGGCTCGGGATCGTTCGGGCGCTCGTACGGGGCTTCCGTGGGCACCTGGAAGTCGCCGGGCGTCAGCGCATATCCCGGACGCAAACCGGCCTTCCGCAGGGGTTCGTACTTGGTTTCGAGCTCGGCGAGAATCTTGTCGGCGACGAACTCGGCCACGCCCGGGTGCGTCACCCGCAACGCCTGGGGATGTGGCTTGCCATCGGCCTGGATCGCCCGCCAGTCCGGGTGCGCTTCAAGATCCTTCGCTGTGAAGAACCGCTCGAGCGAGCCGTCGCCGATGGCCAGCCAGACGATACTGCCGGCTTCGCGGTCCATCCGGTTCCGCCGCAGGAAGTCGGCCCCGCCCTGCCACATGCCGCGGGCCTCAGTGGCCGGCGCGAGCGCCTCGTCCATCTCCGCCACGGCCAGCGTGGCGAGGGCGGGAACACACTCCCCCAGCTCGGTGGGCATGAACCAGCGGCAGCCGAGCCGGTGCAACAGTTCATAGATGGCGTAGCTCGTGCCGTATTCCGACTCGCCATAGAGCCCCAAGCCTTTCTTGCCCGCCACGACGCGGAAGGCAAAGAGGCCCGCCTTGGTCTTGCCCACCGGTCCGAACACCTTCTGCGCCTCGGCGCCAACGTAGATCGGGGTTCGCTTCTCGCCCGCCGGCAGCCCCTCGACCATCTCGATCTTCGCGCCTGACATCTTGCCCAGATAGAGGGCCAGATCCTTGACCGACTCCCGACACAGGGCGCTGCGCTGCTGCAGCAGTCCGATCGCCTCCGACGGAAACTCCTTCGGCATCGCAACGGCATTCGTCCAGCCGGCCGGCACGACGATCACGCACTGCGCCTGCCCCTTGTCCGCCAGTTGCACCTCGCCGGCAACCGCCGCGCCCCCAAGCGCCGCGACCGCCGCCACCGTTGCCCCCACTCCCGCCATCATCCATCCGCTCTTCATCCGCTTCATCCCGCACCTCCTGTTCGACCGTCCGCTCAGGCGTTGAGCCCGCGAAAACCATTGACGCGGGCCTTCGGTTTCCCGATACTGTCGCACAAAAGCGGGAAGAACGAAATGGCCGCATCGCATAAGAATTTGTCCAAACCGCATGTCCCGCCGCGCGCGGTAATCCGTCGGGCTCAGGGGATCGAGCTGGTCGAGAACTTCTATGTCGGCCTGCCGGACACGTACGTCCCGTTGCCTCAAAACGTCCTGCTTTTCGCTTCCCGGCGCAACGATCTGATCAGAGTCGCCAAGGACACGTCCCACCAGCGATACCTGCTGGTGTTCAACCTGGAGGGTGCCGCCACCGTGCTGCTCGACGGCTTGATGGTGCGCCTGGAGGCGGGGCAGGCGGTGCTCGTGCTTCCGTTCCAGACGCATCGCTACCTGCCGGAAGACACGAAGCGGCTGCTCTGGGTTTATGTGTCGTTCGAACTGCGCGGGGATGAGGCGTTCACCGACATGCGAGGTCGGTCCGTGGATGTGCCTCCGGACGCCTGGCCCTTGTTGGATCGCCTGATGGCGGAGTACCAGTTGGCCCGCGCGTCGCCGGAAGCCAGCGGGGAAGTGGCAGCGCTGCTCTCTTTTCTGCTCCTCCGCCTGCTGCGCGAGTGTCGGTGCAGCGAGGCGACACCCTGGGATCCGCGACGGGCCATCCCCGCACACCGAATCGTCCACAGGGCCTCTCATCTGGTTCTGACCCGCATCACGGAGCCCGTATCCGTGGAGCAGATTGCCGCGGCACTGCACATCTCCGCGGGCTATCTGAGGGACTGCTTCCACCGGGTTCTCGGCGTCAGCGTGTCGGCCCACGTCCGGCACACGCGGATCTATGCGGCCTGCGCCTTGCTGAGCCGCGCCGAACTGGACATCACGCGGATCGCGGAGCGATGCGGCTTCGTCTCCGTCTACACGTTCAGCCGCGTCTTCAAGCGGGTGATCGGCAGCCCCCCCACGGCGTACCGGGCGCACCTGTGGGAGCAGCGGAACCTCATCCCGAAGCCGGCGCACAGTCCGACCCGCGGCGCGGGCCGCCGCCGCCAGAAGAGCGGATAGCCAGACCGTCGTGCATTCGACATGACAACGATC
>CAZQKI010000334.1:0-3786 GCA_964592855.1 uncultured Lentisphaerales bacterium
ATGGCCAGATGCCCGACCGGGTTGGGATGAACCGGTTCCGGGCAGAAGGTGTCGGCATCGCGGAAGGCCAGCAGCCGCTGGAACAGGGCGTGGGTCTCGATATGCCGCGCCTTGTGCCGGAGGGCCATCTTGCGGACCACGCCGACATACGCCGGAAGCGCGTCGAGCACCTTGCGGCGCCAGGTGTTGGGCGACGCCTCGATGCTGATGTAGAAGGGGTCGATCAGCAGTATCCGGCAGCGTGGCAGCGCGGCGCGGGTGCGCGTCAGGATCTCGTCGTACGCCTGCTCGAACACCTGCGGGGAGACGGCGTTGGGGTCGGCCGGATTGCCGAGGTAACCGTGCAGGTCGTTGATGCCGATCTTGACGGAGAGCCAGTCGGGCTGGTGGCGGAGCACGTCGTCGCTCCAGCGGTTGCGCAGGCCGGTCACCCGGTCGCCGCTGATGCCCTTGTTGATGACGGTCACCCGTTTCCGCGGCTCCCGCAGCGTCAACAGCACATCGAACCAGCGGACGTACCCGTCGCCCAGCGGAGCGTTCCCGCCGCGCCGGCCGCAATCGGTGATGCTGTCGCCGATGAATAGAACCGTCTCGCCATGTTTGATTTTTGTGGCCATAGCCCTCCTCGTGGATCCTTGATCTTGGTTTACGTTGCAGTGCGCGAAAGCATACCCGTCTCGCACCGACGGGATCAAGAAAGAACGCGCATCCTCTCAGACCAGACCAGCGTCAGGCTGGACCCGGCGTAAGGCCCGACCGGCAGCGAGGCGCCCAGCGTGCCGCATCGCGTCCCGTGCAGGCGTAGCGTGATCAGCCCCTCGCGCTGCTCCGGCTGCGCCAAAGTGAAGACCAGCCGGCCATCCCCGGCGGGTTGGTAGAGGAACACGCAGGGGCGGTCGACCGCGATCCCCTGGCCGTCGGGAAAGGTCACGTCGCCCGGCTCGTAGAAGACCGCCTGCCCGCGCCGCTCCTGCGCCTGCCAGACCGCCTGCAGCGCGGGTTCGTTCCGGACGATGACCAGCGGGTCGGTCTCGCCCGCGCTGGTTTCGGCCGACTCCACCCCCGGACGCACGGCATAGGCATAGGTGGCGTTCGACGGTCCGGTGCCGTGATCCAGCCCCAGGTTCAGGACCGGCAGCGCCAGCGGGGTGGACGAACCGACGCCGCAGTCGCTCCAGGCGCCCGTCTGGAGCCCGAGCCGCAGCGAGGCGTCGCCGTCGAGGACTTTGTAGGCCACCCCGTCGTGCCAGAGGGTCGCGCCGGCCGCGAGGCGATGGAGACCGGCCGCCAGCGGGGTCGTGCTGCCAGCCAGAATGGCGGGGCCGCGCCAATGGCACTGGTTGATCGTGGTGCGCACTGGCGCGGGGTCCTGACAGGAGATGCCGGCGCCCAGCGCCACCCACTCGCGGTCGAACAGGAACCACGCCTTCCGGGCGGTCAGCCCCGCGCGGGAGAAGTCCGCCGCCGTGCAGCCGACCGTGCCGTCCGAGGCGCCGCCCGCGAAGGGGCGCTCGCCCTTGATGCGCAGGCCCTGCGGATCGAGGGCCGCGGGCGTCTGAACCGCCGTGGTGCCGGGAATCTGCCGCCAGTTCCAGACCGGGAAGAGGTCGCGGTATTCATCGCCGTCGCGCAGAATCATGGTCACACCGTCGGCGATGTGATGGCACACCCGCCCTTCGCCACCGCAGCAGGCCATGTCGGCGTTCCAGACCCGCGGACTGGGCACGCGGACGGAGAGCGAGTAGGCCGGACGGTGCTGGACCATCAGGTCGGAGTTCCAGAAATAGCGATTGCCGACGACCAGCGAACGTCCGGCGGCGGGGTCGACCGCCGCGGACGCGCCGGCTTCGGCCCGGCGTGGATGATCGAAGGCGGCGAGATGCCGCAACCCTTCGTGGAAGCGGCCGGCGTGGTGTCCCTGACGGGAGATCTCGCGGCCGATGGCCACAGGATCGAAGGTCCGGCCACGCACCATCCAGCGGGATCCGTCGAGCACAAAGCGCGCGAACAGGTCGACCAGTGCCGGCGGAAAGGCGTAAGGCGTGTCGGCGGCGACGGCCATCAGGCGTCCGACGTCGCCGGCGAAACACTGGCCGTAGCCTCCAGAATAGAGCAGTTTGCCGTGCTGGTGGAAACTCATGTCGGGCTGGATGCCCTCCTCGTCGGGCAGCACACGCAGTTCCCGACCGATCAGGATGAACCCCTGCGTCACCCGCTCCGGGTCGTCGGTCAGGATGCCGTGGTTGATCGACACGGTGGCTGTCCAGACCAGGTTCTGGCCGGTGAAGCGCTCGAAGGGCCGATGACACAGGAACGCGGGGATGGCGCGCGTGACGAAGGCCGCGTCGCACGCGCCCTTGATGAACAGCAGCGTGTCGCCAAGCAGCAGGGGGGCGCCGATCTCGTTCCACCACCAGTTCGGATTCTGCGGGTTCCGGGCATACCAGCCCTCCAATCCCTGCAGGACGGCGCGGAGCAGCGGCGCCTGTCGGGAGTGGGGTGAGTCTGGCTGATACCAGGCCCGCGCCAGCGCGCGCAAGCGCGTCAAGTGCGGCGCCGCCGCCCAGTCCTTCAGCGCGCCGTCCGTGTAGTTGATGTCCGCCCAGGTGCCATCCGGCCGAAGCGCGGCGGCCAGCGCCTGCGGATCGCCCTCGGGAAACGGCAGGCCGTCGGTGCCGGCAGGCACCGGCTCGTTGCAGAGGCGGACGCGCAGCGTTTCAAGGGCTGGCAAGCGGGGGTCGGTCATGGTGCGAGTTTCCTTGCGCTTTCGTTTTCATTGTGCCGGGCGAGCCCTTCGGGGCTGCGTGGCTCGCCGAAGGGGTGGATCGGTTCCACCAGGGGAAAAAGTTCCGGAACGAAGTCCGCCGGCATGCGATGTGCCAACGCGGGAAATGCATACGCCCCCTCGGAGAGCGTGTTAGCCTTCTCGAACACCGGCCAGACCATGGGCCAGGCGATGGGCTCGATCTGCGGGAAGGGCCAGGGGGCTTCCGAGCAGGCGTGCCGATAGAGGAAATCCACGCCCGCGCGAATGGTGCCCTGGCCGTCTTCGCTGTGCGCCGACCACACAGGCAGATCGAGACGGCTCCCGATCCACGCCAGGTCGACAAAGCCCCGGAGATTCATCACGGTGTAGCCGAAGCTGCAGGTCCGCCGCAGTTCAGCCGTCATGCGTCCGTCCGGTTTGATCTGCTGCGTGACGTGTTGACTGCTCTTGCGCAACTGCGTGCGCGCGCGCTCCGGTCTGTTGAGGAAGAGGGAGAGGCAGACGACCAGTCGATCGTAGTAGACCCCATGATTGTTGCCCCTTTCCTCTTCCTCGCGACCGAAGGGATGTCGTTCGAGCCAGGCCAGCAGATGCGAGCACCAGGCGACCAGTGTGGCGTGGTCCGCATCGGACCATGCGGTTGGGAAAAACTGCGCGAGCAACTGCAGGTGATCCAGGACCGTGGGAAGGTAGAGCGCGAAGTCGATTATACCGGCAGAGTTGCCGGTACAACGGCCCGGAATCATCTGGGCGTGGCCAATATGCGGCGCCATGCAAGTCTCGGGGTCGCAGAACCAGCGTCGCGCCCGCTTGGCCGCCTCCTGAGCAAGCCGCGGCTGGTCCAGGAAGTACGCCCCCTTGATGGTCGTGACGATGCCGTCCGCCGCCCGGTCCCAGCGCGGTCGGTCGTAGAGCTGGAAGTCGGGGCTGATCTGACCGTCCCGCTCCACATAGGGCAGGCCGTCCGGCGCTTCGGCATTAGGCCACCAGTACGTGCCGATGCTGACATAGTCGTGCGG
>CAZQKI010000335.1:0-3742 GCA_964592855.1 uncultured Lentisphaerales bacterium
CGCACCCCGTCGTGATGAGCGTCCCCTGCCGGCCGAACTTTCGAAGGAAGGGCGCGATCTGCTCCGGGGGCACGGCCCAGACATGCGCCCGCTTTCCGGCCGCGTACACCGGCTTCCAAACCGTGTCCCACCAGCAGGGATCGGCAGCGTACGGGTTCGGGGTTCCGGGCGTCCATTCGACGGACGTCAGACTACGAACACCGAGCAGCAAGGGCAGATGCCGAAGGGCGGCCGGCCCGTCCAGGTGATAAACGCTGTGATCCACCCGGGCGCACTGGCGCTCCAGCCCCGGCACGACGAACTCGGCAAACATTTCCGGCGAGATCATAGCCGAAAAATCGCATTGCGTGACCAGTGTCCGGCCGGGGCCCCAGATTTGATACACCGGCACGGCGTTTCCGCCGTCATCGTCGACGACGATCTTCCTCAGTTCGTCGTACACCTGATCGTGGATCTCCTCGACCTCGCGCAAGAGGCGGTGGATCTCCTGCGGGCATTCGAGCAGGAACATCAACAGCGGCTCGGTGCCGAAGAGCTGGGCCAGGCAGTCCAGCCCGGAGGTCAGGTCAGGCATGGCCACCAGAAACCGGTCCCGCGCGGCGGCCTTGAGGTACACCAGCGCCTTGAGCGTCCACTGCCAGTATTCGTTGTCGGAATCGAGCGCCAGCGCCACCGTGGCCGGATCCTGGAAACAAGGTTGATGCCAGACGGTGTCATTGCCAAAGCCCGGCCTGGCGCCGAGAAAAAGGCTCAGGCTTCCGGGCCCGATGTTGGCCGTGAGGTACGGGTGGTCAATCCCGCCCCAGAACGTGTTGGCGAACGACACCTGTGCCCGGGCCAGGTTGCCCTCGTAGTCCAGCCAGGCCAGGCGCGGGTCCTGCGGCCGGGGGGGTGGCGGCGGTACGGCGATCGGCCGTTCCCGCGGCGCCAACACCCCGAGCGCCCAATGCGCGGCGTCCTCGCCGCGCAGCCACGCCGCCTGCCAGTGCCTGCACTCATCCCAATCTTCCTTGAACAGCATGTGGCAACCCCTCCCGCTCAGATGACCCCCGCCCGGTTGCCGACCTGCCGCTCGTCGATCAGGCCCCGCTCGTCCATCTCCTTGAGAAAGTGCAGGCGGCGCAGCGGATGGCCGCCGCGACGCAGCAGCATGGGGATGGCGCTCCCCACGCGATGGAACACGTCGTCCATGTCGCCGGTCATGCGTCCGAGCGCCCAGGCGGCGAAAAAGTCCATGCCGCGGATGTCGTTCAAGCTGAACGAACCGGGCTTGACACTGTCTTGGAGCATCTTCACGCCAAGGGTACGGAACTCCTCCTTGCCGGTGACCTCCCAGAGGCTGTAGAGGCCGGCGAAGCTGGACCAGTCGCCGTAGCCGGTGATCAGCTTGTGCGGCACCTTCTGCCAAGTCTGCGGGTACGGATACTTGAATGTGCCATACTTCTTCATCCACTTGAGGAAGAAGTTCTTGATGATGTGTTTCGCCGCCATGATGTACTTCTCATCGCGCGTCAGGCGATAGGCGGCGGCGAGGTTCACCAGCGGCATGCCGGCCTCGCGGCCGTCGCAGCAGGTGAGTTCGGTCTTGTTGTAGGCCCACCAGACGTTGTTGTCGCCGCAGCCGATGACGGCCTGCTTCGCCCGCTCGTCGCCGGACATGTAGTAATACGCCAGCAGCCCCTCGGCCCACTGGTGGCTGGGATAGACGCAGCCGATGAAGTGACCGCCGGTGTGCGCAATCAGGCCGCCGCGGCGGCGGTCCTCGGTGCTCCATTCGCAGAAGTCCACCTCCAGGTAGTGGCGCGCCGCCTCCTTGCCGTAGTCCCAGCAATACGTGTGTCCCGTGCGGAGAAACTGCAGCAGGGGGAAGAAGACCAGCAGGTCGTCTTCGTTGTTGTTGCAGGTGCCGGCATCGGTGCTTCCCGCGCTGGGCCCCACCAGGTCGCCGAAGTGAAACATCCCGGTCGCCGGCATCCGGTCGTAGGTGTGGCGGCCCGGATTGCCGGCCGCCGGTGCGACCTCGATCAGGTTTTCCAGCAGCGGATATTTTTCCGGCTGATACGGGAACAGGTGCTGGCAGTCGAGCACCTCGCAGAACGCCGGCCAAGCCGGATCGAACGAGACATCCACCGGCTCGACATAGCCATATTCCCAGCGATAGAGGACATCGATCACGTCGTCCATGTTCAGCGCCCGCTTTTCGCCCGTGATCCAGAAGCTGTGGCTCTTCGAGACCCCCTGCACGACCTGCATCGGGCTGGACCAGGCCGGCCAGATCGACCAGGCGATCCGGCTCTCGTCGATGTCAATGGCCTTGGGATGCAATTGACGGAAATGCTCGAAGGCGGTGACCAGCGTAAAATCCTTCTGCTTCCAGCCGACCACCGGCTGGACATGGCGCATGCCGACGCTGGCGTGCCAGGCGCGGAAGCCGGAACTCTGGCCCGGGCGCATCTGGAACGGATACGCGCTCCAGTCTTCGTGGAAACTGTCGGGGTTGCGCAGGAAGACCGCGCCGCCGGCGATCTGGTGAGCGACCGCCGCCCCGGGGTCCTTGTAGTTGTCCAGGTCGCCCGTGCCGGAGGCCACGATCTCGGCGTTCTCCTTCACTTCCAGATCGTGATACACGCTATCGTACCCGCGCGTGTTCTGCCGCAGCAGCTTGGTGGCGGCGCCGTCCATGGTCGTCGGCATGACCAGACGCATGGAACGAATCGCGATCTTCCCCTCGCGCGGCTCGCGGCAGTAGAAGGTGTGCTCGATCTTTACATCCGGACTGTTGGCGGTGAGCGTGAAGCGCAGGGCGAAGTCCATGAAGGTCGCGCCGTCGCGCGCCTTGTGCTTGCCTTCGAGCATGATGGTTGTGCGCAGGGGATTCCGGTGCGGCACGCTGAGCGTGAAGCGGCCGCTCAAGCTGGCGCGATGGATCTTGCCCCCCGCATCCACACACTCCAGGTCCACGAGCATCCCCTCGTCCACGATCGTCCGGCCGTTTACGATCAATTTGCGAATCAGAGCCCCGCCCTCGCCGGAGACCGTGACGGCGCTCAACCCGTTCGTCAGCGTCAACTGCCGGCCCTCCTTGAGGACTTTAACCGGGTTCTTGACGGACGGCTGTTTACCGGGCGCTGGCTCGACAAATATCGACGCCTTCTCCTGCCCGCCGAGCGGCGTCAGGATATCCATGAGCAGCCACTCGATGCTGCCGTCCGGCCGTTTCTGCAGCACTTTGCCGGCACTCGGCAACACCTTGCCCTTGGCGTTGACCACGCGGACACCGGCCGGATGACGCACCGCGCCCGGCGGCAGCGGCACCCCCCGCGTGAGCAGGTAAGCCGGCAAGTCCGTCAACGTTTCGTTGTAAAGCTTGATCTCGCCACGTTTCATTTTCCCCTCCGAGGTCCTTGCGGAAGCACCAATCATCTCCGAGACCTGCCTGCTGCAGGTTTCCGGGTCGCCGATCGCCTGTTTCTGGCCGGATACTCGATCACGGTCTCCGGCACTTCGCAAGGGAACTTCTTCCAGGGTATCCACTCGCGGCTGTAGCGTCGGTTGTGCGTCAGGTCACTGAACCAGCTCGCCATCGTCACGCTCCGGTCATACGGAGCCGTGTCGGGGCCGCCATGCCGGCACACGGCACGCGGGAACGGCGCATGATCGGTCAGCACGCGGCGGATGTGCTTGTAGCCGCGGCCCAGCGGCAGGTGACACAGTTCGGCCAGGCGCGTGAACCGCACATGGC
>CAZQKI010000336.1:0-3695 GCA_964592855.1 uncultured Lentisphaerales bacterium
TCGCCTTCATCCAGGCGTTCATTTTCACCATGCTCGCCGGCCTTTACATCAAGGACGCGGTCGAGGACGATCATTAGACGGAAGGACGGCATATGACACCACAGGGATTGGCATGGTTGGGTGCGGGGATCGGGATCGGGCTGGCGGCGCTGGGCACCGGCATCGGCATCGGCATCCTCGTCGGGAAGACCGTGGAGGCGGTGGCGCGGCAACCGGAACTCCGCGGCACGCTGCAGCGGCTGATGATCCTGGGCATTGCCTTTGTCGAGGCGCTCTGCCTGTACGCGCTGGTGATCGCGATCATGCTGATCGGCAAGTAGAACGGGGCACGCATGCACATCGGGCTTGATGAACGGCTGCTGATCTGGACGCTGATCACCTTCGGCGGCCTGGTGGCGCTCCTGGCGAAGTTCGCCTTCCGGCCCCTGCAGCGGCTGGTCGAGGAGCGCGAGCGGACGATCCGTGATGCGCTCGATCAGGCGCAGAAAGCCCGCGAGGGGGCCGAGGTCATCCGCCGGCAGGGCGAGGCGCAGATCGAGGCGGCGCGGGAGGCGGCGCGGCATCTCATGGAGGACAGCCGCCGGCTGGCCGCCGACGCGGAGGCCGAGGTGCGGCGGCGGGCGCGCGCCGAGGCCGAGGCCCTGGTGTCCCGCGCCCGCGAGGAGATCGGGCGCGACGTGCGGCGCGGGCTGGACGAGCTCAAGGACACGGTGGCCAACCTGTCCGTGCGGGTGTCGCGCGAGTTCATCAAGGACTCGCTCGACGAGAAAAGGCACCGGGAGCTGGTGGATGAATTTATCGAACGACTCAAAGCCGAACACGCCAAGCCTGCCCCCTGACCCCGCCCTCGCGGGATATGCGGCGGCGCTCGTGGAATTGGCACGCTCGTCCGGAGGCGTCGAGGTGTTGGAGGTTGAACTGGCCCAGGTGCTTGACCTGCTGGACAGGAGCGGAGAAATCTGCGACTTTCTGGCGAATCCGCAGGTTCCCGACCGGGCCAAGCGCTCGGCTCTCGAGGATCTGTTGCGGGGGCGGATCCGCCCCACGCTGTTGCACTGGCTCCTGATCCTGTGGGAACAAGGGGCCTGGCGGCGGCTGCGCGAGGCGGCCGAGGCGTTTTATACGCTGGCCGGCGCCCAGTCCGATGCCGCGGCGGCGGAAGTGGTCGCGGCCGTGCCGCTGACCCCCGACCAGGTGGCGTCCATTTCGCAGGCGGTGGGGATGTGGCTGGGCCGGCCGGTGCGGTTGCGCCTGCGGGTGGACCGCTCCGTGATTGGCGGTGTGGCGGTGCGTGTGGGTAACCGTGTTCTTGACGGTACCGTGGCGCACCGCCTGGAGGGGATGAGGGAGGCTTTGCTGGGCTTATGAGCAGACGAATACACATTGGCTGGATGGTGGGTGTGGCGGGAATGGTGGGTGTGGCCTCCCTGATCTGGTGGCACGCCGCGGCGGCGGACGCGGCGGCCCGGGTGCCGCTGGCGCCCGATCCCGCGGCGGGCGACATCGCCCGGCAGTTTGACCGCGTGCTGCCCCGGGCGCACCTGTCGCACCAGCCCCTGGACGCCGTGATCGCGACCAATGCCCTGCAGATCTACCTGACGATGCTGGATTACGACCGGACCTATTTCATGGCGTCCGACGTGGCGGAGTTCGAGAAGGAGGCGGGGCTGCTGGCGGGACGGCTTGCCAGCGGCGACGTGGATTTCGCGTTCCGCGTGTTCGAGCGCCTGAAGGCGCGCGTCCGGAACCGTGTCGAAGTTGTCGACGCCCTGCTCAAGAAGGGCTTCGACCTCTCCGCCAGGGAAACCTATTTCTGGAAACGCAAGGATGCGCCCTGGGCGGCGACGGAGGCCGACTACGACGAGTTGTGGCGGCGCAAGATCAAGAACGAGTACGTGGCGCGGGTGGTCAGTCAGCGCATGGCCGAGGAGGAGCGCACGAACGTCACCGCCAAGGCCGGCGCGCCGGCGCCGTCGGCCGACTCCGCGACCAACGGGGCCGCCGGCGCCGATGCGCTGCTGTCGCCCGAGGAATTCATCCGCAAGCGCTACAAGCAGTACCTGATCGTCCTGGACGACAGCGACGCGGATTTCGTCCTGCAACGGTATTTCACGGCCTTTACGCAGGCCTACGATCCGCACTCGGAATACATGACGGCCAGCAGTTCCGAGGATTTCGACATCAGCATGAAGCTGTCGCTGGTGGGCATCGGCGCGCTCTTGAGCAGCGAGGATGGCGCGGCCAAGATCGAAAAGATTATTCCGGGCGGCCCGGCCGATCGTGACGGCCGACTGAAGGCCGGCGATCGGATCATCGCCGTGGCGCAGGACGACGGAGCGCCCGCGGACGTGCTGCACTGGCCGTTGCACAAGACCGTGCGCCTGATTCGCGGGGCGAAGGGCACGAAGGTCGTGCTGACGGTCATCCCCGTCGGGGATATCTCCGGGTCGCGCACCATCAAGATCAGCATCGTCCGCGACGAGGTGAAACTCGAGGAACAGGCGGCCAAGGCGGATGTCCGCACGGTTGCCGGCCAGGGCGGGACATCGAACACGATCGGCACCATCCGGTTGCCGGCGTTCTATGCGGACATGCGGAACCGCATGAACGGCCGCTCGGAATTCCGCAGTTCGACGCGCGATGTGGCCGCGCTGGTGTCCGACATGAAGGCGAAACGCGTGGCGGGCATCCTGATCGACCTGCGCAACAACGGCGGCGGCTCGCTGCCCGAGGCGGTGGAGATGACGGGGCTTTTCCTGACCTCCGGCCCCGTCGTGCAGGTGCGGGAGGCGCGGGGCATCCAGGTGCTCAGCGACCCGGATCCGGACGTGCTGTACCAGGGGCCCCTGGTCGTGCTCGTCAACCGGCACAGTGCGTCGGCATCGGAAATCCTGGCGGGCGCGCTGCAGGACTACGGCCGCGCGGTACTGGTGGGCGACTCGAAAACGCACGGCAAGGGCACGGTGCAGTCGCTGCAGAACCTCGACGATCGCAATCCCCGGCTCGGGCAGATCAAAGTGACGACGCACAGCTTCTACCGCATCGCCGGGGGCTCCACGCAACTGAAGGGCGTCGTGCCCGACATCGTCATCTCGTCCGTCCTTGACGCCCTGGACGTGGGCGAGGAATTCCTGCCGCATGCCATGCAGTGGACCGTGGTCAACACGGCGCTCTACCGCCCCGTCATGAACCTCAAGCCGCTGATCCCGGACCTGCGGCGCCGGTCCGAGGCGCGCCGCGCGAAGGATGCCCGGTTCCAGGCCCAGGCCGACATCATCAAGCGCATCTACGAGCACCAGGAGGCCGCCGGGATTTCGCTGAACCTGGAGGAGCGCATGGTGCTGGCGCGCGAGGAGAAGGGGCTCGAGACGGTGCAGCGGGAAGCGCTGGAGGGCGAGGGGGACGACGGCTCCGGCGAGGCGCAGCCCAAACCTGATCGCGATATCGTGCTGCAGGAAGCCCAGCGCATCCTGGCCGATCTCATCACGCTGACCACCAAGGAGAAGACGAATGACGATCCAGTTCTGGAAAATGCACGGGGCAGGCAATGATTTTGTGCTCATTGACGACCGGGCGCTGACTTTTCCCTCGGGCGACGCCGCATTGCTGCGGCACCTCGCTGCGCGGCGGACGGGGGTCGGCAGTGAAGGCATCATCCTGATCCAGCCCTCGCCCACGGCCCATTTTCGCATGCG
>CAZQKI010000337.1:0-3692 GCA_964592855.1 uncultured Lentisphaerales bacterium
CTGGACCCCGCCGTCCCCGGCGGTAGGCGAAAATGCAAGACACAACGACGCATTTTTCACTACGGGCGAGGACGCCCGGATCCAGAGCACCTTTGCCCACTCCACCTTGCGCATGACCCGATATTGTCCTATCCCTTTGGCGGCGGTTTGGGTACGCTATGCTCCATCTGCACCGAAATGGAATGGCCTTCACAGGGCGTTCGGGCGGATTCACGGATGAGCCAGACAATGCAATGCGAGGTCTTGGTCTTTCGACAACTACTACTGCAGCGACGCCCCCTGCCTCCCCTCACGGGCCGCCCTGATGACCGGCCGGTTCGGCATCCATTCGGGCATCGTCGGACACGGCGGCACGGCAGCCGATATGCGTCTCGAGGGCGCGCTTGATCCGGCACCAGACCTTGTTCATTCTGGGCGGATAAAACGCGAGAGCATAGCAATACGAACATGCCGGTCGGGACGGACGGAGACGACCCGACTGCATATGCACCCATGTCGACGCCAAGTCTGTCGGCAGACGGCCCAGGCACAGGCGGGCAGGCATCGCGGGGCGCTTTGCTTCAATCTTCCGGGAGGTGCTCCAAGTCGTCGATATCCTTGTGCCGACCGGAGGCTAGCTTGTTGATGCGAAGGTGTTTTCGGGAGATCAAGAAAACCTTCTGTCCATCGATGTGCGTCGTGACGCGGTCCGCGTAGCAATCCGCGAAAGAGACGCCGTCGATTTCGGTCAAGACTTCGATCCGCATGGGTGGAACCCCCATGCGGATGATCTTGCCACGCTCCTGAAAAAGAGCAGGGGTCAGCTTGGAATCCTGCATGCCAAAGCGATGGAAGACATCAACCAGCTTTGAGGCGTTGTCGGCAGCGATGGCGACCCAGATGTCCATGTCGGCGGTTGCTCTGGGATACCCGTGGTACCCGACGGCGTAGCCGCCGATGAGCAGGTACCGAACATCAGCGTCGTTCAGCAACTTCAAGAATTCTTTGAAGTCGTCGGGAAGTGCTTGCTCGACCATAGGCCACCTGTCGATCAATTTGCACGGCGCGTAGGCACTCCTCAGGCGTACGATCACTCCAGTACAACCGGTCGCGCACCTCGGCATTCCCGTGCAGGTTCTCTATTGTCAGTGTTTTGCGATCCAGATTCATCATATTTATTTTAGCAAAATAGGCATGGAACAGCAATGACAGCACCATTCCTCGTTGTACCGGTGATAGTTGGGGTGTTCGTAATCGCGCTTATCCCATCCGGGCGGGGTACTGGCGGATCCAGGCGCAGACGGTCCGGATCGTTTCGGGCGGGCACATCGGCGGCATGACTCCGGCTGAACTCAGGATGAGGCCGCGGTGGTGCGGGAGTTCCTCCAGACTGCGCCCGATGGCCGCCGTGATTTCATCGGCCGAACGCGTCCAGAGGACGGCATTGGTCCCGCCGATCAGACAGACACCGGGGCAGGCCTGGCGGCCGTCGATCAGGCGGGTGTTGCCGACGGTCGGCGAGGTGAACGCCTCGAAGGCCTGCACGGGGAGCCGCGCCAGCGAGGGGAGGAGCGCCTTGATGTGGCCGCACATGTGCAGCACCAGGTTGCGCCCGGCCGCCGCGGTGATCGCGGCGTAGTCGGTGATGTGGCGCGCACAGTAGCGGTCGTACTGCTCGGGGGAGATCAAGGTGGTCGACGTGTTCTCCATCAGGTAGAGCAGGTCGGCCGGGTTGCGGTCGCAGACCATGGCGATGCGGCGCTGGATGACGGCATGCATGGCGGCGAAAAGGCGTTCGACGCGCGCGCACTCATCCAGCAGATAATAGTGCCCGTTTTCAACGCCGGCCAGGTGCTCGACCCAATCCATCAGCGGCGAGGTGGCGAGGCTGGTCTGGGCGACCGCCGTCTCCCCCATTTCCTGGAAGCGGCGGCGCGCCAGTTCCAGTTCCGCGTCGTCGGGTTCCTCTCGGACATCCTCGAAGATCGCCGTCATGCAATCGATATCATCGAGCGTCTTGACGGGATATTCGACGGGGTGCCAGGAATGCGAGGGGTCGTCGAAAACCTGCACGTACCGCAGGGTCCCGCCCGGCGTGCGGTAGAGGGTCTCCGCGCGATCACCAGTGACGGTTGTTTCGACCGCGGTCCGCTGCCGGACCTCGCGGATGCCGCGCGGAAGCGGGACGGGCGCGTCGCTGCCGACCCAGGCGTGGAGGTCGCGGAGTTCCATGTCGCGGTACGGCGCGGCGCGGGCCTTGCGGTAGCCCGGATCGAGCTTGGGCCAGAAGGGGAGGCGGTCGACCGGTTGCATGCGGATGGCGGCCAGCCACCGCTCCCGTGAGGTCATGGTATCGCTCATCATCGCTCCTTTACCAGTTGTCGGTGCGGAACGCCACGGCGGGCAGACCGTCCTTGTTGAAGAGGTTGGCCCAGGGATGCGCCTGCGACCAGGCATAGCGCACGGCCACCGGCTTGGCCATGCCGTCCGCCGAGACGACCACGCTGTCGCCCTCGATCACCGCATCGGCCCAGCGGAACTGGCGGTCCTCGCCGGCCACGGCAAAGCCCTGCAACCGTTCGCCATGGCGCCAGGCCAGCCCCTGCCCCACATGGGCGAACTGCACGCGGACCCGGCTCTCCTCGATGCGGTGCGAGGCGTAGACCGGCCCCGAGACGGCGACGGTGCGGCCGTAGACTTTCCCCAGCGCCACGCGCGCCGCCCGCTCGCCGTAGCCCGATTTATTGACCGGGTGCGTGCCGGAGCCCAGGTCGCTGCTGATGACCATCACCGTACCGGTAACGGCAGCGATGCCGGCATGCTCCTCGCGGTTGAGGCCATTCACGGAAGGGAGCGCCGGCAACGGCACCCAGGGATCGGCGCGTGCCGTCACGGGGTCGGCGGGATCCCAGGCGCAACCGCCGCCGTTGGGCTTCTGCACGAAGAGAAAGGGGAAATCGACAGCCGACGCCCCGGCGCCGCCGGCCGTGCGCCACTCGGCGCGCCAGCTGCGGATCAAGGCGCCCATCAGGGGCGGCTGGGGCACGCCGCCAATGCCCGTGCCCGATTCGCCCTGATCCCAGAGCACTCCCCGGATGGCAAAGGGCTGGAACGGACGGATGTGCTTTTCATAAAGATGCCCGACCGGGAAGCGGCACTCGCCCGGCGTCAGCGGCAGGCGCGGCTGTCGCGGGGGGCGATTGCTTGTTGCGACCGCCTGGGCGACGAGGTTCGACCAGCTTTGCAGCTGTTCCGCACACCGTTGGGCGTGTGCGTCAGCGTCGAAGGTCGAGACCGCCTGCGCGACGGCCGCGGTGCAGGCGGGCGCCGCGTCGTAGGCCTGCCGGCTCAGCCAGGCGCCGGACGGCGTCCCGCCGACTGCGCCTTCCATCAAGCCGACGGGCACACCCAGTTCCCGGTGCAGCGCCAGACCGAAGGTCAGCAGCAGAGCCGAGAAGTTCTGGTTGGTGACAGGGTCGGATGCATACCAGCCGCTGTCGCAGCTCCGGATCAGCCGGACGTCCGGATACGACTGTGCGGCCGCTGCCGCGAGCACGGGGTCCTGCCCGGTGTAGAGCTGCACCGGCATGTCCATGTTGGACTGGCCCGACCCAACCCAGACCTCGCCGACCAGCACGTCGTCGAGGAGGCGTTCCTCGCGTTTCCCCTGCGGATCGACGGCGACAATCGTCATCGACCGTCCCTCCGCGGCG
>CAZQKI010000338.1:0-3636 GCA_964592855.1 uncultured Lentisphaerales bacterium
TCCGGGGGCGTCCGAAAGTCAATGGGCAATCCCCACAGGGCAATGGCGTACCCCGGGATTTCAGCCGTGGTCTTCATCGTCAGCGTAATCTTCAAGCCCGTTGCGGGACTGAAACTCTGTGTCCGGAGAATCATGACGTCCGGCGCTTCCACCTCGCGAAAGGTGCTGCCCTTGTCGTTCTGCTCCTGACGGGTGTAGTCGAACCACCAGGTCGGGTTGGGACATTCACGCTCGAAGCGAATCTGCCGCTTCTGATCCTCGATGCGGATGAATTCGCAGGAGAGCGGGTCCTTATCCTTCCGCATCTTGCGCGCACCGGAAAGACGTGTGCTCCACGGGATGCGCTCGGGGGTCGTCAGGACGCCATGGTTGTTCAGCGAACTCAACCACCACACGTCATAAAGCGGATGCCGGGTCTTGCTGGAAAATACGGTGGATGGCGTGGCCCTGAAATGCCGTCGGAAGTAGTCCACCATGTCGATGGAGCGGGTGAAGACAACGGGGTAAGCCTTGGTCAGTCCAAACGCCAACAGCCGCTGGTACTGTTCGTTGAAGGTCTCCAATTGGCGGCTGTGGTCGCCGGCATAGAACAGCGGATTCGGATTGTCGCCCCAAGCCTTGGCCGTGCCGCCATACAGCGGTGTGACAAAGGCGGGATGCCCATTCATATCGGTCAGGTTCACATACTCGTCCATGGCCGCCGTCATGCATTGCTCCGCCCGGTCGAACCGGCCTTCGCTGGCGGCGTAATGCCAATCCATCGGCCCGAGCCAGTGGAATGATCCGCAAAAGTCCCACTGGTGGGAGATGATCGCTCCGCCCTGCCCCTGGTTTACCTTCCGGCAATCTTCCTGGGACGCGTAGTAGAGGAACTCCGGCATGCCGAGCCAGGGTGCGCAATTCGCCTCCCACAGTCCGCAATGATCGTTGATACCAAGTTCGGCGAACGCACGGGGATAGCCGGGATCTTCAGGGTGTCGCATGTCCACCCGGATCGACCGGTGGTCGAGGGGGTCCGGCAGCAGGGCATGCGCCTTCTGCAGCCCCTCGCCCCAGACGGCCACGCGCGCTTCGTGTGTCGCCGCAGGCATGTCCGGGAACGCCGGCACGACCAATTCGCCGAAACGGCGATTGTAGTCGAGCAGCTTCCGGCCCTCGGGATCGTCCGGAGTGAACTGCCCGATCGGCAGGCGGTAATCCAGCGGAATGCCCATGCCGTGGAAAGTCGGTTGCGGATCAAGCCCAAAGAACGTCGCGAAGGACAAGACGACATAACGGTCGTCGATCACAGCGAAGTAGCGGTAGTAAGTCTCATCGCCCGCGTGCCAGGCCGCCAGGTAGCTTCCCGGACGCACCGGCGTATAGCGGATGGCGGCTTGCCCGCCGGTGAAGGCCAGCGGAAACCGCTCGACGGGCAGGCGGACCAGCCACTTCAAGTCGCCGCCAGCCCTGAACGCCGCGCCCGGGACTGCCTCCTCGAGGTATCTGGGGTATATCTTCAGCTCGCGGCCTATCGTGCCGGAGGGAAGCTGAAACCGGAAGTCCAGCGATTCACCGAGCTTGAGGAGCCGGCTCGAAGTGGTCCATAGCGGCAATGGCGTGGACATCGTCATATTAGCAAGTCCTGTCGGAAGTCATGACATCACGACTGAGTCTGCACTTCATCGACAAAGCTCACGACAAAGTTTGTTCTCCTGCCAGCACGACGGCCGTGCAGGCGGGGAGGAGGCGTCCATCGCAGGTTTCGTCCGCGGCGCCGAAATTCGCGACGACCCGGTAGGTCTTGCCGTCCTGTCCCGTGACGCGCACGCCGCGCAGGCCGGCGCACGGCAGAGGCAGCGCCTCCGCGGTCGCCACGACCCCGTTCGTGGTGACGGCGACACCGAAGTCGAGGATCGTCTCGTCCTTGTCGTACCAGCGGGGGGTCAGGTCGAGCGTGAGGCAGATTTCGTCGCAGTGCAGCATGCCGCGGGTGGGGTAGACGGACTGCTTGTTCTTCAAGCCGATCTGGCGGTAGGGGGGGCGGTGCAGGGCGAGTTCGCCGCCGTAGATTGCCTTGACCGCGATCTTTCCGTCAACCGTCAGCGAGGTGCGCTGCTGCACGTAGTCCCGCTTGAATCCGTTGAAGACGTCGTTCGGAACATTGAGCTTCAGGCCGCGCACGCTGTTGATGTGGCAGCGCTTGAGGGCTCGGGCCCATTGCAGGGTCACGACGGTGGCGCCGTCGGGCAGCGCCGCGAAGGCGATGCTGGTCACGGCGGTCTCCTCCTGCCGGATCTGCTCCGCGAGCAGTCCGTCGGTCATCGTCTTGTAGCGCCCCATCGTGACGAACCCGCCCTCGAACAGCTCCTCGCGGTGCTCCAGCAGTGTGTTGATCTCCAGGCTGCCGTCGCCGCAGATGGCGCTCGCCAGGTTCATGTTCCATTCGGCCAGTGAACTGTCGCCGGGAGGGAGGCACAGCCCCTGCGGCAGCTCGCTGGCCCGCCAGGTGAACGAGGCCAGGCGGCCCGGGTCGCGCACGGCGCAACTGCCGTGATAGTCGTCGTGCCAGAGCGTCAGGCGCTCGCGGTACGTGGGGTCCACCGCATAGTTCCCGGTGCCGGACGGTTTGGCGAAGTCGTTGTAGAGCCGCCGCCAGAGGACTTCGCAGGAAAGGGTCACGGCGCGATCGCTCTCCAGGCGGGTGAAGTAGAGGGGGGATCGCTCGACGAACAGCTCGCAGCGTTTGGAGAGGAAGGTGCCATCGTCGTTGTAGGCGACTTCGGTGCGGACCTGGTCGAGCCAGCCCCGCTCCATCGCGGAGCAGTCTTCGCCGAGCGTGTCGGCGACCAGCAGCAGCACCGGCAGGAGGTAGTCCTGGCAATAGCAGTAGCGGACGCGCGAGTCGCCGCCGATGCGGTTGAGCCGTCCGTCGTCGAAGATACACATGCGGACGAGCTGCCAGAGCTTCTCGAAGTGCAGGTAGAGCGCCTCCGGCGCCTGGACGCCGGCCCGGCGGTAGCTGAAGTGGAGCATCGCGAGGTTGGAGAGGGTGATGACCATGTAGCCGATGTTCAGATAGCCGTGGTGGTTGCAGCCGTAGCCTTCGAAGAAATTCGCGCCCACATGCCACGCGGAGAGCGGTTGGCCGTCGAACAGCCTCGTCGACGTTTTGTCGGAGGGGATCGAGATGGAGTTGAGGAGAAAACGCGTGCCCTTCTCGCGGTAGGCGGCGGCGCGGGGGGTGTCGGGATAGAGAAGCGCCGTCCGCAGCATCACTGCGCCGTTCCACATGTTGCTCTCGGGATGGTTCGGCGAGATGGGGTCGGCCGTCACCGGATAGGAGTCCAGCAGCCAGTCCGATTCGGAGACGAGCATGTTGCGCAGCAGGGTCCGGTCGTTCGGGGTGAGCGCGTCGCCGATTGCCTCGACGCCGTGCATCATCCGTTCGACGCCGAGCGCGCTGATCCAGGTGTGCCCCCAGCGGAAGTCGTCGCTGTCGGTGGTGTGGTAGCTGCCCGCCAGATGCGATTCGAGCGAATAGCGGAGCATGGCGCGGGCGTGGTCGAGCAACTCGGCCCGCGACAGGCCGGCCCGGCGTTCGTCCAGTTCCGGCTCCGAGGCCAGTACCGCCAGCGCGCCGAACGCCTTCTGCAC
>CAZQKI010000339.1:0-3629 GCA_964592855.1 uncultured Lentisphaerales bacterium
TGCGACAAGACCGTGGAACCGGTCCGCGCACCTGTCAGCAGCAGCTTGCCGAAAGCGTCGGGCTGATGGAACGAACGGCTCGGACGCCAGGCGGAGGTTTCCACGGCGCCGGCCTTCCGGTTGCGGCAGACATTAAGCCCCCAGAGATCGCTTGCGCGGCCGACCGTTTTGAACGGAATGATGATTTCGGCCTCCCAGCTGTTGGTCTGGCGGCTGGTTTTCACGAACCATTCACCGTTCCAGTCGGAATCGCGGGACTTCGCCTGCTCGTATTTCGCGCCGAACACGTTTGCCTGGGCGACATCGTCCCGGCGGCAGCGCTGGTCGAACCGTGTGCCGGCGGCATTGAAGGCCAGTTGCAGATAGTGGGTTTCGTCGTTGGAGGTGTCGAGAAACAGCTCGATGCTGTCATCGGCAAAGATGGCGCCGTCATGCGTCCGCGCCGCGACCAGAAGCTGGTCCATGGCGGGCTCGGTGCAGCGGACGCCGATGTAGAGATTGGTCGTGTCGTGGCAGAACAGGACGTCGGACGGCTGTCCGGCGGGGGCGCCGGTGGCGTTGTTCCGCAGTCCGTCGATCCGCGCGGCTGTGCGCCAGAACGGCTCGTCCAGCCGCCCGTCGATCAGGGGAATGCCGTTCGCAACCGGGCAGGGCAGGGGGGGGCGTTCGGGCGTTGCGGCGGGGGTGGTGAACGCGACGCGGATCGCATGGGCGCCGGCCGGACCCGCCGGGGGGGCGTCGAAAGGCTTCGTGCGCCCGAGTTCCAGGGTGGACCACGCCGCGAGCCAGCGGAGCCGGTCGGCGGCCGCGCTGTCGTATCCGAGGTCGCTGGATTGACTGAACCAGGGTGTCGCGTCATGGATGAAGGCGAGCACCTCGCGTCCAACGCCTGCGGCCGCCGCGCGGCCTTCCTTCTCGGCCTTCCCGACGGCCTGTTCCAGGGTGTGGACATAGCGAAAGTCGCGCCAGCCCTCGCGGACTCCCTCCCAGCCCAGCGTGGGTATCGGCATCCCGCCTGGCGCCGCCGGCGGGAAGACCAGGCAGTAGTCCTTCACCCCGGTGTCGAGATCGTCGAACGGATCGCCGCTTGGACGCTGGAACGTCCAGATGCCCGTGCCATCAGCACCGCTCTTCCAGAAGCAGAGTCCCACATGGTGCCGGTTCGGAAGGAGGTCGAACTCCTGCCCCACATAGGCGCCGGAGGCGATGAAGAAGAGTTGCTGCCCGCGACCGTGCATGCGTTCCAGTAAATCTCCGCAGTTCGACTCGGTGCCCAGGAACGAGGAGTAGAGGCAGACCTTGTCGAGCGTGTCGCCCATTGCGTCGACGGCCGCCGGGCTGAGGTTGCAGAACGTGGGCAGGCCCGACAGGCGAGCGCCGCGCATCTCATTCCGCTCGCGGGGGGAGCCGCTGGCCTCGTCGGTGCCCTCGATCCAGGGCGTCAGCCCGGCCCGTTCCACCGCGCGGCCGAGGGCCCGGATGGCATCCACGTACTCGCTCATGAAGGATGCCGGCCATTCGGCGGCCGTCTCGGCCGGCAGGTCGATATCCCGTTCAAAGCCGGGGTTGATCACAGCGTTGCGCGTTTCGCCGCCGCAAATCAGGCTGACGTGATCGACGATCAGGGCGCCGCTGCCGCCCGCGAATGCGAGGTCGGCACGCGCATAGGGCGCCAGGCGCGGCACGCGCGTTGTGGCTTCAAACGTCTGCCAGTCCGCCGCGGGCGGCAGGGTTGCCCGCACGCTGCCGTTCGTGACTTCGCCGCGCTTGTGCGTCTCCATGAAGATCAGACTGAAGGTGGCGGCACCCGCCCCCTCGGTCCGGTAGCGCACCGACAGCCGCACCGGTTCGTCCGGTGCGAGCAGCGCCCCGGTGATCTGGTGCGCAGCGGATCGGGCCTGTGAATTGGTGTGCCGCAGGGCCAGCGCCCGGCCCTCGCGGCCGTCGACGAAGGCATGCGTGCCGTTTCCGGTGTGGCCGATGCTCCAGCCGCGGAAGCGCCAGAAAATGCCGGGGGTGGCACTGATCAGAACCGGCCCCGTCATGCCGGCGCGCTTCGCATACTGCAGCACTTCGCCGGTACGGCCGAAGTCCGCATCCACGATGCGGCCATCCTTCTCGATGTAGCTGGCGCCGTAGGGCGGATAGCTGATGGAAAGGCTGTCGATGCCATGACGCGCCATGTCGTCGATCTCGGCCTGCCACGCCGTCTGGGACATGCCTACCCAGCGCTGCGGATCGGCGAAAATGTGCCAGCTCTTCGGCGGTTGCGCGAGTTGAAGGGGAAGTACGCGGAGCGTGAGCGGCACGCGCTCGGGCGGAAGGTCCGCGGCGACGAGTGTGACCTGCCCCGTGTAGAAGCCCGCGGCGGCACCCGGCGGAACGCGGATCCGCAGGTAGACTGCCTGGGTGCGGCCGGCGGCCACGTCGAACCGGTTGGTGGGGTCGAGCAGGTCGGCGGCCAGCGTGAACAGGGTGCCGCGGTAATCGGTCATGGAGCGGGGGCGCGTGCGGAGCGTGAAGACCTCCACCTGCCCGGCGTCGATCCGGCCGGCTTGGCCCGCCAAATCGGTGCAGGCGATGCGCACGTTGTTGAAGGCGCGTCGGGCATGGACGGCGAACCAGACGGGTTGATCCTCGCCGGGCGAGGCGAAGGCGGCGAGCTGGCGGCACAGCTCCCCGGCGCGGGGGATGCTGTAGTCCAGAAGGTCGCCGGGGTTGGGCCGGGTGAAGAACAGCAGCGGTGTCTGTCGCCGTTCGTCGGGCAGGGCGGCGAGGGGTTCCTCGTTGCGCCGCCCGACCTCCGTGTACGTCCGGCCCCCGAACGTGGCCTTCCGCGGCGCCGCTTCCTTCGGCCCGCACGCCAGCCATTTCCGCCGGATCGATTCCTGCTCCGCCGGATCGGCAACGGCTTCGGCCGCGAAGCCCAGCAGGGAGAGGCGTGCCGCCCCGCCCTCGCCGATCACGTAGAAGTTCAGCAGTAGCTGGCCATGCTCCACCACGGCGGGCAGCGTGCGTTCGGCGACAATGCCCCAGCCGCCAACGCCGGGGGAGGGGAGCACGGCGCGGCCGTTGATCGCCAGGCAGATTCCAAGGCGCCCCTCCCGCGGCGACTCGATGCCGGCCCAAATGGTGACCTTGTAGACGCCATCGGGAATGTCTGCCCGGAAGGTGACGTCGTTCTCCTCAGGCCGGATAGCCACAGGATCACGCGCGCCGGTTGCCGAGCCGTGCACGGTGGTTTTCGGTCCATCGCCGTGCCAGTCGATGCCCCAGGCTGCGAGCCAACCGTAGCCGCGCGCGGCCGTGTAGGTGTCCTGTCCGCTCAGGGCCGTGAAGCCGGGCGCGGCTTGCCGTTCAGCCTTGCCGCAGTCGAACTTCATGGGTGGGAGGGCCGCCGTGGCGGATGCGCAGAACAACAAGGCCAGCCCGACGGGACGGAAAGAACATGAAGTTGACATATTGATTTCTTTCATTTAAAAGCAGACGGAAGCATATTCTACCCCTCCCCAAAACACAAGAGTAACCGGTTATGCACCCTCCGGGCACCTCTCACATCCGATTCCCTAGGGCATCCTTGCACATCTGGTACGCTTTCTCGAACACTCGACAAAGCTCGCGACAAAGCT
>CAZQKI010000340.1:0-3580 GCA_964592855.1 uncultured Lentisphaerales bacterium
GCACCACCGACAGGTTGCGTATATGCCGGGGCAGAAGACGCTGCTGGTCGCGAAGGGAGAGAAATGAGGCCCGTTCCGATTCCTCCGCGCTGAAGAGGTGGGTCTTGCCCAGTTGGACCATGATCCAGGCAAGCGAAGGTTTCCGGAAATCCCTGCGGACCGATTGCACCAGCTCGCGCATATGGGCCGTATAGGCGCTGGTGTCGCCCGAAGCGTCTGCCTCGCCCTGGTACCAGAGGACCCCGGCCACGGGCTGTCTTTGGAGGCGGAATCGGCGCAGCATGGCACCATACAGGGAACGGCCGTTGAGATCTCTGAGGCTTGGACTCCATTGCGCCATGCTCGTTCCGCCGACAGCACAGGGGATGAGGCCCTGCGGGACGCCGGTGCGCCTCAGCATCGCCCGCGCAAAGGCGAGCCCCGGGCCACAGCCCTTGGCGGCCGTTCGGTGCGCGCGCAGGATCTCCCGATGGTCGGTCATCGGTTTGTCCGTGTGCGACAGATCTTTTGAAGCAGCCGGGACGTGGAGGGGTTCGACGGCCAGACGCCATTCGTCCCAGGCGTAGAACGCATGTACCAGCGGGTGCGGTCGCAGCGCATGTTGGATCTGCCCGTCGCCCACCATATTGGATTGGCCGGCCATAACCCAGACATCGCCGACCAAGACCCTTCGGACCGTGACGCTTTCGCTCCCAGCCTTCAGAACGACATCGTACGGGCCGCCGACCGGAAGACGCGAAAGCATTGCCTGCCAGCGTCCACGGCGATGGCGTCCGATCCGTGTTCCCGTGAATCCCGTGATCGGAGTTCCGCACTTCAGGACCGTCACATACACGTCGCCGTCAGAGGTCGCTTCGCACGCGCCCCGGAGCCGGGCGAAGGCAGTCCCCCGCCTGTTCCGTTGGAGCACCTGGTACGGCATCAGTCCTGAGGAGATTTTCATGACCGGGATACGCTCATGTCCAGCCAGCTCGCATGCGGTGCAAGGTTGACAGCCACACCGTCCGGCCGCGCCACGCGAAGCTCCAGCTTCCGCACGCCGCGCACGTCGACATCGAATGGCACGGCGCGCTGACCATGGATCCGACGCGTCCACGGCAGGAGTTCCCGTCCGTCCGCAAAGATCGCGAACCGGGCCTGGCCGCTCTGGGCGTGCGGTTTGTCCGGCGAAATGCCGTTCTGGTCCTCGATGCCAAAGGCGCCGGTCAGCCGACAGAAGACGCCGTGCAGGTCATAGACGATGGAAGAGTCCGGATGCGTGCCGATTCCCTTGCGGTAACGGCGGCCGCCGACGCTGAGACCGGCGCCACCGACGCTCCGGTCGCGCTGCACAAGCAGGTAGCCGGTGGATGCCGATTCCCACTCGAGGTCCGACAGGCTCAGGACCGGAGGCAACGTTTCGCCCACGGTCAGTTCGATGCGGCCAGTCCGCTCGCCCTTCCGCCCGTCGAGGTCCGCCACACCGACTTCGAATACGTGCCGGCTGCCGGTTACGAGGCCGCCGACGCGGAAGCGCGTGCCGAACGTGTAGCCGATCAGCCGTCCGTCCTGCTTGACGTAGAATCCGGTGGGCGATCCGAAGCTGACCCAGAAGATCTCCACGCTCCAAGGGTCCAGGTCATGCGCGCCCATCATGTAAGGGTATGCGCCGATGGCGGTAGGCGGCTGCATGGGCACGCGTCGGAAACGCGCCTCCCACGCAACCGTGCCCGTACGCCGCGGCGTCCAACTGACGCGGGCGACGCCCCGGCCCTGCGCGACGTGCGCGTCCGGCCGGCCCCTGACGATCACGCGCTCCAGCTCGAAGGTCCACACGCCATCGTTGGGGAGTCCGAATACCAGCGTGTAGGGCTCACCCGCGATCACGCGGCTGCGACCCCGCAGCGACCGCTCGCGCCGGTTGATGCTGAAGGCTTCGAGGTCCGGCCAGCCCTGCGTGATGTGGCGGCTGGTCGAGAGCAGGACCGGCCAGGGCGCCTCGGGATAGAGTGTTACCACGCGACACGACGCGGGCGCCACTTCCAGGAAGAGCCCGGCGTCGTACACGCCGAGGTAGTCTTCGTTCCAGAAGTCGTAAACGTGCTGGCGCTGCGCCGGGTCGAGCCCCAGGGCTGGGAAGTCGAGACGCGCCACGCGCCCCTCGCTCTCGCCGTAGTTAAACACCCCGATCACGTCGTAGGCGCGGCCCAACCGGTTAACCTTCAGGTCGAACTGCGTCTTCTGTCGCCTTGCGGGAAAGAGATCGAACGGCCGGATGTCAGCCGGGGGCGCGATCTTCCGGGCGATGCGGACCCGTTCCGGGCCCAGGTCCGGCATGCGGTCATCGAACATCAGCATCTGTCCGGTAAGCCCGTAGAGCGTCGCCCAGGCCCGGGCCATGTCCACGGAGAGCGGCGGGCGCAGAATGCAGCAGTCGGGGTCGGTATAGACTGCGGTGTTGTGCAGAAAGTACCCATCCATGGTCGCCGCGACGGCGCGCAGGAATCCGCCGCCCCACTCCGGGTTGGTGTCGGCGCCGGTGCGCATGCCGTCGCACAGGCCAACAATCTCAGGACAGACGCCGACCGTGCAGGCGTTGATGAAGACCCGGGGGCCGACGGCATCACGGATGGTTTCGAAGAACCGGCGGTAGGCCGTTTCGGCGGAAACCGACGGATCGGCGAACCGGTTCTGTTCGGCCCGGTACCCCGCCAGAAGTCCGTACCCGGTCTTCCCGCTGATGCCGTCGAACTTCAGGAACCCATAGCCCCAGTCGCGCGTCAGCCCCCGCATGAGCTTCCGAACGACGTCCAGCCCGCGCGGGTTGGTGGCGTCGATCGTGAAGGGACCGCCAAAGGTGTTGCACGCGATGAATCCGCCGGACCTGCCCGCAAACTCGGTGTTGTCCTGGCCGTGCGGGCAGGTCCACAGCGCGGGCGTCAGGCCCAGCTTGCGGATTTCATCCGCCAGCCATTTCATCCCCTGCGGGAAGGCTGCGCGCGTGCCCTCCCAGTCACGATCGCTGCCCTGCCAGCCGTCGTCGATCTGCACCCACGTCACGCCGTAGTCCTTGAGGTTCTCGGCCAGCCAGCGCGCGTTGGCGAGCACCTCTCCGGGTGTCACGTCGCGACCGTAGAACATCCAGGAGAGCCAGCCGACCGGCGGCGTCTTGAAGACGCGCTTGTCGATCGGCTGGAAGTGCGGGAAGCCCAGGCGCTCCTTGAAGTAGGCTTCGACGACCTCGCCCGAGTCGCACCGCATCCGGTCATGCGCGAGATCGAACGCCGCCTGGCGCAGCGGCGTGTCGACGTCCCCAAGCGCCGACACCAGCAGGTCCGGCGCCGCCGCGTCGTCGATCCGGCATGGGAGCGAGGGGTGAGCGTGTGGTTTCATGGCTGGAGACAGGGAGTTCACGGCAGGGCCGCGCACGCGGTGCGCGCGGTTGCCGTCACCGGATCAGGATGGCGGTTCCCTTTGCCGGAAACACCCAGTTTACATTGTTGCCGAGGCTATCGGACCCGGCGCCGGCATAGAGCGTTTGCCCGCCGCTGGCATTGCTGTCACGCACAGTCACGGCGCCGATGCTCTGGATTCCGCCGGG
>CAZQKI010000341.1:0-3567 GCA_964592855.1 uncultured Lentisphaerales bacterium
AAACGGGGATGCGCCCGCCAGGGCATGCGATGACATCCGCTTGTGGTGGCGAGGAAAAACAGGAAGCATGGCAGACGAAAAGAAGGAGGCAAGGAAAGGGTTGAAACATGAAGCCAGACTGCCAGGTGCTGTCACATTCCGCGATAGAGCGTAGTGTTATAGGCTGTCGCCGGCTGCAGCGCGCGGGAGTTTGTGTAAATGCGCACGCCCTTCCATCCCACCACGAAAACCTCGTCGCGGCTGTCGCCCCAAACATCGGCGCGATAGCAGTAGTGATTAGGATAGTTGACAGCAAGACAGGCCGCGGGCACCTCCAACTCATCCACGATCTCGCCGGTCCCGTCATAGATGATTGCGGGGCGCCCGGCGCCGCGGCCGGCTACGAGAATCTCCTGACAATCATTCCGGCCGGTCCATCGGATGTCCTGGCAGTTCGCTCCCCATCCGCCGGGCGGCTCTTGCCGCCGCCAGATCTCGCGCCCGGTATCGAGATCGAACAGGTAAATGACGGCATCGCCCTTTTCATTGCGCGGACTGCCCCGATCAACCACCACCGCCTGCATGGCCGTCTCCACGCTGAACCGCCCGACCACGACGTGTTGTGCTTCCCGCATCGCCTGGTGCCAGATCTCGCGCCCGTCAGGCGCGAGGCAATGAGCGCCATGGTTGCCGAAAAGCAGCCGCCACTGGCCATCAGACATCCGGGCAATGGCGTTGGCATCGGAATGCACGTCCGGATGGTTTCCCTGCTGGTGGTCGAAGATCACCCGACCGTCGTGATCCAGGAGCGCATAGCCGACAAAAACCTCGTCGCGGCCGTCGCCATCGATGTCAGCCACCGCCGGATAGTGTCCGGTCGAGCCCGGCCAGTGCCAGAGGATGTCGCCAGCATGTGAAACGCCCCACATGTTCCAATAACGATCTTTGACCACCAAGTCCTCGCGCCGTCCGCGGCCGGTCAGATCCGCGAAGAGAATGCAGTCGTCAGCTGGCGCCGGCAGTTGAACCGTGGTCTTCTCCTTGCCGGTCCGGCCGTCCAACACGACCAGCGTCGCGTTGCCTTCGTACCGGAGGGCCCGTTCGCATACACGCTCATTGCGAGCCATGAACTCGCACGGCTCCGCATAAATGGCCTGACGGACGTAGAGCACCTCGTTGATGCCGTCGTTGTCCCAGTCGTGGATCTGCACGGGCAGGTCGCTGTAGACCCGGCCGTTCAGGGGGGAGGGGATTCCGGTCTGCCAGAGCCGCTCGCCACCGATTGTGGTGGCAGTCAGGCAACGGATCGCACGCGACCCGTAATCACTCTGGACAAACAGCAGATCCGGAGAGCCGTCGCTGTTGAGGTCGCCGATCCGCAACGTCATGGCGCCGAAATCCGAGGCCGTGATGCTGCTGACTGCATGGACTGACATGATGAATCCTCCCTGATTAACTCCATGACCAGACACCGCGGAAGGTCACGTCGGGCATTCGGTTCTGCCAGGACGGTATTCCGCGCTGATGATCGCGGGACCACCATATGGCCTTGCCTTCCGTAAGCAGCCAGATTGTGGTCTTGACGGTATGCTCCGAGGGGAGGCCGCCCGGGAAGAGGATTTCCCCGTTTCCCGCCACGTTACCTCGCTCCGGATCTCGAAATTGGACAAACCGCTGAAGCTGCTGCAGCGTGGGATGCCTGCGCGATTCTTCCAGCAACTCCTTCATGATTGCCAGTCGCCGCTCCTGGGCGGCCCAGTAGGCGGTATCGGCGCAGGGGGTAGGCAGTCCGCGCGCCACGAGCGACGCGGCCTTGCGGTCTGCATGGTAGGCTTTCATGGCCGGGTCATCCTGCACCATTGCGGTGATGAAAGCGAAGCCGTCCGGCGAGTAACGCACAGCGATGCGGCATGCCGTCTTCTCGATCATGGCCACGCGGCCGCTCCTGTCGATCAGGATCGTGTTGCACGGGCCCCAGAAGTGGTTGTAGCGGGTGTACATCTCCACCGCCTCATCGGTGCTGCGGCAATAACGGGAGACGAGACGATCGACTGGAACGGGGAACAGTTCCGGCGATTCCTCATCCAGGAACACGCCGCTGGAGACAGCGCCCTTGAGCAAGTGCTCGTTCAACGCCGGCCAGTCCGGCTGCTGGAATGGCTCGGTCAGCCCCGTGTCAAGGTTGAAGCCTAGAAGCGGCCCGTGATCGCTGGTTGGAAAGTAGACATAACTGCAATGCGCGCGCGCTGCACGCAGCTTGCCTGACATCACGAAACGGAAGTAGAATGGGCGGTGATTCCAGTAGGCGCTGAGTTGGCGAGGGCTGAGCCCGGCTCCGTCGCGCACGCCCCGCCGCTCGGCATCGACCAATTCCCGCATACCGCGCAACTCAGGGTAGCGCGTCAGGTCCGGCACCGCATCCATCCTCTGCAGGTCAAACTCCGCCAGGCGCTGGGCAAGCGCATCAGCCGGCATATCCGGCAGTGCCTGCTGGAGGCTGTTGAAGCAGTCGTCGGCCTTCGCGCGAAGAAACTCGGCGTTGGCCGCTGCCATCGTTCTCGCCTCATTGTACCAACCTTCGATGGTCCACATGGTCCTATCCCCTATCAAATTCTCGGTGCCGGTGTCGCGGTGTACGATAGCATGCGCCCGTTCTGGAAGCCCGCCGCCACGCCTTCGATGAAAGCGAGATTACCAACCGCCAAGGACGCTGTCCACGATCAAATGCCGCCGCCGAGTGTGGCCAGGAAGGCGGCGGGCGAAAGGACCGGAATTCCGCCGATGGCGCGGGCAGGAAAGTGCCTGAGGTTGCCCGTCACGATCAGGACATGGCATCCGACAATGCTTCGGGACTCTCCCCCTCCAGCAAGTCCACCAGAATCGCCATCGGCTTGAGGCACCGTGGTTTAGCCACGGCAACCTATTGAAACGATATAGCGTATGTGCGATAATGATCGCAATGAAAAAAACGTTCGTCGCTGTTCGAAGCGTGCGTGCGTTCATTGAGGCACAGCCGGACGAGTGTCAGGCTGAGTATTGGACGATCATTGAGCGACTTGAGATCGATGGACGTTTAGTGGAACCCTACGCAAAGAAACTCGACAAGTCGCTGTTTGAAATTCGGTTGCGCCGTGGAAGACAGGTTCGCGTGCTATACTTCTACCATGTTGACGATCTTGTTGTCGGGGTGCATGCGTTCGTCAAGAAGACACAGAAAACACCTCTGATGGAAATGCGTCAGGCGCGTGCTGTGATGCGACAATTTCAACAGGGAGCTTACCATGAAGAGTAAAACCTATGAGGCCATGAGGCGCGAGACATTGGAACAGGGGGCGCGGATCAAAAAGAAAGCCTGCTATCAGGCCGTTCATGAGGCAGTGTCCGCCGACTATGCGGTCGCCCGAGTGCTGGCTGAAGCCCGCGCCGAGGCCAAGTTGTCTCAAGCCGATGTGGCTGCAGCGATGAAAACAACGCAGAGCGTGGTTTCCCGTATCGAAAGCGGCGCAAACGCATCGCTCGACACGTTGAATCGCTATGCCGCAGCCTGCGGCAAGAGGCTTGTCCTCAAAATGGTGTAGAAAAGCGTTG
>CAZQKI010000342.1:0-3501 GCA_964592855.1 uncultured Lentisphaerales bacterium
TTCTGCCGACGATTACGGCAAACGATTGTGCGGCACGCAACGGGTCGCGCGCTTTCATCACGGCGTTCCCCTTTGCGTGCTTCTGGGCAGGCAGGAATGCCTACCCCACCTTGCGCATGACCCGATATTGTCCTGTCTCTTTGGCGGCGGTTCGGGTACGCTAGGCACCATCTGCACCGAAATGGAATAGCCTTCACGGGGCGTTCGGGCGGATTCACGGATGAGCCAGACACTACAATGCGAGGTCTTGGTCTAGCGAACGCCAGCGCCGAAAGTATTTCAAAAAATAACCATCGGAGATCGTAACATGCGCATTCTTTTTCTGGACCTCGACACGCTCCGTCCCGACCATCTGGGGTGTTACGGCTATCACCGCAACACCTCGCCCAATATCGACCGGATTGCCGCCGAGGGCCTCCGCTTCGACAACTACTACTGCAGCGACGCCCCCTGCCTCCCCTCCCGCGCCGCCCTGATGACCGGCCGGTTCGGCATCCATACGGGCATCGTCGGCCACGGCGGCACGGCAGCCGATATGCGTCTCGAGGGCGCGCCGCGGCAGTTCAAGGACCGGCTGGCCGCCGAAAGCCTCCCTGCCTGCCTGCGTCAATGCGGCTTCAAGACCGTTTCGATCAGCCCCTTTGCCGAACGCCACTCCGCCTGGTGGTTCAACGCCGGCTTCAATGAGATGCACAATACCGGCAAGAGCGGCCAGGAGTCGGCCGAGGAAGTCACGCCAACCGTCTTGAAGTGGATCGGCGCCAACGCCCGGGAGGACAACTGGTTCCTCCATGTGAACTACTGGGACGCCCACGGCTACTACCGCGCGCCGGCCGAGTTCGGCAATCCCTTTAAAGATGATCCGCTGCCGGACTGGCTGACGCCCGAGGTGCTAGAGCGGCAGCGCCGCGAGACGGTCGGCCCCTACTCGCCCTTTGAACTGAACATGTTCGAGAGCCGCGAACTTCCCGATTATCCCAGGCATGTCGCGGCATTGCGCACCCTGGACGACCTCCATCGCCACCTCGACGGCTACGACTGCGGCATCGCCTACATGGACGGCCACGTCGGCCGCATCCTCGCCGCGCTGGAGGCGGCCGGGGTTCTCGACGATACCGCCATCATCGTCAGCGCCGACCACGGCGAGAATCAAGGCGAACTCGGCATCTACATGGAGCACGGCTGCGCCGACAACATCACCTGCCGCATCCCCATGATCATCCGCTGGCCCGGCATGCGGGCCGGAGGAGCGGTCGATAAGGGCTTGCACCTGAATCTCGACCTGTTGCCGACGCTGGCGGATCTTTTCGGCAAAAAACCGTCGCCGCGATGGGACGGGCAGAGCTATGCCCGCACCCTCACCGACGGACTCGATAGTGGACGCCCCAGCCTCGTCGTCAGCCAGTGCGCCCACGTCTGCCAGCGCGGCGTCCGCTTCGGCCCCTGGCTCTACATGCGGACCTGGCATGACGGCTTTCACCTGTTCCCGAAGGAAATGCTGTTCAATGTCGAGACGGATCCGCACGAGCAGCGCAACCTGGCGTCCGAACGGACGGATCTCTGCCGGGAGGGACTGGCCTATCTGAACGACTGGCACGACGACATGATGCTGACGATGCCGGCCGGCTGCGCCGTCGATCCCCTGTGGACGGTTATGCGGGAGGGCGGCCCCTACCACGCGCGCGGCCGACTGCCCGCCTACTGCGAACGGCTTGAACAGACGGGACGCAGCCATTTTGCCGAAGCGCTAAGACAGCGCCATCCCGGGGAATTCCACAGGCCATTGACCGAATAAACGCCCAACCACGCATGATTTGCCAGGCGTCCGCCGGCACGCACATCGATAGCCATCGACGGCAACCGACAGCCATCGACGGCAACCTTGAGGTTTTGAATCAACCTATGGATAAGAACAAGCAACGCATTCGGGATATGTTCAGCGGGACCGATACCCGCCCCGCGTTTCTCTGGCAGCCGCCGCTCATCCCGCTGACAGAGGTGGGCGATTACACTTTGTCGAGCGAACCCGTGGAAAAATGGGTGCCCTGGGTGGCGGAAAACTACCGGCGCAAGGTGCGCGCACACGAACGCCTGCAGGACGACAGCGTCCCGCTGGCCAAGCTGTCCACCGGAACACAACTCTTCGCCCACGCCTTCGGCTGCAAGGTCCACATTCCGCCCGGCGACATGCCGTGCGCCCTGCCGATGGTCGGCAGCGCGGCCGAGGCGGACAAGCTGGAGATGCCCGATATCTGGAAGACCCCCTGTCTCTACCGCGTTTTCGAGCTGGGCCGGGCTGTTCAGCGGGAGCTTGGCCAGGACGTGGACCTCGGGGTCTGCGACATGCAGACCGGATTCGACATCGCCAGCCTGATCTGGGAGAAGAGCGATCTGCTTGGCTCGATGATCCTGGAGCCGGAGGCGGTCAAGCGGCTGAGCGCGAAATGCGCCCTGCTGCTCAAGACCTTCCTGATCGAGCTGCGCAAGGAGTTCCCGGCCATGAGCCCCTGCCACTGCCCGGGCAACTGGGTGCCGCCGGAGCTGGGTCCGTGGGTGTCCGCGGACGAGGTCGGCACGATGAGCCCGGAGATGTTCGAGGAGTTCTGCCTGCCGGAACTCAACGATCTCTCCGACACCTTCGGCGGCCTTGGAATCCACTGCTGCGCCGACGCGGAATACCAGTTTCCGGGCTTCAACAAAATTCCCAACTTCTATGCCTTCAACCGGGTCCAGGCGAAAAAGGGCTATTTGCCGATCCTGGACCATTTCGCCGGACCGGGCTCGCCGGTGCATTGCCTGGCCTGGGTGTCCGATGAGGTCATCGAGCAACTCGTCACCCGGGCACCGGCCGGAACGCGCTTCATATTTGTGCGCATGGGAGGCGAGGTTGACGAGGCCGTGCGGTGGTTGGAAAAGGGGCGCGCGCTGGGAAAGGGCTTACAGTATGATGAAGCAAACGGAAGTCAATGTGTTACGCGACCTGGCGCGACAGGTGGCTGAAGCTGCCGTATCCCCGAAATATACCGAGCGCATCCGTCTCTGGACGGATCACAACAGTTTGCGCCGCACCCGGCCGTTGGTGCTGGTCAGTTGCGGCCGCTACGCAGCCTACGAATACGAAATTGTCCGGCTCGAATGCACCGACCCGCTTTATCGTGATATCGAGTTTCAGCTCCGGCACAAACTGTTCAAGGATTGGATTGACGACGATTCCATTCTACAACCGTGGGTTACGGTGCGGGCGGTCCTCACGGATCCCGGATGGGGAATTCAGTCTACGCACACGCCCAGCGAGGACGGCGCCGCCGGCGCCTATAAACTGGCCGCAGAAGCCGCGATCACACCGGAAGACGATATCGCGCAAAAGATGCGCCACCCGCGGCACGTGATCGACGAGGCCGCCACCCGCGTGAAAGTCGAGCGCGCACGGGAGACGCTCGGCGACTTCCTGCCGGTTCACGAAGATCGCGCGACACCTTATCTGGGATTTGCCGCCGACCT
>CAZQKI010000343.1:0-3474 GCA_964592855.1 uncultured Lentisphaerales bacterium
GCCGAACTGCCAGAAGTGTCCGGCCAGATGATCCAGCGGCATGCGGACCCTGACGTAATCGCGCAGTTCGGCGGCCTTGGCCGCCAGCGCAACCGTGCGGTCGGGCGTCTCCGCCGGAATCGAGCGCCCGCAGAGCGCCTCGTCGGAGAGCGCCACAATCTGCCGCATGCGGTTCTGATAGGCCACCGCCAGGCAAAGGCGCCGCATGGCGTCGCCGTGGCATTCCGCCGTGCTCATCAGATCGCCGTCCGGTCCGGGAAACAGGGTGTACCAGCTCATGTCGACCTCAGTAGCTGAGCTTGTCGAGCCAGATCGCCGTCTGTTCCACCGGACGTTCGCCGGTTCCGTAGAGCACGCCGGCGGGCATGGCCACGATGACCTTGGTCAGCGTGAGGGGATAGTCGACGCCGGCGACGCCCAGCCAGCGGAAGGAGGGCTTGCGAGGCTCGGCAGGCTTCGGGGGTGCCTTGCCGGCTTTTCGTCCCTGCAGCTTGACTTTTTCCGCATGCGCCTTCAGGGCCTCCTCATAAGCGGCAAGCTGGGCGGGCATCTCCTTCATGGCCGCCTCGTAGGCGGCCGCGTCGGCTTTGAATTTTTCCTCCGCGGCAGGCAGCTCGGGCGTGTTCTCGGGCCACCAGTCGCAAGTGGCCGGCGCCATCACGGACTGATCCGCTCCATCGTACTGACGCACCAGCGGAATGCGGAGGGTCTGCCAGCCGTCGAAGCTGATGTAGCTGTCGCCCCGGTTGTCGCTGGCGTTGCAGGAACCCTCGTACTGGTTGCCGCAGGAAGTCCAGAGGCGCCCCTTGGCATCGATCATCTCGAACATCACGCGTCCCCAACCGCCGTTACCCTTCACCCGCACGTGCAGCGCGTCCGGACGGCCTTCAAGCGGGATCGGTTTGGCGAGCGCGAATTCCACGTAGCGCTGGAAGAGTTTGCGGCCGTCGGCATCCGCCTTGAGCTCCACCTTGAGCGCCGTGACGCCGTCGACGCTGTCGAAGGCTGTGGCGTAATCGCCTTTCAGACGCGGGTAGTCCCAGTTGCGTTCCAGAATTGGATTGGCCTTGGTCACGGTCTTCAGCTGATCTTCGCGGTCGAAATCGACCAGCACTGCGCCGGTGGCGACCGGCAGTTCGACGGGCTTGCGCTCCGCCACGCCGCCGATCACGGCGTCCGTCACGTAGAGGGGGGTGTCGGTCAGCGTGAGCTGCAGACGCCCGTCGACGAATGGAGCCTTCACGGGGTTGCCGTAGATGTCGAAGACGGCGGGCTTGCCCGAAGTCACCTGGAGCACGGCCTCCTGTGCGCCGCGGACCACCCAGACGGGATAGACGTGTTTGCCGCCCGGCTGTTTGAAGTCGAGCAGATACAGGGCGGTGCTGCCGGTCTCGACCACGCCGGCAAAGGCGGCCTGGTCCAGCACCTGGGTCAGCCAGGCAATCATCGCGTAGGAGGGCTTCGGGTTGATTTCGGGATCGCGGAAACAGTAGCCGCTGGCGCCCCAATTGCTCCAGTGGTAGTCGTCGCTGGGATCCTTGACGATGCCCGCCGCAGCCAGTTTGGAAAACCCGTTCGCCAGCGCCAGCACGTGCTCGCGCACGGCGATGACTCCCTGTGCATGGAAGGATAGGTTGCCCGGATTGGTGGCGTGATACAGCGCCTCGGTCGTCCAGAGTTCCTTTTCGTAGCCGTATTTCTTGAACGCCCGGCGCATCATCTCCGCGTGTCCGAGGAGGCTCAGCCAGTCGGGTTGCCGCTCCGGTTCGCGCATGAATCCCGCGCACTCCAGACCGATGATGTCGAAAAGCTCGGCCGGGAAGCCGCGCTTCATGTATTCGACCGCCACGTGCGGGTAGTCGTTGATCAGCACGATGCGCGCCTTGGGATCGGCCTGCTTGATGGCCGCGCAGTATTGCTTCACGTTTTCGATCTGCTTCTCGAGCTTGGCCTGCTCCTCGGGCGGCATAGCATAGGGTTCGCCGCCGAGGAATTCGCTGAACCGGCGGAGCAGGGTGGTCGAGCTGCGCGACTCGTGAAGCACCTTGACCGCGTTGTCGTAGCCGCGCGCACGCTGGCGCGCCAGCGCCGGTGCGTCGTTCGATGCGAACAGCGCCGCATCGAACCAGCCTTCGCCGCGCTGGTAGCTGTTGGGCAGCGACTGGATCGTCATGCGGAAGCCGTACTTCTTGCGCAGCTCCAGGAAATAGGCGTCGGTCATTCCCTCGTCGTTACGCCCCCCCTTGTTCGGCACGCCGCCATAGGTCCAGCGCCAGCCGGCCTTTTTGATGAGGGAGGCGAGGCGGTCGATCTGGTCCTCGCGGTAGAAGATGCTGTGCGGACGCCAGAACTCCCAGACGCCGAAGGGGGATTCGTCGAAGGCCTTGCGGGTGTCGGGTGCCAGCACGGCAAAAGTCGTGTCGCGGCGTTGCACGGTGCGTCCGTCGATCGTCGCGGCGAGCCGGGCCGCATACCAGCCGCGGAGGCGGGACGACGGCTGTACCGCGAGCGTGAAGGCCTTCGACTGGCCGGGTGCGAGATTGAAAGACTCCTTGACCTCCCACGCTGCACGCCCCGCGATCCGCTCATCCGCCGTTCCGGGGCCTTCGCAGGTGGCGCCGACGGTGCCGGACACGGCGCGGTCGGAACGGTTGGAGAGGGTCACTTGGAACGTGGGCTTGACAGGTTCGTTGAAGACGTTGCCCGCCTCGGGTGAGTCGTGGACCATCGTGACCGGCGACCGCTCGAGCGTTGCGCCGAGGATGACCACGCTGCTCGGATGGCCCATCGGCATCTGGCCGAACTCGTTGGGGTCGGGGAGGTTCACGCGGTCATTCAGGTCGCGGGTGAACTCCAGGTCCATCGTGCGGACCTCGCGGACATTGCCGGAACCGTCCAGCGGCACGCGGATCGCATGCAGATAGCCTTTTTTGCCGCCCGCCAGCGTCACGGGGAGACTCGCATACACCCCAGCCAGCTTCGACGCCGCCTCCAGGATGTCGGGCACCTGGACGACTTCGTTGTGAAGGACGCCGGACATGCCGCCGAAGAGTCCGATCCGGACCGTCATGCGCGGGACGGTGTCATCACGCTTCCTGGAGAACGCGAGGAGATGGAGGGCCTCGAACTGGTCACCGGGGAAGCGGAGCGTCTGTCGCCCGTTGGCGGCCAGGTTCTTTCCGTCGAGGTAGGACTTGACGCGGGCGATCTCCTTGAGCCCGCTCATCGAACTGGAGACGTCGAGCAAGTTGCTGGAGATGATAAACGAGACGTTCTCCACTATAACGGTCGCACCGGGTGTCAGGGCGCCGGCAGCGAGCGCCAGACCGGGATCGACCGGGGCGAAGAGCGACGTGCCGTTCGGGGATCGGCTGAGGTCGAGCGGCAGCAGGAGCGCGGGGGCCGCGGATTGGGCGGAGTCCGCCAGCATCGCGGCGGCAATGAGCGGAACCAGTGTGGCCAATCGTTTCATCG
>CAZQKI010000344.1:0-3464 GCA_964592855.1 uncultured Lentisphaerales bacterium
TGCCCCAGTTGTCCACGACCACGCCGCGTTCGGGGATGTCGTGATGGAGGAGGGGGCCGGTGTAGCTTGGCCAGACGCCCCGGAAATCGATCTGCAGCGCCTGCTTGAGTCCCTCCGAGTCGTCTGCGGCCAGCTTGAAGTGCGCCTTCAGGCGTGCATCGCTGGCGGGGTTGGAGCCATAGTTCAGCGGTACGCGGTCCGGCACCTGGCGATGGATGGCGGTGAGGACGCGTTCTTTGGATGTCATTGTTTTTTTCATGGCAGAACCCGGGGTCGATTTTGGATGCATCAATCAAAACTTAGTGTAATCTCGAGAGCCTGTCCAAATCAAGAACAGGATTCGTCAGGATTCGTCCGCTCGTGGGGCGGGGTGCGCGTCATGGGGACAGGTGTTTGGGGGAACGGGCGGCCTCGCCCGTTGAAGCGGCGAAAAGCATGCAACCAACCCGTGTGAAACGGGCGGCCCGACCTGCCTTGTTGTACGCTTCGCCGCCGCGACGACGCGGCTGCCCTCGGCCCCAGCCTTCCCGCGTATCTTGTCGACATGCGTATCCGTCAGATCCTGCTGCACGCGAGTGACTCCTCATTCCATATAAACCTCCTCTCCTCCAGCTTCCCGGACCGCCTTCGGGAGATTCGGCTTAGCGGCATCCTTGCCCTGCAATGCACGGTACCGGTTGACGAACCGTTTATCCAGAAGACCGCGCGCTTCGAGGTGATCGAGGCAGGCCCGGAAACACCCGTTCGCCCCGCAGTAGGCGCAGGACTTGGTCAGGTTGCCGACCAGGCCGAAGATCGGGTGCGGGTATTTCGCCTGCACCTCTCCCGCTGCCGCGCAGCCCAGTTGATAGGCCTCGGTTTCATCCTTGACGGTCTTGCGCAGCTCTTCGTACTTCGCGTCGATCTCGGTGGTCTCAAAATCGGCGGGCGGGCGCGGATGCGTGGCCTTGATCCCCCCGTGGTGCGCCCGTGTACACTGGAACATATCGACCTTGGCGTGGGTGACCGGCGTGTCGTCAATGGTCACCGTGACACTCTCTTTTCTGGAAATCGCGTTCCCGGGGCAATCGCGCACGCAGGCCATGCACTTGTCGCAGATCTGCCCGACCTGGAGAGGATCCGAGGGAAGAACGGCATCCGTGAGCACGATACCGAACCGCTGGAGCGGGCCGAATCTCTTGGTCAGGAGGATCTTCGACCATCCGACTTCGCCCAGTCCCGCAGCCACGGCGGCCGTGCGGTGACACATGATCGGCTCCTGATGGGGGGTTCCGGTCCACTGGATCACAGGCACGGCGGAATAGCCGTGGTCCTCAAGCCAGCATGCCACTTTCTGGCGGGCATCCCGCATGAACCATTCGTTGATGCCCCCATAGCCATGGGCGTTGTAAGGAATGTGCATCCCCTCATCGAGGGATTCCATGAGCCCTCGGAGCACACGTATGCCCAGTACGATCACCGTTTTCGTTTTGGGATAGATGTTGCGCGGATGAAATTCGGCCGGCGCGTTCTCGAACCGGTCGATGTTGGCATACCCCAGCATGTCGATTCCTGACTTCAGGGCATATTCTCGCAAGGTCTCTTTGAACTCAGTATCTTTCATTTGCCTACTCCTGTTGAGCCGTGATCGGCCATTCGGGTTTACAGAGGGAAAGGTGCCACTCGCTGTTCGTCAACCGTAATCGTCTCACTGGTAATGGCTCAGTTATCAGTCCCGCAGTGATCTTCATAGGGCTTGCTTCCTCATTCCGTGTAGACTCCCTCGCCTTCGGCTTGTCGATGCGTCATGCCGTCATCCTCCAGCCGACCCGCGGCGTGACGGGCAAAGTGGCCGCGCAAGTCCCGGCGATAGGCATCGAGCACCCGCGTGCCCACGCCGACCGGGTCGCCACAGCGCAGCAGCGCCCGCGCCACGTACAATTCGCGCAGCGCCTCGTTGCGGGTTCGGGTATCGGCGCCGCCTGCGGGAATATCGGCCAATTCGTCGGTCAGGCTGATCCACGCATGCCCCCCGATTCCCGGCTGCGCGAGTACGTCAGCCAGAACAGGGGCGAACGCGGCTTCGCCCACGGATTCAGCATAGACGGAGACGGCTCTGAAATGAGAGAACGCCTGCCCGGCATCAAGCGCGGCCGCCTTGGCCAGGACCGCCGCGCAGGCCGCCCGGCTGCGAAGCCGAGCCAGGCACACGATGCAGTCGTCAACGGGGCTCAGGCTGCGCCCGTACTGGCCCATGCCTGTGAAGTTCCACCCTTCGTCCCAGGCTGCGACACTCGCCTGTTCGATCAGTACGGCTTCGCCGGCGGGATCGCCGAGCACGGCCAGCAGTTTGGCGCACCGAACTCGGGTCTCGGCATCGGTCTCCGCCGCCAGCCGCAGGCGCAGTTCCGGGAGTGTCGGTTCCGGCCGCCTCAGGATGGCCGCAATTTCGCTGTGCGCCAACAGGTCGCCATGAGCCGCCGCTTTCACAAGGGCAGTCGGCAGCGGACCCTCTTCGCGGTGCAGCAGCACCGCTTGCGGGATGATCCCCTTTTGCGCCAATTGGCGCTGCAGGATCTTGATATCGACCTTGCGGATGTCGGAGGAGCCCGCACGGACAGCCAGGGCCGCCGCGAGTCCGGCGGCGTAGGCATGGTTCTGGACATCCGCCTGCATGCGCAGGACAGGCATCACGTCACGTTGGGCGCTGATCCCGAGACCTGTGACCAGAATGCCATCCAGACCGCGCGGCAGCAGGGCCCGCAGCGGCAGCCAGGCGTCGTGAACCGTGCGGTCGGGCGGCTGCACGAGGAAAATCGGATGCACAGTAAACCCGTGGCTGTCGAAATCGCTGCGGGCGAGGGCGATGGTGTCGCGCCATCGGCGACCGGTGAAGACGTCCGGCGGCGTCACCGTCACGTCCCCCACGACCTGGCGCCGCTCGCGCGAATCCACGAGTGGCGCGATATCGAACGCACCGGGAAACTTGCGCCGCGCCACGATGAAGGCGCGCGTGACATCCACGGGGTCGCCGTCCTCGACGAATGTATAGTCCGTGTTCTGGTAGACCGGCCGGAACGGCCGGGCCGGGAGGCCGGTGCCCTGCAACGCAAGGTCGCTGTCGCTCGCCACCCGGCAGGCCGCGCCTGCGGACGCGGCCACGTCCGAATTGCCGGTGGCATCGATCACGGCGCCGGCATGCACCACGCCGCGGCCCCAGGGCGTATTGACCACCAGGCCGCACACACGCCTATCCCTCACCATGGCGCCCGACACAAAACAACCGAACCAGATGGCGCCGCCGTAACGTCCGATCTCACGGCGGAGCCATTCGGCCTTGTGGTCGTTGTTCCAACAATCCGCCGAAAACGGCGTATCGCCGGCCATCTGTCGCAAGGCCTCCGTGATCTCCCCGGTGAAGCCGCCGCGATAGCCGTGGTAGTAGAGCGAAATGCAGCCGAGCGTCCCGACGCCGCCAAGGCCGT
>CAZQKI010000345.1:0-3443 GCA_964592855.1 uncultured Lentisphaerales bacterium
TTCCAGTCCTTGGGGAGTGGGATGTGGTCGTCTGCGGCGGAGGGCCGGCCGGTTGCGCCGCGGCCGTCGCCTCGGCCCGTCAGGGCGCCCGGACCCTGCTGGTTGAAAAGGAAGGCTATCTGGGCGGCTCGCCCTGCACCCAGCTGGTGTGCGTGGTCCTGAGCACCAACGGCGCCGACTTCCAGGGAATCTGGCACGAATACGTTCACCGCCTCCGCCGGCGGAACGGCATCCTCCCCTTCATGGGTTCGGCGGAGCGGACCAACATCCGGAGCAGCGTGAATCCTGAAGCGGTGAAACGTGTCTGGGACGAACTCCTCTCCGAGGCGGGAGTCGAGATGCTGCATCACGCCTACGGATGCGTCTGTCAGATCGAGGAGGGCCGCGCAACCGGGGTCTTTGCCGAGACCCGCGCCGGCCGACGCCTGCTGTTGGCCAAACGGGTGATCGATGCCACGGGCGACGGCCTGGTGGCCGCCCAGTCGGGCGTTCCCTACGACTGTGGCGACGGCGAACATCCGTGGGCCATGGCGATGACCAAGGTGTTCCGGATGGCGAATGTGCATCAACCGGAGCTGCCGCTCTCCGACGCGACGATGGCGCGCGTCGAGGCCGCCTTCACGGCGGCGGTCGACGCCGGCGAATACGACTCGCCCGTCCTGGTCGAGAAGCGCCGTTTCCTCGGCTACGTCCGCGGCTGGAACTGGCCGCTTCCCGAGCCGCGGCAGGAGATGCTGTCGGTGCTCAGCCGGGTACTCAAGGTCGATCCGCTCGATCCCTTCGACTGCACGCGGGCCGAGCGGGAGGGGCGGTCGCAGGCCTGGCAGGCGGCGGACGCCCTGAGGCGTTTTGCGCCGGGCTACGAGCAGGCCTATCTGCTCGACACCTCCAATCAGATTGGCATTCGCTCGTCGCGGCGCCTCAAGGGGCTGGCTACCGTCTCCGACGACGACGCCTGGAACTTCACGAAATATCCCGACGGGATCGCCCGCAGCTCGTGGGAACTGGATGTTTGGCCGGCCGACAGCTACACCAAAACGGCCGTTCCGCGCGGCGAGGCACACTACCTGCCGCGGCAGGAACGGATGCGGGCCGGCGACTTCTTCGACATCCGCTATGGCTGCCTGGTGGCGGAGGGGCTCGACAATCTGCTGATGGCCGGGCGCTGCATCTCCGCCGGGCACAAGGCCGAATCTTCGCTGCGGATCCAGCAGACCTGCATGGCGACCGGCGAGGCGGCCGGCACAACTGCGGCGCTGAGCCTCGCGCAGGGAACTACGCCCCGTGAGCTGGACCCCATGCGGGTCGTCGACCAGTTGGGGCGGATCCGGGCACAGGTCAGTCCGGCCTGGCCCTGACTTTACGAATGCGGCCAGGTCGAACGGATGTTCGACGACCGATACGTCATGCTGGCCAGCTTCGATCTGGACTGGCTGACAAGCGATAAATGAAGGAGCACACTCAGATGACACACGCGCAAATGCTGGAACTGAAGCGTTGGAACACGCCCACAATCTACAACGGCTGGGAGCAGATCACCCGGCACGACTCCGCCGCCGACGCTTTCAACCTCGAGGAGACGCGCGACTTCATGCCGCAGATGGGGCCGATGGTCGGCACCGCGATCACCGTGCAGTTCGAACCCTCCAACGCGGCGCATCCCATCAACCTGCCCAGCGGCTGGAGCGACTACCGCCGCTATGTCGCCTCCGTGCCGGGGCCGAAGATCGTCGTGGTGCAGGATCTCGACAAGCCTCGCGTCATCGGCGCCTTCTGGGGCGAGGTCAACGCCAACGCGCACCGCGCCCTCGGCTGCGTCGGCACCATTATCGACGGCGCCATCCGCGATGTCGACGAGATGTGCAACGCCGGCTTCAAGGCCCTCGCCCGCCGCTTCTGCGTCGGCCACGCGCATTCCTGGCCCGTGCGCTGGAACTGCGAAGTCGAGGTGTTCGGCCGCAAGGTCCGTCCCGGACAGCTCATTCACGCCGACAAGCATGGGTTCATGGTCATCCCCGACGAGGACCAGCCCCGCCTCCTCGAGGCGGCGCGGTTCATGGACAGCAACGAATGCCGGACCGTGATCCAGGCCGCCCGCGATTCCGCCGGCAAGCCGTCGGAGCAGGTGCTCGCGGCGCTCGATGCGGCCGGGGCGGCTTTCGGCGTGGCCGCCCGCGCGCAGTTCGGCAAGAAGGGCGAGTGGTGATGCAAAAGGGCAAGCGGATGTTGAAATTCGGGATTGCGGGAGCCTGCGGCCGCGGCGCCAGCTTCAAGACGGCTTGCGAGGCGATGGGCGGCGTCACGATCCATGCCGTGTGCGATGTCAACGCGGCGGGGCTGCCGGCCGCCGCGCTACGCCTCGGTGCGAAGGAAAGCTACACCGACTACGAGCAGATGCTCGATCAGTCCGGCATCGATGCGGTGATCATCGGGACCCCGATGCACTTCCACGTTCCCCAGGCCATCGCGGCCATTGAACGCGGCATTCACGTCATGTCCGAAGTGCCCGCAGGCGTCTCCGTGGCGGAATGCCGGAAGCTGGTGAAGGCCTGCAAAAAATCGGGCGCGGTCTACATGATGGCCGAAAACTACACCTACATGGAGCCGAACGTGCTGGTCCGGGAGCTGGCCCGGCAGGGGCTTTTCGGCACGGCCTACTATGCCGAGGGCGAGTACCTGCATGAACTCAAAGGCCTGAACGAAGTCACAAAATGGCGCCGCAAATGGCAGACCGGCGTCCCCGGCATCACTTACGGCACCCACAGTCTCGGGCCGATTCTCCAGTGGCTCCCCGGCGACCGCGTGGCGGGCGTGTGCTGCGCCGGCGGCGGGCACCACTACCGTGATCCGCGCGGCGACCGCTACGAGAACGACGAGTCCACGGTCCTGCTCGGGCGGCTGCGGAGCGGCGGCCTGGTCAAGATCCGGGTCGACATGCTCTCCGACCGGCCCCATGCGATGACGAACTACCAGCTTCAGGGCACCGACGGCTGCTACGAGTCGGGGCGGGGCGGGCCGTCCGACCGGGGCAAGATCTGGCTGAGGAGCCTTTCGCGGGACATGCGGTGGATGGATCTGGATGCGTTCTTCGCCACCCGGTCGCTGGCCCGGAAATACCTGCCCGACATGTGGCGCAAGGCGTCGGCGGCGGCACGCCGGGCCGGACACGGCGGCGGCGACTACTTCGAGGTTCTCGACTTCGTGAACGCCATCACCGGCCGGGCCCCGTGCCCCATCGGCATCCATGAGGCCATGGACATGACGCTGCCGGGACTCGTGAGCCAGCAGTCCATCATTGCCGGCAGCCGCTGGATCGACGTCCCGGACTCGCGGACCTGGTGAGGTCGGCGAGCGGCGGGTTCAGTGCGGCCGATATTCGCCGTTGCCGTGCCTTACGATAGGGCCGGGCATTCGTGCCGGCCGCCTCGCCTGGCGATCCGAAG
>CAZQKI010000346.1:0-618 GCA_964592855.1 uncultured Lentisphaerales bacterium
GATCAACACGCCGTCACGCGCCGCCTCAAACAGCCGGCGATATCGGAGTTCCGACGCGCGCAGCGACTCCTCCTTTTCCCGGAGAAACCGGACGCGCTGTTGCCGCCACAACAGTCCGACACCCAGACCGATCACGAGGAGCAACAAGCCGAGGCTGACGCTTATGTACAGCACCTGCTGGCGCAGCGGGGCATAGATCTCAGCCTGATCAACCTTCGCCACCATGAACCACGTCGTGCCGGGCACGGGGAGCACATGAGCCAGCACCAGCACGTTGCGATAATCCACGCCCGTCATCTCGCCGGTCTCGCCGCGCACGGCCCGCGCCGCCGGCAGGTCGTTATTGCCGATGGGCAAACGAAACACCAGAGCCGTCGTCCCCTTGCGGTGGCGCAGTTCGTTCAGATACAACACGTCGTCGCCTTCCTGCCGGATCAACAGCGTCTCCGCCGAAGGACTCGGCGTCGGCCACGCTTGGATCATGGGGAAGAGAAACTCGCGAGCATCCGTCTGAAAAATGATCGCGTTGCACTGTTCGGTGGCATCGGTGCTGGATGCCTGAAGCGGCACAACGACATTGATGCGGGGCGGCAGATTGCCGGAGCCGGCAATCAGGTC
>CAZQKI010000346.1:628-3437 GCA_964592855.1 uncultured Lentisphaerales bacterium
CCGGTCGGTGAGCATAGCCTGCCGGTCGCGCAGGGCCGCCGCCAGCGTCGTCATGGTCGTTTCGTGAATCCGGTCGCGCCGGCCACTGAGGCTCAGGCGCACCTGGCCGTCGGCGTCTACCAACAAGACATCTTTGTAGTGGTAATGGGCCTGCCAGGAACGAAATTGGATGAGCAGTGGTTCGGCGTTCGTGGCCTCGGGATTCGCCAGCCACCGGGCCACGGCCACAGGGATGTAGGGGTTTTCCGTCAGTACGTTACCATCGCTGAGGCGTTCCGAGCGCCACGTGTCGATCTGCTTCACCTTCAACTGCGCCACTGCGGCCAAATTGTTTGTGGCGACTTTGCGTGCGACGACCGTCACGGACTGGATATAGAGACCCCCAGCGACGGCAACCAGCAGGATCACGATAAGCAGGGACGCTAGCCTAGCGCGGAGCGCGTAAGTTCAGACTTCCTGATCTCGACGGAAAATGAGATTGCACATTTTCGCGTATGATCAGGCGAGTTCGTAGATCATCCGTGCGCCGGTTTCAGGGTGGATGAAGGCGGCCTGGGTCAGCTCGCCGAGAAGGGCTCCCACCGCCTTGTCGTGCGCCGGGCACGTCATGCGATGGATGCGGACGGTCAGCGTGTTATCTTTTTCGTCAGGTTCGAGGTCGGCTGAAGAGACGAGGAGCTCCCGGATCAGGGCGCGCGCCTCGTCCTCTTTTGACAGGTGTGGACGAAGGAGCCCGACCAGCGCAGTCTCGGCGCGGTAGGCGATCATCTTGACGGTGTCCGTCAGCATTTTTCCAAGCGGTGCCAGCTGCCGCGGCCGCTCGTTTTCCGGGAGCTTCCCGATTTCGATCTTCTTCGGCGTGTCGCGCCTTCTGGCCCTCAGGTTTTCGAGATCGGCTTCCAGCAGCTGGATTTCCTGGAGCCGTTCGGCCTGCAGGTGAAGGACTTTCCCGTCGTTTTGCAGGGCCGCCTGCCCCATCCCGGCGTGCAGCTTGCGAATGAGCCTGCGCTTGTCCCTCACTTCCCTGTCGAGGAGGCGCCAGGCCGGGTTGACGACCTCCAGTGTGCAAGGCAACTCGTCGCTTCCGTACTGCACAAGCCCATCAATGTCATAGTGTTGCATCATATATTTAAAAAAGTTTTCCTGGCACCATCTGGCGAACATCCGGCCTGAGATGACAGGGCTGTCCAGGCGGCGCGCTGTGGTGATGATGGCCGTCTGGTGTCCGGTTTCGGTCAGCTTGCGGATCTCGAGGACGGGGAGCGCGTCGTCGCCGGACGAGAGCGCGGACTGTCTGGACGCCAGCATCATGCGTGTCACGCCGCCGCCCGGCACGGGCACGCCGGTTTCAGAGAACTCGCTTTCAGGCCAGAGGTCGGCGACCGACTTGCGGTAGGTGATGGCGCCGATGCGCTTCTCCCAGAGCTTTGACAGGAGGCTGTGCGTCGCCCCCTCCCGGTCGAAGACCATGACGAACCGGTGCAGCAGCGGGTCGGCCGCGAGCTCGGCCTCGGACGGCTGGGAGGGGACGGAGGCCAGCAGTTCCGGGACGATCTCCCCGAGCAGCGTGGCGGCCAGTCCGTCGGTGACGGCCTTGGAGACGACGAAGAAGGGGCGCCCGAGCGCGTCGTTGACCCAGTAGTCCGTCGTGCCCCTCAGGCACAGCCTGTCGCGCGAGACATAGCGCCTGGGCAGGTTCGCGTCCGAACCGTGGTAGACCCGCACATGGCCGTCCAGGTAAAGGTATCCCGCCTCCAGCGGGTCGGCCTCCATCCATGTCCGGGAGAGCTCGAGCATCCATTCCCTGGGCGTGCCGGTCTCCGCCATGACGGCGACTTTCTCGCGCAGGGTCCGCGGCTCGGGCGACCGGTCGAGCCCGCTGGCCTTGCCCAGTTCCCCGGGAGGGACCTGGCGCAGGCCTTCCGGGCGGCGGATGCGCGCCAGCGCCATGAACCCGAGGACGGTCAGGATATGCATCGCGCTGTAGAAGCCGGGGGGCAGCGACAGATGTTTGCCAAGCCCGCTCAGCAGGCCGTTGCCGCACAGCGCGGGGAGCCCCGCCAGCAGGCCGCCCATGTGGACGTCCATGCACCTCTCGAAGCGCGCGGCGGCGCAGCCCGCCAGGCCGACGGCCGCGGCTATGCGCTCGCCCGCCCGCGTGCAGGCCGTCCCCATCCCTTCCGCGGCCCGCGCGTCCGCCCGGCTCCGGTCTGATTTGGTCGTCGCGCCCGCGTCTGGCAGTGGCGCCCGCCCGCCCGCGCCTTCCGCCCTGACGATGCGGCCGCCGCTCACCGCCTTGCGCAAGGTCGATTCATTCACACCCATTAGGCGCGCCGTCTCCGGCACCGGATGCCCCGCGTCGAGAAGCCGCCCGCATTCGGCGATTTTCGCCGGCGTCATCACCGTGCCGCCGCGCCTCGCTCTCGGCGCATAGAACGAGCCGGGGCCCCTCTCGGACCACTGGCGCATCCAATACATGAGCGTACGGTGCGGGATGCCGAGGCTTGCCTCGACATCGCAGGCGCGCACATGCCCGTTCCTGATAAGCATCGAGAGCGCCATGCGCTGTCCGGAGGCGTCGTCTGCGGTGTGCGAGAAGTAGTTGTCGGCGCCGACGAAATAGGTGACCCGCCCGTCCTTTTTCAGGACACTGAGCATGTCGCCGATTCGGCTTGCGCCGTCCGGGAATCCCTGCAATAATAACTGCGGCATGGTGGAAACTCTTTGGTTTTCGGCCCCCCGTGGGGTTGTTTGTTCACCCAAAAGAATCCACCATGCCGCTTCATTTGTCACGCATTAAAATGTGCAA
>CAZQKI010000347.1:0-3430 GCA_964592855.1 uncultured Lentisphaerales bacterium
CTTCCAGGCAAACAGCCCGGCGCCCGCCACGATGAACGTTCCGAGAATGACCAGCCATCGCTGTTCCAGGACAAAGCGAATGAGTTTGTCAAACATGGTTAGGGTCCTTCCGTTAGTCAGCGCAGCCGGCGCCCATCTTCTCCCGCAACACGTCCGACTTCAGTAGAAACGCCCCTTCCACTGCGACGGTATCGCCGGCCTGCAGACCGTCGAGAATCTCGATCATGCCGAAGAAGTCGCGCCCCTTGCGCACGTCCTGTCGCACGAAGAAGTCATCCTTCCAGTGTTTGAAGACGAAGAACTTGCCCTCGTCCGCGAGCACAGCTGCGCGCGGCACCGCCAGAATCTCTTCGGCCTGTCCATTGGCGAGGGAGATGGCCACGTCGCAGAACATTCCGGGGCGCAGTTCAAGATCCGGATTGGCGACCGTGGCGCGCACTTTGACGGTGCGCGTTTGCTCGTCCATTGTGGCCCCTACGTAATCGAGCGCACCCTCGAACTGACGGTCCGGGAAGGCGGACACCGCAACCTCGACCGCAACGGGCCCGCGTTTCTCCGCCTGCAGTAACGGCGCGAGATCGCGTGAATGTACGTTCGCCCAGACCCATACCGTCGTGAGGTCGGAGAGCAGCATCAGATCCTTTCCGGCCTCTGCCATTTCTCCGGCGACAGCGTGTTTCTCGATGATCGTGCCCGCCACGGGTGCTCGCACCGGCAGGCGACCCGCGCCTATGCCATGCGAGGGTTCGCGCATCCCCGCCAGATCCTCCTCAGTCAGCCCCAGCACATGAAGCATCTGCTCGGACGCCTTCAAGTCCGTGCGGTGCTGCTCATACGTCATCTGGGCATCAATCATATCCTGTTCGGAGCCTACCTTCTGCTCCCTGAGCTTCGTTTCGCGCGCCAGAACCTTCTCGGTAAGATCGCTGAGGGTCCGGTTGCGTTCGTACTCCGCCAAGGCTTTGCCGAGCTCCACGCTGGCGAGGGTGAGCAAGGTGTCACCCACTTTGACGCGCGCCCCGATATCCACGGAGACGGACTCGATGATGCCGGCGATGCGGGGGCTGATGTGGACCGCCGCATTCTCGTTGAGCGCAATTTCCCCGGTGGTCGGCAGTGCCGCGGACACCCGGGTGCGAGCCACCGTCTGCGTTCGAACCAACCCGCCCCCATCCACCTGTTTCAGAAGGCTGGCATCAAGCTTTACGACACCCACTTCGTAGCGGCATTCGGCACACTGGTAGATGGGGATGCCGCACTCGCACTTCTCGGACACTCGTTCCTCAATGGAAGCTGACGCTGCACCTGCCGAGCCCTCGGCATGTCCGTGTCCATCTTCAACCCCATGCCCTTCACGGCCCGCCTCGGAGGCAGCCGCGACGGGCTTGTCGGCCGTCTCCTTTGCGCAGCCGTCGTCCTTTTCACATCGCGCCTCTGCGGCCGGGGCGACGGTGTTGTCGTCCTTCTCCTTTCCACAGCCGCTTGTCATTGCCAGAACGGCCAACAGGGCAGACAGCCCGCCTGTAACCTTCCATTTTGCCTCGTTCATGTTCTTCGTCCCTTCTTGCATTCGTTGTCTAGTGGAGTGTGTGCAGGGGTGTCCCAGTCAGTCGTTCCACGTCGGCCGCCGCCTTGTGATAGCTGGCCAGAACGTCCAGGTAACGGGTCTTGGCTTCGTTGAGCGTCCGCTGAGTATCCAGCACCTCCAAGTGGCCATACTTCCCTTCGCGATAGCCGCTCTGCGCCGCATCGAAAGCCTGCTGAGAGCCCGGCAGCAGCTCCGCCTTGATCGTCAGCGCCTCTGTCCGCGCCGTTTCGAGCCGGCTATGTGCATCAACCAGATCGGTCTTAGCGCGCAGGCGGGCGGCGCATTGCTCGAGCTCCGCACGGCTTGACTGGTGTTCGGCCGAGGCAATGCCTCCTGAATTGCGATCGAATACCGGGAGCGGCAGCGAAAGGCCAACGGTTCCGGCGTAGGTACCGTCTTCCTCGTAACGGCTGACACCGGCGCTTACGCCGACGTCTGGAATACGCATGGCCTTGGCCAGAGCGAGCGATTCCCTGGCCAGCGACAGCTCCTCGTTCCACCGCGCCACCTCCGGGACGGCGTCCAGTTGAGCGGAGAGTTCCTCCAGGGGCGGAATATCCGCGATAGCGCCCATGTCGCCACCAACCTCCTTGAACGCCGGCATTGTCCCGCCCCAGGATGACGCAAGTCTCCTCCGGGCTGTATCCAGTTCGCGCTTGGCACGGTCCCGGGCAATTCGGGCGGTTGCCACTTCGACCCCTGCTTTCGTTTCTTCAAGGACGGGGACCTTCCCGGACTTGACCCGCTCTGCCGCCGCCTTACGCACGTCCTCGGCGACAAGCAGCAGAGACTCCGCAAGGGCGAGTTGGCCCTGAGCCAGAAGGACGTCGACAAACGCTTTCTTGGTGAACGTGAGCACGTCGAGGCGCTTCGCTTCGTAATCCCATCCGGCCAGGCGCGCTTCCGACAGGGCCAAGCGCCGTCGCTTGCCGCGCTTCCCGGCCAATTCGAGAGGCTGGGTCAGACGCACGGACGTTTCAGCGCCATCGTACCCGTTGCGTGCGCCAGAGCCTCCGAACTCCGCAGCCTCCAGTTCGAGCTCCGGGTTCGGCAGGACGCCCGCTTGCCGCGCATTTCCTTCCGCGGCTGAAACCCCTTCCGCGGTTGCCGCCAATTCCGGGCTATGTATCAGCGCCCATTCAAGCGCCTGGCCAAGGGTGAGGACCCCGTCTGGTTCGTGCTGCGACAGGGTAGGTGCGGCTTGTGCTCCAGGCGGGGCATCGCCTCGACTTACTGGGATATCCCGGCCCAATGCGCGCATGGCGGGCCATGCGCTTCCGTCACCCGTCTCCGCATTTGCCCCGAACACCCGCGGCGCCGTAGCCGCCATGGCAAGCGTCAGTGCGACGCGGAGACTTGCGCTTCTGCAATCCAGTGTCTGCTTCATGAATGCTCCATTCCTTGATACAGGGGTGAAACCGGCCTCGATGGAGGCACGGCATAGGAAGCCGTCATTTAGGCCGACCCGCGCACGGGACAGGCACAATAGAATGACGGAAGAGAGGGGCGGAACGCCCTTACGCGGAAGTCGGGGGACGGAAGATGTCGGCAACCGACAACCTGCCCAAACCGAGCACTTTGGTGAAACCGTGGCTTTCAGGCGCGTGCGCTGTCACAGCACTCACCTGTTCGATGCAGGCAGGCGCCGCATCACAACAACACTCGCAGGCGCACTCAGCCTCGGCATGGACATCCCCATCACCGGCGCAATGCTCAGTCGGAGCGACTGGCGCAAGAAAGGCCATCGCCACAAGGACCAGAGCCATAGCCTTCACCACGTAAGACATGGTGGAAGAGGATAGGCCCGTAGCATTCTGGAGTCAAGGCGTTCCGGCGGACCGC
>CAZQKI010000348.1:0-3424 GCA_964592855.1 uncultured Lentisphaerales bacterium
TCACTCGTAATGAGCAGGTCGTCCGTTCGATTCGGATCGTTGGCTCCATCTTCCAAACCCAATAAAAGGCCGTATTTCCTAGGAAATATGGCCTTTTATTATCCTGCGCGCCGGTCATTGCAGCCTCTCGTTGTGGCGTGGAATCAGGCCTGCCGCATAATAGGGAATATTGATCAAGCGGCAGGTCTTTTCACCGACCAGGATCGGGTGTTCGCCATACAGCCCGGCATAGACACGCACCGCCAGCGGCGCGTTGTGCCGTGGCGCAACCACTCTGGGGCGAGATGAGCGGGAAAGGGACGACCGGAAGATAATTCTCGACCGGGACGTAGTCAGCAATACTGTTGCCGGACCCCAGGGCGAATCCGCCGCCATGTCCGCATTCGTTCATCAGATTCCTGACATGTCGGCGGATCAGGCCGTCGGTAATGAACGTCATCAGGTCATGGTAGTAGGCTGGGTCGGTCAGCATGTCCAAACAGACTTCGCCGGCGCCGCGCAACTGGTAAGCCGCGTCCAGTGGCCCATCGTTGGATGCGCCGGGAAGGGTGCAAGGGGGCCTCACCGGCAAGCCTTCGAACTCCAGGTTCCGACAGCGTTCGTGCATGTATTCATAGAACTCCACCGCCCTCCCCATGAGTCCACCGCGCAGAGGATCCGGGCATTCCATGTCATAGAGCCGACACCGGCACACGCTGGGGACGGCCCTTGTGATAGGAATCCCACAGCTCGGCCACTTGCGCATTGTGTTTCTCGAACGTTCAACGAACCATCAGGACAGTCCCCGACGGCGGGGGAATGTGCACGACCGTCGCGCTCTGCAGATAGGCAATCACGGGGGTGGCGCCGGCGGGCGCACTCCACGTCAGCCGGCCGAGGCCATGCAGCGTCTGCAAATGGACGCGCTGGTCGCCCGCCATCCGCAAGCCCCACAGCTTCGGGGTGGAACTGGCGAAGACCAGATGCACCCGGCCGCCGGAGGCGATCTGGAACCGGTTCGTCGCTGAAGAAGCGATGTCGAGGCCGCTGGAGGCCCCGTACACCCGCGAGGTGACGATCCCTGTACGCTCGACCGTGCAGGTCCGGGAAATGGCCACGGTGGTTCCATAGAGATCGAGCAACCCGAACGAAGTGGCGTGCGTATCGCCAACGAACAGATTGCCGTCGATGGCGGCCGCGCAGGCCGGCAGATGCAGATACCCCTTGCCCCCCCATCGGCGTTGCTGGACACGGGATGATAGACGTGTTTAAATACGTAATCATGCAGACGACACCTATGCCATCCAGCAAAACCGCGCACGAGCCGACGCGCGCGGTGGTCTACAAGCGCATCGGCGACGCGGCGCTCAGCCTGCACGTGTTCGAACCACCCCAGCACAAGCCGGAGGAAAAACGGGCGGCGATCGTCTTTTTCTTCGGCGGTGGTTGGCGGGGCGGTTCTCCGCATCAATTCTATCCCCATTGCGCCTACCTGGCCTCGCGCGGAATGGTGGCGATGGCGGCGGAATACCGTACCGAATCGTCGCACGGAACCACCCCCTTCGCCTGCGTCGCGGACGGCAAGTCCGCCGTCCGCTGGATCCGGCGGGAGGCGCGGTCGCTCGGCATCGATCCCGATCGCATCGCGGCCGGTGGCGGTTCCGCGGGCGGGCACGTGGCGGCGGCCACCGGGACGCTGACGGCTTTCGACGAGCCGGACGAGGATCCCGCGATCCGTTCGAAGCCGGACGCGCTCGTGCTGTTCAACCCGGTTTTCGACAACGGCCCCGGCGGCTGGGGCCACGAGCGCGTCCAGGAGCGCTGGCAGGCCTTCTCCCCGCTGCACAACATCGCGGCCGGCGCGCCTCCGACCATCGTCTTCCTGGGATCGGAGGACGGCGTGCTGCCCGTGGCCACCGCGGAGCGCTACCAGGCCCGGATGCAGGCTGTGGGCGCCCGCTGCGAAGTCTGGGTCTACCCCGGCCAGCCGCACGCATTCTTCAATTATCGCGAAGGGAACAACCCCTACTACAGCGCCACGTTGTTCGAGGCCGACCGCTTTCTGGCCTCGCTCGGTTATCTCGCGGGGGCGCCGACGCTGCCGCCCCCGGCTGTCTAGGCCAGGTTGCGGCGCACCGCCCCATGAAGCGTGATGAAATCCGCCTGGCCAAACTCCGGCGATTCGCCTTGAAGAGAAACGTGAACATGAAACAAATGAACATCCTCTTCATCTTCACCGACCAGCAGTGCGCCTCGGCCATGAGCTGTGCCGGAAACGGAGACCTGCACACGCCCGCCATGGATCGCCTGGCCCGCGGCGGTGTCCGCTTCGACCGCGCCTACGCGACGCAGCCGCTCTGCACCCCGGCCCGCGCCAGCCTGTTCACCGGCCGCATGCCTCACACCGTCGGCGTCACGCGCAACAACCAGGCGATCCAGGAGCGCTGGCGCGGCCAGGAGCTGGGCGATGTTCTCGGCCGCGCCGGGTACGACTGCGTCTACGGCGGCAAGTGGCACGTTCCGGAGATCAGCCTGCCGGAGGGGCATGGCTTCCGGCCGCTTGCGCCCTTCGGCGATGCCGGACTCGCCGGCGCCTGCGCCGCCTACCTGCGGGACGCCCCCCGGCGCCCCTTCTGCCTCGTGGCCTCGTTCGACAACCCTCACAACATCTGCGAATGGGCGCGTAACCAGCCGCTCCCCTGGGGGCCGATTCCCCTCCCCGCCTCCGTCGAGGACTGTCCGTCCCTGCCGCCCAACTTCGCGCCGCCGTCGGGCGAGCCCGAGATCATCCGCATCGAACAGGCGTGCAACCACCGGTTCTACCCGACCACCGGCTTCAGCGAAGCCGAGTGGCGCCAGTACCGCTTCGCGTACTACCGCCTCGTCGAGAAGGTCGACGCCCAGATCGGCCTCGTTCTGGCAGCGTTGGACGAGGCGGGGTTGACCGATTCGACACTCGTGGTCTTCTCCAGCGACCACGGCGACGGCTGCGGCGCCCATCGGTGGAACCAGAAGTCGGTCCTGTACGAGGAGACGATCCGCGTCCCGCTGATCGTCAGCGGCCCGGGCGTGGCGGCGGCAGGACGCACCGAGGCGGCGCGCCTGATCTCCTGCGGTCTCGACCTCTTTCCGACTTTCTGCGACTACGCGGGGGCCGAAGCACCCGCCGGTCTGCCCGGCCTGAGCCTCCGCCCCCTGATCGAGGGACGTGCGCCGCAGGACTGGCGCGACGAAGTGGTGGTCGAGACGCTGTTCGACGGAAACCGCGGCTACAACACCACGGGGCGCATGCTCCGCACGGATCGGTGGAAGTACGTGGTCTATTCGATGGGGCGAAACCGCGAAGCGCTCTTCGACCTGCAACACGATCCCGGGGAGTGCGAGAACCTCGCGGCCGACCCGCGCGGGCGGGATGCGCTGGCGGACCACCGCCGCCGCCTGGCGC
>CAZQKI010000349.1:0-3421 GCA_964592855.1 uncultured Lentisphaerales bacterium
TGGCAGTCCTGGCAACTGGTGACGACGAGCCGCATGGGCTCGAACCAGTGGTTCCACAGCGCCATCACGTGGGATACGAACTGCGTGCGCACCTACGTGGACGGCGCGCTGGTCGAGATGATTGTGCGGCCGAAGCTGGCATGGTCAGGCGCGCCGACGCATATCCAGTTGAGCACGCCCATGGATTGGTGCACGTACGAGGGGGTCATCGATGAAATCCGGCTCTCGAAGACGCGGCGCTATGGGCCCGTTGTGCCGCGCGGCGCCGTCTACACCACGCCGCCCATGCCGATCAAGATGGAGCCCCTCGCCGGCGATACGAACGCGCTGTCGGCCAAGTCGCCCGTCATAACGACGGCGGAGGACCGTCTTTCCGAACGCAAGAAGCTGCTCGGCACCGTGCCTGACTCGCAGCCGGGGACCTTTGAGGCGCAGCCCGCGTTGGAGGGCGCCTATGTGTACGAGGCGGCTTCGGCCAAGCCGCTGGTGACGGGCGCGCGCTGCGATCTCGGCAAGGTGGGTACTTGCACCAACCTGCAGCAGGTCACGCTTGGCAACGGCCTGGGCCGACTGCCGGACGAAATGGTCAACCAGGGGTGCTACTGGCGGGTCGGCGCCATCAAACCCGGCCGCTACTGGATCAACGTGCTGTATCATAGCGGCGGGCCCATCGAGGCACCGCAGAGGGAGCAAATCGATGTGGCGGTCTACCTCAACGGGCGGATTGTGCAGCGTTCCACCCATGGCGATCCGGTCCAGGTCGAGCCCGGACTGTGGCTGATCGAGGCGCAGGCGGCGACGGCCGAGGCGATCAGTGCCGGCGATGAGATTGCGGTGGTGCGCGCGCACAGCGGCGGCGTGGTCCGTGTGCTGCTGCGCAAGGAGCCCTTGCCGACGGGGCCCTACCGCATGCCCGTGAACTTCAGCGGTTACCAGTGGAACCTGTACACGGCGTTGCGCGTCAATGCCGAGGCAGCATTCGTGGACGCCGGTGGCCGCCCACTGCCCCCGTCCCCGGTGCGGCCGGGTGACTATCTGGTCGAGGTCATGGCCCAGAGGGTTGACGCGTTGCTCGACACGCAGGGGCTGGCCCGGGTGGTGTTCACGCTGGTCAACCCGCTGCCGGTCCCCGTGACGGTGGATCATGATCTGACTGTGACCAGCTACCACCGGGAGCCGGGCGCGCGCGACGTCGGCCGCCTGACGCTGCAGCCGCACGAGAAGGTGCTGCGCACAGTGCGATTTGCGTGGAAGCCCGATGAGCCGGCGTATACGGCCGAGGCTCGCCTGACGGCTGTCAAGCCGCCAGCCCTGTCTGCCCCGCGTGCGGAAGGCGGGCTGGGGTGGCCGGAGCATGAAACCTACACCTTCTTCCCGGGGCACCGCCAGACGCTGCCGTGGCCCGACCCCTTCAAGGACCGGGTTATACGCCGCGCGGTGCTGGCCGCGGCGCGCGTGGATGGCCGCGACACGCTGCAGTTGGACGCTCCGGGGCACGCCGGGGCCTGGCAACGCGCGTTCACGACTGCCCTTGAGCCGCCCATGCCTCCGCCGGCAGGGCTGGCATTCGAGCCGGCTGCCGTTCCGATGCACTGGGGCTGGACCCGGATCGCGGAGATGAAGCCGCGTCCCCACGGCGCCTACGTGCGCCGGACGTTCACGCTGCCGGCGGACCTGGGCGATCGCTCGTACCGGCTGACGCTGACCGAGGCGACCGACGAGGCCACCGCCTATGTCAACGGCGTGCGCGTGGGCAACGTGCGCGGCGGCAGCACGCCGCTGATCTGCGATATCACGCGCGCCGTCCGTCCGGGCACGAACGAGTTGACGCTGGTCGTGCGCGACCTGATTGCGATCATGAACCCGGCGTACGTGAACACCAACGCGCCTGTGCCGAACCTCCGCTACCTCGATGCGCCGGGCTTGTTCAGCGATCAATCCCTCGGGCTTGGGTCGGTAAGCATCGAGGCGGCACCATCGGTGACGGTGGAAGACGCCTTCGCCATTCCCTCCGTGCGCAAGGGGCAGATGGCCGCGCGCCTGACGGTGGCCAACCGGCGCAAGGCGCCGGTGGAGGTACGCGTCAGAGCCACGGTACTGGACGCCGGCAAGCCGGTGCTTGAAATCGGCGAACGGACGCTGCGATTGGAGCCCGACCGTCCTGCCGAAGTGAGGTTGGAGCGCGCCTGGAAGAATCCGCGCATGTGGGGCCCGGACGATTCCCACCTGTATGTGCTGGCCATGGAGACCACGGACGCCGCGACCGGCGCGCGGTTGGACTACCGGCGTGAGCGTTTCGGCTTTCGCGAGGTCTGGATCGACGGGCCGCATATCCGGTTCAACGGCGAACCGATCAGCCCGATCGGCGCCGGCATGATGACCCGGTTGTTTGAAAATGTGGGGCATCGGATCGGGCGTTTCCCCGTGATGGGTTGCCCGGATTACGCGGACGAGGCGGGCATCCCGTCGGGCGCCAACATCCACGAGCTGCGCAACACGCCCAGCCAGCACAACGTGGATCGCGACGCGTTCTGGCAGGCGGCTGAAAGCAACTGCCTGGCCTCCGCGCGCCTGCAGCAGAACCACCCGAGCATCGTCATGTGGGAGATGTCCAACGAGTGGCTTTGCTACTCGGATTATGATGCCAACGACCCGCTGGCCGGCTGCCGCCGCTTCAAGCGCCTGTCGGACGCGGTGCGCGCGGTCGATCCGACCCGTTTCACGCATTTTAGCGCCGATGGCGATCTCGGGGGGTTACTGGACAACCACAGCTTCCACTACATGAACCCGTGCTTCGACACCACAGGGTTCGGCTTGCGGGGCCACGCCGCGTATTTTCCCGATCAGGCATTCTGGCGGCCGCTGGACCGGCATCTCCAGCCGGGCGAAACCGTGTCGTTGTCGCCGCACCACAAAGTTCCACTGCGTCCCTCCGCGAAGGTCATCATGGACACGGAGTGTCTCTGGAAGGCGGGCGAGGAGATGTGGCCGCCGGGGCTGAGCCGGGTCGCCGGCGAGGAAGACGTACTCTCCACGGCCATGGACGAAGCTTCCGGCCCGATCGTGTGGATGTGGAAGACCCTGCTCGACGGCCTTCGCGACCTTGGCGTCGCACCGCTCTCGCCGATCACCTATCTCACCAGCGTGCAGCGCGGCGCCTACTTGCCGCGCGCGCTGATCATGCCCGAGAACCAACGCCGCGCCTTTGGCGGCCGCACGGAAACCCGGCGCTATACCCTGATCAACGGCCTGTTCCGGCCGGCCGACATGACGCTGCGGTGGACGCTCAGGGGTCCGGACGGAAAGACGCTGGCCAAAGGAAAGGATGCGCGCCGCTTCGCGGAGGAGAAGATCCAGCGGGGCGAGCTGTCGTTCAAACTCCCCGACGTGAAGGCCAGAACCGTCTGCACGCTCGCGGCGA
>CAZQKI010000350.1:0-3419 GCA_964592855.1 uncultured Lentisphaerales bacterium
CGAGCTTTGTCGACGGTTTCATCCGTTTGCCGGAGTCCCACCTTCAGGGCTTCTTGCGCCGGTCTTTCCGGCGTACTTGCACACCTTCTCGTACGCCTCTCGAATATCCGACAAAGCTCAAGACAAAGCTCGCGACAAAGATTTGGGACTAGCCCGGCGCAGTCGGGCCAGCGGCTTCACTGAACCCTGAACCCTGTCTCCTGAACCCTCGGGGCGCGGCAACGAAGTTGACGCGCACCCGGCGGCCGGACGTTTCGGCATTTCTCTGACCGCTCCGGTTTTGATAGTATCCGTGCCACAGGTTTGGTCTTGTGGTTTTCAGTTCGCTGACATTTCTCTACTTCTTTCTCCCGCTGACGCTGGCGGCCACCTTCCTCGTGCCCGCGCGCCATCGCAACGGCGTGGCGCTGGCGGCCAGTCTGCTGTTCTTCGCCTGGGGCGCGCCGCGCTTTGTCTTCATCCTCATTGCGGGCTGCCTGCTGGATTATGGAATCGGCGGGAGGCTGGCATCGGGCGGCGTGCCGGACGCGCGCCGGCGGCGGCGCTGGCTGGGCCTCGGAATCGCGGTCAACCTGGCGCTGCTCCTCTATTTCAAGTATGCCAACTTCGGCATGGACCAGATCAATGCCGTGCTGGAACTGGCGGGTTGGACGCCGCGGCCGTGGCACCGGGTCGCGCTTCCCATCGGCATCTCCTTCTTCACCTTCCAGAAAATCAGCTATCTGATGGATGTCCACCGCGGCTGTGCGACACCGGCGAAAAGCTTCGGTCGCTACCTGCTCTATATCACGCTCTTTCCGCAGTTGATTGCCGGCCCCATCGTCCGCTATCACGACGTGGCCGGGCAGATCGACAACCGCCGCGTAACACTGGAACTCTTCCTGGACGGGTGGTGGCGCCTGGCCGCGGGACTGGCCAAGAAATGTCTCCTCGCCAATCCGCTGGCCATCCTGGCCGACCAGGCGTTTGCCGCTGCGCCGGGCTCGCTGGGTGCGGGCTCGGCCTGGATCGGACTCGTTGCCTATGCCTTGCAGATCTACTTTGATTTTTCCGGCTACTCCGACATGGCGATCGGCCTGGGGCGGATGCTCGGGTTCCGGTTTCTGGAAAACTTCGATTTTCCCTATGTTTCGCGGGGCATGGTGGAGTTCTGGCGGCGGTGGCACATCTCGCTCGGCAACTTCATGCGCGAATATCTCTACATTCCGCTGGGCGGCAACCGGGTCTCCCCCGCCCATCGGGCCTTCAATCTCTGGCTGGTCTTTCTGCTCTCGGGCTTTTGGCACGGCGCCGCCTGGAACTTTGTGATCTGGGGGGCCTGGCACGGGCTCTGGATCACCGTCGAGAAGCGGCTGGCAGGCCGCCTCAAGCCCCGTGTGATTCCGGCGGCCATCGGCATTCCCATCACCTTCCTGCTCGTGCTGTTGGGCTGGGTCTTCTTCCGGGCGGAGACGCTTCCCGCCGCCTGGGCCTACCTGCGGATGCTGGCGGGCACGGGCGCGGCCGCCACGCACCCGCTCCCCGCGCTGCAGGATGCGCGTACCGTGACCGCCCTCCTTGCGGGGGCGGGATTGGCCTTCGCCCCGCTTTTCCTGGGCGCGGGACTGAGCCAGGATTGGCGCGTGGAGAATGCGGCGCGCCGCGCCGGCCTCCGCGTCCTGCTGCGCACGGCAGTCACGCTGGCGCTGGTCGGCCTTTCGACCCTGCCGCTCCTGCGCGGCGGTTTCAACCCCTTCATCTATTTCCGCTTTTAAAACATGACAACTCCGTCAAACGCCGATGACCGCCGTCCAGACCCGCGCATGCGCGGTCCGGGGCTCGCCCGCGTCGGCTCGGTGGCGGCGATCGCCGGAACGCTGCTGCTCGTGTTCAGCGGCACGTGGTGCGGGTTCCCCCCCGATGCCCATCTGGCAGGCGCGGAAAAGACGGTCAAGAAGCCGGCGTGGCGGTTGGCGGCGTGGCTGGATGGCTCCTGTGCCGCCGCAGTCGAACCCTGGCTGAACCGGAACATCGGCTGTCGCGGCATCGGCATCCGAACCGCCAACCAGATCAACTACTCCCTCTTCGGCCGCGTGCCGACCAGCTCCGGCACCCCGATCCTGGTGGGCGACGATTTCTGGCTCTATGAAGCGGGCTACGTGCGTGCGCGCGCCAAGCCGCAGGCGATGCCGGAGGCGGCGGTCAAACAATTGGTGCAGGATCTGGAACGGATGCAGACCCAACTGGCGCGCCGTGGCACGGCCTTCGTGCTGGTGATCTCGCCGAGCAAGCCCGAGATCGTGCCGGAGCATCTTCCGGCGCCGTTGGTCGCTACGACCAACGAGGTGCTTGCAAAACCTTCGGTTTATGCAAGCGGCTATGAACAACTCGCAGGCGCCTTGAGGGGGTCGGACATCGCCACGGTGGATGCCCATGCCGACTTCCTGCAATGGAAGTCCGATGGGGTGGCGCTCTTTCCCCCCGGCGGAACCCACTGGAACCACTATGGCGCGCAGCGCGTATTGGAACGGGTCTGGCAGGTGCTGCGGGAACAGGCGGCCGGTGTGAAACTGGACGAGCTGCCGTCGTTGACCGGCTACCGCATGAGCGCGCCGGCGGGGACCGACGTGGATCTTCTGAAGCTGCTCAACCTCTGGTGGTTCGAGCCCGGCGGACCGAGCCCCGTTCCCTTTCCGACGCTTGCCGAAGCACGCCCCCCCCGGAAGCCCCTCCGCATCGCCATCGTCGGCGACAGCTTCGCCTACACGCTGGTCGACGCCCTGGCACGCGCGGGAGTCACCGGGACGGTCGATCTGTTCTACTATGCCCGTCGCCACTTTCACTACGACCTGACCGTGGCGGGAGCAACCCCTTCACCGCAGGACTTGGGCCCCGTCGATCACAAGCAGGTGCCCGTGCATCCCGGCATCCGGGATGCAGACGTGGTGATTCTGGAAATCAACGAGCATCTGGTGCGGAGCTGCGGCTGGGGCTTTCCCGCCGCCGCCGCTCGCCTGCTGGAGAGCGGGGACGGAACGGGTAACGAGCGGGAGTGAGAATGCGGGAGCCGGTTGACGCTTACGGCGACGCGCACGGATCACGAGGAACCGTGTTGTCGTCGGCCGTTAGCGTCGCCGTAAGCGTCAACCGAATCGGAAGCACCTGCGCGGGGAAGCGGCGACAAAAAAAGGCCGACAAAGCTCACGACAAAGCTCGCGACAAAGTTGTTATTGCGGCAAGGAAGAACTGGACCCCGCCGTCCCCGGCGGTAGAGAATGGAGCCGCCGTTCCTCAATCATCGAACAGTTCCGTGTTGCTGAGTTTGTCGTCCTTGAAGTGTGCCTGGAAATTGGCGAAAGGGAATGAGGGATGGGGCGAATAGTTGAGCGTAAAACTACCCGGCTTGTCGTAGGTGAATACAGACGTGGGTTTACCGAGGG
>CAZQKI010000351.1:0-3415 GCA_964592855.1 uncultured Lentisphaerales bacterium
CTCCCGCCCCCTCCCTCCCGCCCGGTCATCCCGAACACAGTGAGGGATCTCATACTGACCTCCTGCCTCCTGTCTTCTGTCTTCTGTCTTCTGTCTCCTGGCCGATCCGCCAAGGGGCGCGGGATGCACGGCCTCAGGCAGTCGGACCACCGCTCCCTTTACCGCCCCGCCCGCAGGGCCGGGGCGGTGGCCAACGTGGCGCGGATCGGGTTGCGGCGTACCCGCCGCTCGAACGGGAACTCGTCAGACCGCCCCGCAGGCAAGGCGGCGTGACCGGCGCCAGACTTCCGGTCTGCGCCGGTCACGACAACGCCGCATGCGGGGCGGGATGGCGGGTGATCCGTTCGACCCGATCCGCGACACATCCCCCCGCCAGCCTCAAGACCGATGCGCCCCGCCGCCTGCCCGAGGTCGATACCGCTACCGATGCCGACCCCGACGCCGAGAGGAATGCGCGCGAGGCCGCCAGCCCCGACCGCGGGCCTGACACTACCCATACTGCACTTGCACTGAGACGGGGATGCGCCCCTTCGGGCTGTCGCTTCGGGCTTGTCCTTAAGCTTAGGAGTGCACTACCATAACAAGGGTAATCAACGTATGTAGAGATACAACCATGGAGGTTCACCCGTGAAGCGCGCCGCGTCGTTGATCCTTGGTGCCGTCCTTCTGACCGGTTGTGGTCGCGGGCAGAAGAAGGCTGAAGCAACAGCCCCATCCGCGAAACCGGCGCCGGTCGCTTCCGCGCAGCCGAGAACGAATCCTGCTGTTGTGTCCGCGTCTTCCGGGGGCATCGGTCAGGTCGCGAGCATCTCAAAGCCGTCCGTCCCGTCGCCCGTCGCCCCACCGTCGGCCACCCAGCCGGGCGTCGTTCCGCCCGCCGTGGATACGCCGGAAGTCGCCGACGGCTTGCGGCCGGGGTCCGTCGCTCCTGAGAAGGGAACGCCGGAAGCCCTCGCGGATTTTTCCATTGTGCCGCTTTCGCGCAGGCTCCGCCCTGATTCGGCGGCGGCGAGAGAAATCGCAAAGGCGCAGGCACTCTTCCGTCAGGGAAAGACCGACGCGGCCCTTGCAGTTCTGAACGAGGCGGTCACAAACCCGGACTTGGAAGCCGGCCGCACGGTGCTAGTCCGTATGCAGGTTGCGACGCTCTTGGCCTCTGGCCGTCTGGACGAGGCGAAGGCTCTCAGCATTGAGTATGCAACCGGCGAGCAACCGGAGTTTACGGGACCTATCGTCACCCGCTATTTGATTACAGAGAAAGGCGATGCCGCAGCCGCCGTAGCATGGACCGATCAGGTTGCGACGTTGCCTCTGAAGGACTATGTCGCGACGTTGAATCATTCGGACCGTCTTGTAGCGCTCGCATCAGCCGGTAGGCTCGACGAGGTTGTCTTTAGCCTGCCGGCTATTGTGACGAAAGACGAGGGTCTGAAGATCTGCGTTGGCGCATCCTTGGGCATGATCAAGGTCTCCAATTTCGACGGCGCCGAGCGTTTCATATCCTCAGTGGGTGCATATACAGGCGACGATCCGACTTACACCGGCGCCATGAAGTATCTCAGCGCAATGCTTGAAAGCTCGCGTGCCGGCAAGACGAATGCAGTGCCGGGAATTTGACGATGCGTTGTGCGGTAGTCGCAGAGCGTGCCATGTCGGATGGCGTGACGATTTGCCCGAACTGGATCGAGTCCCGAAAGTAGTCGGAGGTGTACCCGTGAAGCAATCCGTGTTGTTGATGGTTGCCGCTGTTCTTCTGGTCAGCTGTGGTCGCCAACCGCAGAAGCCCGAGGCAGGATCTCCCTCCGCCAAACGGGCGCCAGTCGTGGCGGCGCCGAACGCGTCGACCAACGAGCTACCGGTTGCCCGCATGATGTTTCTCCAACAGCCCCCCCCTGGCGAGCTCGATCCCGCGTCAGAGGCCGCGAGAGTGCTCTCAGTGGCGCAGGAGTTGCTCCGTCAGGGCCGGGCGAACGAGGCGGCGGATGTCCTGAGCGCGGCGGTCAAGGATCCGGCCTGCGAAAGCGGACGCCAGGTGCTGGTGGCAAAACTGGTGGCACTGCTTCTGGCCTCTGACCGCGTGGAAGCGGCGCAAGCGGTGTGCCTGGAGTATGCAGCCGATGCGAAGGTCGCGTCATCCGATATCGGGATGATCCACCGCTATCTGGTCCAGGAGGGGGACATGAAGGCCGCAGCGGAATGGGCGGATCGGCTGGGCGCGTTGCCCCTGTCCGAACCTGCCGCCGACCAGAATCTTACCTACCAACTCGGCGCTCTGGCGGCATCCGGCAGCCTTGACGAGGCGATCAGGCGCGTGCCCGGTGTTGTCGCCCGTGCGGATGAAAGCCGGAACATTCGCGTCTTGGGGTCCGTCGCTTCCGGCATGATCAAGGGTGGTGATTTCGAGAACGCGAAGCGTTTCCTGGCTGCAGTCGAGGCCGCCGCCCCCGGCAAGAGTGCCTACGCCGAAATGGTTTCGAACATGCGGCACTTGCTGGAGCAGCGGGAAGGAATGCGAGCCCGCACAGCGCTTCCGGCGCAGGGCAAGTGACCTGCGGCAACTCCGGTCTGTAGTCCACGCATGCCGCCCCCACCCGCCGCCGGCCCGCGCTGCGTGGCCCCGGTCTTGCGCGGACGCTCCGATGGGGCGCATCCCCGTTTCAGATTCTGCTGAACCCCCCCCCTTGGAGAAGAAACCCATAGGGCAGGCGCCCCACCGGCAATCGTACTCGTCCTCGTCCTTCGTCGTCGTCCTCGATTTCTCTCATGTGTTTCGAGTACGAGGACGACGACGACGACGATTCTTCAGATAGGGCAGACGCCCCACCGCAGACCTTCTTCAGCGGAATCCGTTTCAGTACACACGGGGTTGACGCCCAGGCGAGCCGGTCTGTCCCGGCCACCCGATCCGCCAAGGGGCGCGGGATGCGCAGCCTCAGGCATGCGCGCCGGCGAACGTGGCGCGGATCGGGTTGCGGCGGTCCCGCCGCTCGAACGGGAACCGCCATCTAATCGTCCTCGTCGTCGTCCTCGAATGAGGCCGCCCCTCCCCCCAGCGAATGGGCTCGCCTTGCATTGGAGGGCCGACGGCCTCGGCGGCCGCAGTCCCCGTCCACGTACCCGTACCCGTTCACGCCGTGCCGAAGAGTTCGCGTACGTGCACGGGTACGCGTACGGGATTGGGCCGACTCGAGGACGACGAAGAGGACGAGCACGAGGTACCCCCCCCGTCCACGTACCCGTACCCGTTCACGCCGTGCCGAAGAGTTCGCGTACGTGCACGGGTACGCGTACGGGATTGGGCCGACTCGAGGACGACGAAGAGGACGAGCACGAGGTACCCCCCCCGTCCACGTACCCGTACCCGTTCACGCCGTGCCGGAAAATTCGTGCACGTGCACGGGTACGTGTACGTGAT
>CAZQKI010000352.1:0-3414 GCA_964592855.1 uncultured Lentisphaerales bacterium
GCTTTGTCGACAAAGTGTACAACAAGGCAGATTGAACCGCCCGTTGCACACGGGTTGTTCGCATGCTTTTCGCCGCTTCAACGGGCGCGGCCGCCCGTTCACCCAAACGCCTTTCCCCATTACGCGCGCCTGGTAGAACGGGCGGCCTCGCCCATTTCAAAATGGCACATATTCTGCTCGCATCCTTTGATCTGCGTCGGATTTCCGGCATCCAGGAGACACCCCCATGCGTATAAACCTCAAACAACTCCTCGTCTTTTCGCTGGTGGCGTCAGCCCCCGCCCTCACGCTCCAGGCGCGGCAAATCTCGAAGAACGGCCTTCCCGCCGCCGAGATCGTGATCGCCGACAACGCCGGTGCCTCCGAAATCTACGGCGCCAACGAGTTGCAGCGCTGGCTTGCCCTGACTTCGGGCGCCACGCTGCCTATCGTCACCCGGCCGACCGCCGGCAAGACGGCCACCAAGCTGATCATCGGCAGCACGCTGGCCCGGGCGTTCGCCAAGGATCTGGAAACCTTGGCCGGCCGCGACGGCTACTGCATCCGTGAGAAGGCGGACACGAACGAAATCTACATCTTCGGCGCCCTTCCCCGCGGCACGCTCAACGGCATCTTCAGCTTCATCGAGGCCAACACCGATCTCATCTGGCCGCGTCCCGATCCCGCCATCGGCGCCGTCTATTCGGTCAACTCCAACCTCGCCGCGACCGTCACCGACCGCATCGACATCCCCCGGTCCACCCTGCGCGGCTGGGGCTGGACCGTATCAAGCACGCGCCACGAACCCGATTGGGCCTCGCGCAACCGCATCAACTGGCTCGGCTACTACCGCGCGACCAACATCGTGATGGGCTCCATGTACAATCCCGCGGGGGGCGGACACGGACTGAAGCTCTACATGAAGCCCGAAACGCACTTCGACGAGCACCCCGAATACTTCCCCTTCATCAACGGCCAGCGGACCAAAGGCGGCCAGCTCTGCTTCCTGGCGTATGAAATGATCCCGACCTACCTCGAAAACCTCCGCGCCGACCTCGACACCAAGCCCGAATGCGACGGCGTCAACATCTCCATCACCGACGGCTGGGGCGTCTGCGACTGCCCCAAATGCCTGGCCCCGCTGAAACTGGCCGACGGCACCGTCATCGCCCCCGGCGATCCCGCCTTCCGCTCCACGCAGTTCTACCTCTTCCTCAACAAGATCGCCGGGGAAATCCGCAAAACGCACCCCAAGGTGGTCATCCTCACCTACGCCTACATCTTCACCGTCGTGCCGCCGCCAATCAAGCTCGAGCCGAACATCCGCGTCATGTACTGCCCCTTCGTGAAGGACGACAAGTTCACGATCTTTGAACCCGAGCGCAATGCCATGTGGCGCCGCTACACGCTGGGATGGGGCCAGGCAACCGACAAGACCTGGCTCCGCGAATACTACGGCTGCGCCGCCGACTTCCCCCGCCCCATCGAATACACGGTGCAGGAGGACCTCCGCTTCTGCCTCACCAACGGCATCCACGAGTTCCACTCCGAACTCCCCGTGGACAAGCCGCACGCCGCCAATCCCGACCGAATCTGGGACGCGTCGGCCATGACCATGTGGGTGATCACCCGCCTCTGGTGGAATCCCGACCAGGATGTGAACGAACTCCGCAACGTCTATCTGACGCGCACCTTCCGCGAGGCGGCCAAACCGATGCGCGACTACTTCGAAATGATCCGGAAAAGCTGGTACGCCAACACGTTTCCCTCCGTCTACAGCGACGACGGCAACAGCATGGGCAAGATGTACATCGTCGAAGCCGGGCTGGAAACCCCCTGCCGCGAGGCGCTTGAGGAGGCGGAGCGGCTCGCCAGACACCCGGTCGCGCGCGAACTGATCCGACGCCAGCGTGTCCGGTTCGAGGCCTGGGCCGAGTTTGCGAAAAACGACAAGACCGTCCGGCTGACCGTTCCCTATCACGCCACCGCAGGCGAACTCGATTTCGTCGCCGCGGACTGGGATAAGGCCGGTGTCGCCACGCCTTTCACGGTCTGCGAAGGCGCGCTCAAGGGATCGAACGCGCTCTTTGTCACGGAGGCGCGCCTGCTCCACGACCGCAAGAACCTATTCATCCACCTGGAGGCCCGCGCGCCGGACGCGACGACGCTTGAAGGCTCCATGGCGAAGGAGGACGGCAGCGAGACCTTCCCCCGCGGCGACCATTTCGAGCTCTTTCTCGCCAACCCCCAGACCGGCGTCTATTTCCATTTCGCCTACGATATCGGGAATGTCGCCGTGTTCGACGCCAAGGGCTACGATGCCAAATGGTCCAGCACGTGGTCGCGCAAAATCGCCCGCCGCGATGACCGCTGGGAGTCGATCGTGACTATTCCGCTCGCCGACATCGGCTGCAACATCACCGAAGGCAACAAGCTCCGCTTCCTGCCCTACCGCTCCAAGTACTTCCGTGACAGCACCCTGGACAAGCAGGGCAAGGCGGTCAACAAGCGCGAGCAGTCGAGTTGGGGCGGCGGGTTCATCCACCAGGTCGCCGCCTTCGGCGAGATCACCCTCGAACAAAAGTGACTCTGCATGAGCGCAACCGCCATCTTTCCCTGGGATGCGCGAACGCCCTATCCAGCCGTCGCGTCGCTGCAAGCTCCGACGGGGCTGCGCCGGGTTGTCGTCCACCGCGCCGACGCGGCCTTCGGCTTTCTGCACGACAACGCCATCGTCTGGCATGACGGCGAACTGATCGCCGCCTGGCACAACTGCCCGAAGGGCGAAATGGAAGGGGCGTCCTGCATACGCGCCCGCCGCTCGCGCGACGGCGGCGTCACCTGGTCGCCGCCCGAGGTCATCGTCGCCGACACCGCCGGCCAAGGGATTCTCTATGTTCCCGTCTCCCTCTGCTCGCACAACGGGCGCCTATTCGCCTTCATCTCGCGAATGACGGGGGCCGACCTCGTGCTCGACTGCGAGTCCTATTGCTGGGACGCGCGGGCGAGGGCCTGGCAGCGGCTGAGCACGATCACGGGGCCGTTCATTTCCAACACGGCCCCCGTGCCCATGGCGGACGGCAACTTCATCATGGGCGGACGCAGGAGCGCCCAGGCGGGCACCAAGCCCGAAACGCCCGCCGTCGCCATCTCCGCCGGCGGCAACCTTGCGGCGCCCTGGCGCGTCGTTCCGCTCGTCGGCGAACCGCTCGTCCCCTTCGAGCCCTTTCCCGAAACCGCACTTTGGGTTGATGGCGCCCGCCTCACCGCCTTCGTCCGCGGCGGCTTTGTCCTGACGAGCGCGGACTGCGGCCGGAACTGGTCGCCGCCGCAGCGCAGCAACCTGCCGCAGGAGCCCAGCAAGCTCTACGCCGGGATCCTCGGCACGGGGCAGCGCTACGTGATCTGGAATGCGGTGGATGCCGCGGCCGGCCG
>CAZQKI010000353.1:0-3380 GCA_964592855.1 uncultured Lentisphaerales bacterium
GCGAAGGACCCATGGAGGTAGACAACCGTGTTCCGGCGCTTGTCGCCGGGGAGAAACAACGCCCAGTCCCGTGCGCCATCCTGGCTGCTGGTGTATTCCAGGCGGAGCGTTCCTTCAGGAAACACGTTGTCGGCGGGTATCTTGAATATTTCAGGTTTCATTCTTGGGGGGGAGCGACCTTGCGGCGCTCACGGAAGAAGCTCTGCAGCCGTTCGCGGCAGTCGTCGGCAAGGATGCCTTCGATGACCTCGGCGCGGTGAATCAGCGCCGGGTGGGCCAGGATCTTGAAGATCGAGTGTCCGCCGCGCTGGGGATCGGAAAGGCCGAAGACGACCGTCGGAATGCGGGCCAACACGATCGCCCCGGCGCACATCGCGCAGGGCTCTTTCGTCACGTAGAGAATCGAATTCGTCAGCCGGAAGTCGCCGGTCGCGGCCGCGGCCTGCGTGATCGCGATCATCTCGGCATGCGCGGTCGGATCCTTCAGCGTCTCGGTCTGGTTGTGGGCGCGCCCCAGGATCTTGACGGCAACCGGGCGGATCGATTCGTCTTCGGGAACGGGAATGATGATGCACCCGGTCGGCACTTCGCCGGCCGCGGCGGCCTTGTCGGCTTCGCGGAGCGCGAGACGCATGAAGTATTCGTGAAAGTCCTGGTTCATGGTGTCATCAGTGCCAGGAGCCGGTGGACCAGTTGCGCGGCGGTGAAGTCGGCGAAGTGGAGGCCGGCAATCGGAGCAAGCTCGACGACATCGGCGCCGACGATGGTTCGTCCCTTCACCACGCGGTCCAGAATCTGCATGGCCTGGTGCCAGAAGAGGCCGCCGGCGACAGGGGTTCCCGTCGCCGGCATCTGCGAAGGATCCAGACCGTCGACATCGAAGGTGATGAAGAGCGCCTTGGGGAAGCCGGCGGGAAGCAGCCGCACGGGGATCGGCGCGCCGACGAGCAGTTCGGCATCGAAGGCCGTGATGCGGTGCTTCCGGCGGTAGCCGGCTTCCTCCAGGCTGTAGGCGCGCGTGCCGAACTGCACGATGGGAAATCCGAGTTCGGCGACGCGACGCATCACGGAGGCGTGGCTGAGCGGCGATCCCTCGTAGGTGTCGCGCAGATCGGCATGGGCGTCGAAATGAATGAAACCGATTTTGCGCCGGGCGGCGGCGAAGGCGCGTGCCGATCCCAGGGTCACGGTGTGCTCGCCCCCCAGCACCAGCGGCCGGGCCTTGGCGGCAAGCGCCTGGGCGACGCGGGCTTCGATGGCGTCGGTCCAGGCGGCTGCGCCGGCCCCGCGCGGCAGCTTGATGACGGGCTGCGTATGAATGCCCTGCGCTCCGGGCGAGACGCCGCGATCATGTGCCTCAAGCTGATCGGAGGCGCGGAGAATCGCCAGGGGGCCCCTGGCCGTACCGCCACCGTAGGAGACGCTCAGTTCCATCGGGGCGGGAATGACATGAAAGGCCGCTTGGCCGGCGGGGGCGCTCGCGAATTCGGACGCGAGAAATCCGGGTTGTCTGGAGGACGTGTGCTTCATGGCGGGGTGTGCTCAGGAGAGGCGCATTTTGAAGTCTTCGTAGCCGAAGCGGCGGACGAGGCGGAGCGAGCCGTCCGGTTCGCGCGCCACGATGTCGGGGAGGCGGATGCCGTTGAAGGTGGTGTTCTTGACCATCGTGTAGATGGCCATATCCTCGAAGATCAGGCGGTCGCCGGGTACGAGCAGCGTGTCGAAGCTGAAGTCACCGATGACATCGCCCGCCAGGCAGCTCGGACCGGTCAGGCGGTAGAGGTGGGGCTTGTCTCCCGGTTCGCCCGCCCGTTCGGCCCGCGGGGCGGGTGACGCGCTTCCGTCCCAGGCGGGGTCGCGGAAGATGCGGGGGCGGTAGGGCATCTCCATGATATCGGGCATGTGGCAGGTGCAGGAGGTGTCGAGGATGGCGATCGGGCGTTCGTTGTGGACGATGTCGAGAACGGTGGTGACCAGCGTGCCGGCGTTGAGGGCGACCGCCTCGCCGGGTTCGAGATAGACGACGGGGTTGCCGTGCCGGGCGCGGAAGTCGTTGATGAGGCGGCAGAGCTGGTCGCGGTCATAGTCGTCGCGCGTGATGTGATGTCCGCCGCCGAAGTTGAACCACTTGAACCGGGGCAGGAGGTCGCCAAAGCGCGCTTCGATCGCGGACAGGGTGCGGGCGAAGGCGTCGGCGTTGTGCTCGCAGAGGTTGTGGACATGCAGGCCATCCAGGCCGTCGAGACTGCGCTTTTCGAAGTCGGCGCGGCGGATGCCGAGGCGGGAACCGGGAGCGCAGGGGTCGTAGAGCGGCGTGTGTCCTTCGGAGTGCTCGGGGTTGATGCGGAGTCCGCAGGCGATGGTCTGCCCGGACAAGGTCCGGGCGACTTCGCGGAACTGCGTCCATTGTGCGAAGGAGTTGAAGGTGATGTGGTTGACGAGGGGGATCAGCGCCGCCATGTCGGCCCGGCTGAAGGCGGCGGCGAAGGCGTGCACCTCGCCGCCGAAGTGATCGTGCGCAAGCTGCGCTTCGTGCAGCGAGCTGGTGCAGCACCCATCCAATCCCTGGTTCAGGAGCGGAAAGGCGTCGAACATCGAAAAGGCCTTGAGCGCCAGCAGAATCCGGCAGCCGGTGCGGGCCTTGATCCCGCGCAGGATGTCCAGATTGCGCTGGAGCACCGCATAATCGACGACATAGGACGGCGTGTTGAGTTCGTTGGAGGTCATGAGGTGACGGGTTTGCTGAATTCGCAGCCGCAATAGTTCTGGCGGTACAGGCCGAGTTCGCGGGAGAGTTCAAGGCTCCGCTGGAAGCCGGCCTGCTGCTTGAAGTTGACGGAGAGGAAGCGCGCCGGATCGGCAGTGCGTCCGATTTCGAAGAGGGTGGGGGTGTGCTTGTGGGGGCTGACCGTCAGCGAGGTCGTGAAGTGGTCGAACCCCAGGTCGGCGGCGCGTGCCGCGGTGCGGTTCAGGCTGAAGGCGAAGCAGGGACGGCAGCGGGCGCCGCCTTCGGGGGCGTTCTCGAAACCGCGGATGGCGGCCAGCCAGTCGGCATGCCGGGCCGGTTCGTCGACGATCACCGGCACCTCCATGGCGTTGGCGAGCAGGCGGACGCCCTCCAGGCGGCGGGCGTACTCCTCGGAATCGCCGATATTGGCATTGGAGAAAAAGAGGGTGACGCCGTATTGCGCGCTTTTCAGGCGTTCAATGCAGACGGAGGCGCAGGGCGCGCAGCAGGTATGAAGGAGCACGGTTGGCATGGCAGGTTCAACAGCCGGATCATGATGGATTACCGCCCGCTATTTGTCAATCCAAGGGACATGGCCCATTTCTCTACGGCGGAGGACCGCCGGGTCCATTTCGTCCCTTTGCGCACCCGC
>CAZQKI010000354.1:0-3325 GCA_964592855.1 uncultured Lentisphaerales bacterium
GGCAAGGCTTGGCAGACGGTCGTTGCTCCGGTAACGGCCCTTTCGAATCGCCTGCTCCAAATCCTGGGTGATGGTCGCAATCATCGCGGGTTCTTCCCCTTTGCCTGCGGCCGACAATAGGGGAGGCGCAGTCCTGCCGTCAAGGAAAAATTTGATGGTTGCTTGATGGATGCTGGAATCGACGATCCGTTGTGCCGGGTGCCTGGGTCGATTATGGCGTAAAAAAGGCTTCAATTTTGCATTTTTGCGCCGGATGAGTCATCTTGATGTTTCATTGATGGATCGGGTCTCAGACCAGGCGGATGCATGTCAGCGCCGATAGCCAGCCGCGCTTTGTTCGCCGATGATTTCGTTGAGTCCTTCGACGATCTGGGCCATTTCGTCGTCAGAAACGCGTCCCAGTCGCTTGCCAACACGTTCAACGGAGAGCGTGCGAATCTGGCTGATTTTCACCCAGGTTGGCTTCGGCAGCGCGGCACTGGCAACTTCCATAGCCAGGGGGAAGCCGACCCGTTGCGGCTGGCTGGTCAGCGCCATGGCAATGACGGTGCCCGACCGCTCGTTAAAAACCTCGGGGCTCAGAATGAGCACCGGTCGTTGTCCGGACTGCTCATGCCCCTTGACCGGGTTCAAGTCGGCCCACACGACGTCGCCTCTCAGTATTCTGGCCATGTGGCGACCTCCCCGGCCATGCCTTCCTCGGCAAGCGCCTGCTCGGCCTTGGAATCGAATTTCGCGCATTCGCGGGCAAGCCGGTTCACAGCGAGTCGCCGCACCTTCTCGCCAACGGCTTCCTGAATGGCGCGACTGCGACTGGGGAAGACATGCTGGCGCACCAGCCGGTCCACCTCGCTGAGGATGTCTTGTTCAATTGTGATTGCGATCTTTGCGACGGGCATACGACGCTCCTTCCGGATGACGGTATGACTATACATCATACCGCGCCGAGCAGGCAACAGTTTTCCTTCCGGTTCGGTGATGGCTCAGTTACCGGGGGGTGCGATTTCAGCGCATGGCCGAGGATTTTGATTTCGTGCGTGTGAAAACCAATCAATCCGCAGGGTTCACCACGGAGGCACGGAGTTCTTCAGACACTACTTGTTGCCGGGAATGAACCTCTTTACGAGTCGCGTCGTTTAAGGCATGCAACAGTCTATTTGTCATAAGGATCATCATTATGAAACGCTTGCTGCTTGCGCTGGCCACACTCGTTCCGCTCGCATCCGGTTTCGCCGCCGACACCAATCTGACGATCTGGGTCACCGGCGTCCGGGCTCCGGTCGACACCTTGGCCGCGCCGTTCATCACGGAGAAACTGACGGCAGACGACATTGCCGTCCAGCAGCCGCAGACGTTTCCCGACATCTTCGCCGAGACCCCGGGCGTGCTGCTGCAGAAGACGGCCCCCGGGCATGCGTCGCCGTTCATCCGCGGCTTCACCGGATTCCGCACGCTGTTGCTCGTGGACGGCATCCGGATCAATCACTCCGCCTTCCGCGACGGCGCCAACCAATATTGGAACACCGTCGATCCCTACGCCCTCGACCAGGTCGAACTGGCCGAAGGCGGCGGCTCGGTTCTGTACGGTTCCGACGCCATCGGCGGCACGGTCCAGGCCTTCACGCCCGATCCGGCCTATGCGCGTTCGGGCATCAGCCATTCCGGAAGTCTGTCGGCCGGTTACCGCTCGGCCAGCGAGACGTGGATGGGACGGCTGGAAGGAACCGTAGCCAACACGAAGACCGCCCTCTCTGCCGGCTATACCCTGCTGGACGCCGGCGATGTCGAGGCCGGTGGGTCGACCGGCGAGCAGCCGAAGACCGGCTACGATTCCTCGGCCTTCGATCTCAAGCTGCGTCAGCTTCTGAGCCCCGACCGGGAACTGGTCCTCGCCTGGCAGCACTTTCTCCTGAACGATGTCTGGCGGACCCACCGCACGACCTACGGCATCTCCTGGAACGGCACCAAGGTCGGCGACGAGCGGATGCGCGCAACCGACAACACCCGCGACCAGGCCTCCCTGCAGTACCGCGACGAGGTCCCGATGGCGGCCTACGACTCCTGGCACGGCACCTTCGCCTACCAGCGCCACACCGAAGACGAGCATTCGGTCAAGAAGGACGGTTCCGTGACCGACCAGGGTTTTGACATCGATACGCTCGCCTGGCTGGCGGAGTTCAACAAGGCGAACCGCTGGGGAGGCCTGGTCTACGGTTTCGACCTCTATAATGACTCCCTCGATTCCAGCCGCCAGGATTTCGATGCCGAAAGCGGGGCCACCAAGACCGCGATCCAGGGCCCCGTGGCCGACGATGCCCGCTACACGACCCTGGGCCTCTATGGCGAACAGACGCTTGCGCTGCAGGAACGCTTCGACCTGATCCTCGGCACGCGCGGCACGATGATCCAGGCCGATGCCAACCGCTATCAGGACCCCGCCACCAAGCAGGCCGCTTCATTCGACAAGACGTGGTACGATCTCACCGCATCGGCCCGCGCGGTCTATTGGCTGGACCAGCCGCGGACCACCTCCCTCTACGCCTCGTTCGGCCGCGCCTTCCGCGCCCCCAACTTCTCCGACCTCACCCGGTTCGACACCGCCCGGAGCGGCGAAGTCGAGACGCCGCAGACCGATCTCGATCCGGAGCAGTTCTACACGGCGGAGGTTGGCTTCAAGACACGACGCGGGGGAACCGCGTTCCAGACCGCCTACTTCTACACCTCGATCCACGACCTGATCGTCCGCTACCCCACGGGGAACCAGATTTCCGGCAAACCCGAGGTGACCAAGGCGAACGCGGCCTCGGGCTACGTCCATGGCTTCGTGGCCGACCTGACCCAGCAGCTCGCCGATCCCGTGCAGGCGCGGCTCTCGCTCGCCTGGGCCCGGGGGGCGGCCGACACGTTCGACACCTCGTCCGACGGCGAGGGCGAGCCGCTCCGCGCCCTGCCGCTGACCGGCGAAGGCGCCTTGCGCTGGACCGGGCACGACGCCCGCTGGTGGGTGGAGACGGCGCTGGCGGCCGTCGCGTGCGAGGACCGCCTCTCCAGCGCCGACCGCCGCGACAACCAGCGCATCCCGCCCGACGGCACGCCGGGCTATGCCACGGTGGCGTTCCGCCTCGGCTGCCAGCCGACGGGGCGCGTGCTCCTGCTCGCCGCGCTCGAGAATGCACTGGACAAGGACTACCGCGTCCACGGCTCCGGTTCAAACGAGCCCGGTCTATCCCTCAACCTCTCCGCCCGTGTCGCCTTCTAACGGCTCCCTTCATTTTGCCCCCGACTCGGCGTCTGAAGCCGCATTGGACCCCGCCGTCCCCGGCGG
>CAZQKI010000355.1:0-3303 GCA_964592855.1 uncultured Lentisphaerales bacterium
GCGCGATGTCATTGACTAAGCTGAAGCATCCCGCCCTCTGGGGTAGTTACGGACCGGCAAGGCTGCTGGTCCCTACCATTTTTCGATAGGCGCGATGTCATTGACTAAGCTGAAGCATCCCGCCCTCTGGGGTAGTTACGGACCGGCAAGGCTGCTGGTCCCTACCATTTTTCGATAGGCGCGATGTCATTGACTAAGCTGAAGCATCCCGCCCTCTGGGGTAGTTACGGACCAGCAAGGCTGCTGGTCCCTACCATTTTTCCGTTTTCCGCATTCTAATCTCCCCTACCACCTTATGGCCCAATGGAATCCACAAACCACCCACACTGACATCGGCGATTTCAGTGACAATCCGCATCTGCGGCGCGAACTGAAGATCCGGCGGCGCAAGATTGCGGCACTGGTCATTGCGGTGCTCACAGTGCTCGGCATTTCGGCCAAGCCCGCTTACCGGGTGTTTCGCGAGTATATGATCAACCAAAATCTCGCGGCGGCGGAGGCGGCGGCACGGCTTGATGACTGGGGCACGGCGCGCAACAAGGCACGCAGTGTGCTGTTAGCCCGGCCGCAGGATTTCGCCGCCTACCGCATCTGGACGCGGGCACTCGCCAGGATGGGCGAACCGCGCACCTACATGGCCGTCGCCCAACTATTCACCGACCCCCGCGCCACCCGCGAGGACCGCTTGAAAGCGCTTCAGGTGATGGCGCTCCAAGCGCCGCATGCGGTCGCCCTGAGTGCCTATGCCAGCCTGCCGGAAGATCTGCGCGATCAGGCATTGTTCCGTGCCGCCATCACTCCGCTGTTAGTCCGGCGCGGGGAGATCGATATCGCGGAAAAAGGCCTGCGCGAGGTGGCGCAGCCGGGCGATGATCCCAAGGTCCGGCTCGAACTGTTGCGCGTGCTCTGCGGCCGCCCGGAAGCCGCGCGCGTGGCCGAAGCGCGCCGGATTTTCGCGGATTTGATCGCCGCCGATGCCGATACGGAAGCCATGGCCGCCCTGCTGATTTTGGGCGAAACCCCCGGCGGCCTAGCACCCGGCGAGCCTCTGCCCGATCTCCCGAAATGGCTCAAGGATCAGCCGAAGGCAACCGCTCTCCACCACCTGATAGGGATGCATCCAACACTCGAAGCCTTGCCTGAGACGGCGTTACGCCTTTATGAATCGGCCGTCGCGCGATTTCTTTCAACCGAACCGGGGGTGCTTGGCACTTGGTTGGTCCGTCACGGCAAAGCCGAAATGGTGGTCCGTATCCTCGAAGAACCGGCGAAAACCCGCTCCGACGCCTACCTCGCCCGCTTGCACGCGCTGCTGCGCTTGCAGAAGGGGGCCGCCATCGAGGCCGCGCTGGCCGCGCCGCCGGCTTCGGTAGATCTCGTCGAAATCGAGATTGTCAGAGCGGCTTTGGCGGCGAATAAGGGTGACCGGAACGCCTCGAATGCCGCATGGACGCGGGCCCTGAACCACGCGGCGTTCGACGCCACCCGCAACCGTTTCATCGAAATCGCCGATGCCGCGCGAGGTTACGGAGCCACTGCTTCCGTCGATGACGCATGGGTGGCCTCGGTGCGTTCGGGGTGGGGCCGACTGCCGCTTTACCGCGACCTGCTCCCGGTGTTTGGCTCCCTGGCGGGCAAGGGGCGCTCGGAAGATCTGCTGGCGATGTACCGGACGCTGCTGCGCTTCGAACCGCTGAACCCCGAACTGATGAACAATTTCCAATACCTCGCGTTGATCCACGGCCTGCTGCCGCCCGCGCAGGTGGCCCAGGTATTGGACCAACTGGTAGAGGATCACGCGGATAGGCCGGAATTCATTTCCGCGCTGATGCTTGCCGAAATGCTGGATGGTCGTCCGGCAGACGCGCTGGCCCGCCTGCCGAAGTTGCGTGACAGCCGCCGCGTGGCACCGATGATGAAATCGGTGCTGGAAGGCACCGCGCGGGTTCTCGTCGGCGAGACGGAGGCGGGAACGGCCTTGCTCAAAGAGGTCAATTGGAAGCTCTTCATGCGTCAGGAGCGCATCGTCCTGCGCGAGTTGCTGGTGAAGCTCAAAATCTCCGGCCTGCCCCTGCCGGAGATCGAAAGCCCGGAGGCGGCAACCGATCCCGACCAGATCCCGGCTTGGCGCAAAGCGATGGAACGCTCCGAAAAAGAACGTGCCACCGATGTCCTGCCCGCCCTCGCACCACTGCGGGTTCCGGGTACGGAACATCCCGCCAAGCGTCCCGGAAAACCCTGACACGGAACGCAGCCGTTCCGGGTCAAAAAAGACACGGCTTGGGGCGGGCAGCCCGAGGCACCGCCGACACGGACGTCCTTGCCAGCCGCCTCGAGAGGTCCCCCGCCCCGGGCTCCGGGGCTCCGGGAAAAAAAACTTGAAAAAAAAACTTGCCAACACGGGGGAATTCAATCCATTCTCCCCCTGCATTGCCTCGTGCGCCATCCCTTACTCTCTCTGAAACCATGAAATTTCCCATCCTGCCGATTTTGTTAAGTGCCTCCGTGTGCATCCTGCCGCAGTTCGCGTCGGCCACTTTGTTGGTGGGGTACAACTATTTTGGTGCCGCTAACGATACTACTCCAAACGAAGGAGCCAGCGGTTTCAGTGCGTCAATGGTTTCAACGGGGTACTCGAATTACTCGAGCTTGGGTTCGGATGACAAGTGGTATGGTCCGGACCAGACGGGGAATGGTGGCGTTGCGCTTGCCAATGGTGCTACTAGCAATGGGAGAGCCAATGCGAATGGTGCTACATTAACGATCACAAACACAAACGCCCAAAGTTATACCCTCACGAGTCTGTTGTTCGACATGACTTCAGCAGCTGAACAGGCGGACACGCTGAAATTTTTCACGAATTTGACGTACGCGATCCAAGGAGTTGGGGGGTCGATTTTCGCCGCGGCCGGAAGTACTTCTTTGCAAGGAGCTAATCCTGGGGATGCCCTTGCAACGATCGATACTAGTACTGGTTCTGGTAACGGTTTCGCTGTCGCCAATCAAGTAAGTGGCACTATCCGGAATTGGAGCGATTTCATCGCTAATTTGAGCAGTCTAACGCTCGGGCCAGGGCAGCAGATCATTTTCAACTGGAGCGCTGGTTCAGCGGTCCGCATTGACAACATCGCTCTGACCGGCATCTTGAACGCCATCCCCGAGCCCGCAAGTTTGTTAGCCCTCGGATGTTTGGTCGGATCCGGTGCGTTGCTGCGCAACCGCCGCCGTGGTCCGGCGCTGCGGATGGCCTGAGCAAAAAGGCCTGCATGGTAGCGGCTGTTTGCCGCCCATGTGCAGCCAATG
>CAZQKI010000356.1:0-3250 GCA_964592855.1 uncultured Lentisphaerales bacterium
ACGCTGTCGGCGGCGCCGGAGACGCTGGAGACCACAAAGCGGGAAGGCCCCCGCTCGGGCGTCCAGAAGAAGGGGGCGGGCGCCGTCGATACGCCGATGAAGCGGTCGTTGCGAAACCAGTAGAGCGTCTCCCCCGTCGCCGCGCCGGTCACCTTGAAGACCACCTGCTGGTTCGCGATGCCATCAACCACATGGATGCGCGTTCCCGTCGCCGGCGCGGCTATGGCCAGTGACACCGCCGTGTTCGTGGCGGCGCCGGAGGAGGGATTGGCGGAGAGCATCTGCAGCCCGGCGGCGACTTCCGGCGGCCAGACCGTCTGCACCGCCCCCGCCGCATCGCGCACATGCACCGGACAGATCGCCCACGACGAGCAGCCCGCCAGCGCGACATCCTGCCGCGTGTCGGTGCATAGCGCCCCCGCCACGCGTCCCGACTCGCGGCACACCGTCCGGTCGATCACCGTGGCGGGACGCGCGTACCACGGCCCGCTCCCCGTCGGATAGAGGTCGCGGACCAGCTGCCACGCCAGCGGCGCCGCCACCTGCTTGCCGACGCGCGTCTCCGGCCCGCGCCAGCCGCGCTTGTCGCCGCACCAGACCGCCACCACCCACTCGGGATTCCAGGCGACGGTCCACGCATCGCGGAACCCCGCCGACGTCCCCGTCTTCCAGGCGAAGCGCGGCACCCTCGCCTCCGCCACGTGCCCCACCGCGTCGCGCGCCCGCGCATCGCCCGACAGCATCTCGCTCACCATCCAGCAGGCCCCCTCCGAAAAGACGCGCCGCCCCGCCCCGTCGTCCGGGCCCTGCTCCACCAAGGGTCGGCAGGGCCGCCACGCCCCGCCGCGCGCGACGCACGCATAGGCGTTCGCCAGTTCCAGCAGGCTCACCGAACCGTTGCCCAGCGCCAGCCCCAGTCCATAGAACTCGGCCGGGCGGTCCAGCGAGGCCAGCCCCAGTTGATGCAGCTTGCCCCAGAACCGCGGCAGCCCAACCTGCCCGGCAAGCGTGAGCGCAGGGAGGTTCAGCGAAAGGATCAGCGCCTCCTCCGCCGAAACGAGCCCCATGAAGGAACCCGAGAAATTGACCGGGGCCTGATTGCCAAAGTGGCGCGGCACGTCGGCCAGCACCCACGCGGGCGTCAGCGTCCCCTGATCGATCGCCTGGGCGAAGACGAAGGGCTTCAGTGTCGATCCGGCCGGACGCGTCGTCGTGGCGGTGTTGAGCTGACCGGACTGCGGATCGAAGTAGTCGCCGGAACAGCTCATCGCCGCAACGCCCCCCGTGGCGACCTTGATGATCACCAGGGCCACGGCGCAGTCATGGAGGCCAGCATGCGCCTGGACCGCCGCGTTCGCGCGGTATTGCAGCGCGGGATCGAGCGTGGTCGTGAAGTCGCCGGTCGGGCGCCGGACGCCGCGCTGCGCCCAGTCGCAGAACCACGGCTCGGCGAAGGGGCGCGGACCGCGGCGCAGCACCACGGGCATCCGCTCCGCGGCCAGCCGCTGCCCGCGTCCGATCATCCCGCGCCGCACCATCTGATCCAGCACGTAGCCGCGCCGCTTCAGGCAGGCCGCGAGATTGCGGTCGGGGCGGAAGCGCGTGGGCGACTGCACCATGCCGGCCAGCATCGCGGCCTCGCCCAGGGTCAGCCCCTGCGGAGGCCGGTTGAACCAGCCCCGCGCCGCCGACTCGATGCCCACCAGGTTGGAGCCGAAGGGGGCGCGATTGAGATACTGTCCGAGAATCTCCGCCTTCGACATCGCCCGTTCGAGACGCAGGGCCTGGACCGACTCGATGAACTTTGCGCGCCAGGTGCGGCTGCGCGGATGGATCAGCCGGACCGCCTGCATGGTGAGGGTCGAGGCGCCGGAGATGCGCCGTCCGGTCGTCAGGTTCTGGCGCACCGCCCGCAGCAGCGCCAGCGGGTCGACGCCGGCGTGGCGGAAGAAGCGGTGATCCTCGGACGCAACCAGAGCCTGCACGATCCAGTCGTTGGTCGCGGCCGTGTAGACGGGGCGGCAATCGACGTCGTCCGGCCCCAGCCCGACGCGGAGGATCGTCCCCTTCGCATCCCGGAGGATCAACCCGGCGGGGTAGCGCTGCGCCTCCTCCAGCGGTGGAGGAAAAGCCAGCCAGGCGGCGACGGCCAGCACGATGAGAACCGCGGAAGAAGCCCTGAACACGGGGCTGAAGCCCCTGCCTCGCTTCCGCCTGAAGGCGGAACTCCGGCAATGGGTGGTTGGTGCGCCGGGGTTGGCTTCCAAGGCAGACGCCAAAGTCGGAGTCCCGGCTTCAGCCGAAGGGCGCGTACTTAAGCAATTTTTCAATGGGATTGTTGTCAACTCGCTTTGTGTGTGGGTGTGTGAGTTCGTGGGTGTGTGAGCGAGAAAATAAACGGTGATTGCTCACTCTTCCCACATACTCACATACCCACATACTCGCATACAGAGTCTGGCAATACCTATCGCTGATTTTGTTCCAAACAACGTTGGCTCGTCTGGGTTGCTCATGGCGCGGTCACGGCCACGCGGCCCTCGCCGTGGCGGCTCATCCGCTCGGGGACGTACATGTCGGAGGCGGTGATCGGGGGAACCGTGAAGACGCCGGAGCTCACCACGCGCGCCGCGTAATGGAAGCGGACTAGCCCTTCGACACCCTTCGCATACAGCAGCAGACGGTCGTCGCGGACCTCGCGGTGCAGCACCCAGTTGGCGGAGTCGGGATCCACCCAGCCCAGCATGCCCCCGCGCGCCAGGTTGCCGTCCTCGATCTCCAGGCATGCCGGCAGCAGATCCTCCACCACCCAGTCCCCGCCCTCTCCCTCGGGAGCCTCCAGCGAAATCTGCACGATGATCAGATCGCCCCGCACCCAGCGGCTCCTGTCGATCGGATTGCCGTCGCGGTCCAGCCACGCGCGCCGCACCTTCAGCCCCGCGTCCACGTCGGTGAGGGCGGCGGCCATCGGCACCGCCAGAATCCGGCGCGCCACATAGATCGCCTCGGGGCCGGCGTTGGTCAGCACGAGCCCCTGCTGCGCCACCGATGCAGCGGGACGCCACGACACCTCATTGGTGGGCCCCGCCGCGAAACGGCCGCCGCGCCACAGGAAAACCGGCTGGATCGGCTGCGGCGTCGAAACCGCGTAACGGGCATATTCGCCGAGGGCCAGCAGGGCGAGCGCGTTGTTCTGCGTGTTGCCCCAATGGCCGTTGCGCCGGCGGCTCCGCTGAATCTCCTGGCAGCAGGC
>CAZQKI010000357.1:0-3249 GCA_964592855.1 uncultured Lentisphaerales bacterium
CTGGCGAGAAACGGGATCAGCACCACGCCGATCGCCCGCCAATCGCGGTAGACCCCCAGGAACAGCACCAGGAACACCACGGTGACGGCCGCGCCGGTAATCTGGATGTCGCGGCGGATGATCGCCTCGTTGCCCGCCGTGTGCAGATGCCCGCACACCAGCCGCGCCTCGACGCCAGGCGGCAGTCCGGCGGCACGCGTCTCCAGGTGCTTGAGCAGCCGCCGCACGCCGGCCGAGTCGGTCATGAGAACGGGTGTCTGCAGGATCATGAGCAGATGACGGCGTTCCGGATCCATCAGGTGCTGCTGCACCGGCACGGCGCGATACCCGAACGAGGCGACGGCCGCCAGGAGCTGCTTCACCGTGCGCCCGTTCCAGTCCAGCGGGTCGGCCTGCGCCGCCGAGGCCGCGAACATCCCTTCCGGCTGCTGCACCCGCCGCCGCAACGCCTCCAGGGCTCCGCGGAGTCCGGCAGCCGAGGTGTCCGCCCCCAGCCGCTCGAAATCCGCCTCCTCCGTGTAGTCCGGCATCTGCCGCGCCAATCGCGTGAAATCCTTGACGATCTCCTCCGTCCGGAAACCCGTGTTCATGGGCGTCGCGAACGCAGGGTCCAGCCCGGCCGCATACCGGTCGGCCGCCGCCATGAGCGTGTCGGGATCGGCCGACGCGTCGCGCATCGCGAAGGTGACCAGCACCTTGTCCGCAACCTGGATCTCGCGGAGGAACGTGAAGAGGTCGCGCAGTTCCGAACGGTCCGGCAGCATCACGTCGATCCGTCCGTCGAACTTCAAGAACGGCAGGAACGCCCCCGAAACGACCGTGATCAACAGCACCGCCACCGCCACGAACATCCGGCTTTGCAGCTTTTTCCGGACAAGCGCCTTGAACGCCGCTACCACGACAGCTCCCACGCCTTCGGCCCCAGCGGCACATTGATCTCGGTTTCTTCAAATTTCAGAACTGTCACGTCGCCGCCCGTCTCGTCGATCTGAAGCGCCGTGATGTACCGCTTGTCGTCGCGAAAGGTCACGGTCACCGCCTTCAGCATCTTCGCAGGAGGCGTCTCCGGCTTGGGCGTGAAGACCAGGACGACGGGCGTTTCGGAGCGCTGGCGGATGTCGTAGTCGTTGGCGAGCAGGCTGTAGCGACCGCCGAACCAGGCCCGGAGCTGTTCGGTCACCGCCGAGAAGACCGGATTGTCCGCCAGCGGGATCTTCTGCGTCTTGCCGGTCTCGCCGTCCCACTGCTTCGCCTGCCGGCCGTCGATCAGCAGCGCATACTGGATCGGGCTCTCGACCCGCCAGAGCAGCTTGTCCGGCGTCTCCACCTGAATCATGCCCCGCGTCATCAACGGGTTCTTGAACAGCGCAAGCCGCTTCTCCTGCACAAAGCGGGTACGGACGGTCTTCACCTCGGCCATGGACGACTCCAGGCTGGCGAGCGCCGCGTTCGTCGGCCCGTTCCCCGCCGCGCGGGCGGGCGCGACCCCCGCCGCCACGAGCAGGGCCCCCGCCGCCGCGCACCCTCGCCACAGGCGGTCCATCCGCCCCCGCGTCATTCCTCGTGCCATGTTTTCAACTCCGCTTTCGAGACGAGCGTGCCCTCGCGTCGGATCTCCGAATGCAGCACGCCGAAGGTGCCCAGGCGCGCCTCCTTGTGCAACGAGATGGTCAGGGCGTCGCCGACGCGGACCGGTTGAAACACCTGGAAGTCGCGGGCCCCGACCAGCATGCCGCGCGGCGCGGCGCCCTCGCTCCGCACCTGGCAGCGATAGCCATGCAGGGCGGCGGCGGCCTGCGCCATCAGTTCCAGGTGCGCCGCCTCGGTCAGCCGTCCATCGCGGCAATGCGGATTGGTCGCGGTGATCGTGGCCGAAACCGTCGCCGAACGTTCGGCGACTGCGGTCAAGGCATCCACCATCCGCGCCGGCGGCTGATGCGGAACCAGCCGCTCGGCGGTGATCGGCAGCGCGCCGCAATCGACCGGCCCCTGGTTGCGCCAGCACAGCGGATCGGAGCCCAGATAGTTGCCGGTCAGCTGATACGCCGCCCCCCGGCAGCCATAGCACGAAGCGGCTTTTTCGCACTGCCCGCACGCGCCCTGGATCGTCTTCACATGATTGCGGAGATCGGCGATGACCTCGCTGTCGGCCAGGATGCTGGCGAGCGGCTGTCGGCGAATGTTGCCGACCGGAAGCGAGACGCCGACGCACGGCATGACATCACCCGCCGCCGTGACCAGACAGGAGTACGAATGCCGCAGGCAGCTGTTGCCCACCAGCGGCGGCTGCATGTCCCACACCCGTCCGAACTGATCGCGGTCGATGTTCTGAATCGTCTCGAACAGACGGCGCGTATCCTCCACGCTCGGCGACAGTTCGTGCCCGCTCTGCCGCGCCCGTCCCTGGGGGGTGATGATTTCAAAGTACGGCTCGATCCCCTCCCCGCGCAGCCGGCGCCACAGCTCGGGAAGCTCGGCGATGTTCTGACGGCAGATCACGGTGCTGAGCGCGAGGCGCGCCGACGACGAAGGATAGCCGGCCGCCCGGAGGTTCCGGTACGCGGCATCGATGATCCGTCCCGCGCCATCCACGCCCGCCAGCCAGTCGATGATCCCGGGGTCGGAAGAGTGCCATTTCAAGACGACATGCACATCCAGCGCGCGCAATTGCTCCGCCGTCGCACGGGTCATGTTGGTGCCGTTGGTGAACAATTCCACGGCCATGCCCCGCTGGCGGATCCACGCGCAGAGTTCCGGCGTGAAATCATACATCATGGGCTCGCCGCCCAGCAAAATGATCTTCCTGGCGCCCAGCGCCTGGGCCTGCGCGATGACCTCGCGCATTTCCTCCTGCGTCAACTCGTCTTGACCGCAGGGGTGCGGCTCCTGGTCGGTGGAGGCATAGCAATACCGGCACAGGAAGTTGCAGAGGGTGCCAACCTCAAGCTCCATGCTCAGCAGGCCGTGGGCCTGCCGCGTCCGGTTGATCTCATCTGCCGAAAACTCACTGCCAAAAAGCCCTGCCGAGCAACTCATAGTTTCTTAACAACCGCCTTCCCGGTTCACCTGCACCGCGTCGGAATAGAATACCGTTTTCCGGCAAGCGTGCAACTAGATTCCCCGAGGCTTTGCACAGGTTTTGCGCAGGCGTCTGCGTAAACAAAAGTACCGATTGCCTTTCCTGTCGGAAATGTGTATAACTTGTGAACTACATCTTGATTGGGTAATTGGAGATTCATTTCCTTTAGT
>CAZQKI010000358.1:0-3201 GCA_964592855.1 uncultured Lentisphaerales bacterium
CCGGCCGCTAGGATCAGCGAATCAGGAGCACCGTGCCGGCGGGCGTCCAGACTAGCGCGCCGCCGTCCGTGACGACCGTGCCGGCCAGCGGGACCCGCGGCATCGGGCTGCGCACGACGACGGTCTTGCCGAGCAGGTAGAGCTTGCTGTTCGCGGTCATCGTCAGGTTTTTGATGCGCAGGACGTTCCCCTGGATGCCGACGCGCCCGCCGTTGCGGATTTCCAACTCGACATTTGCGAAGTCGGTCAGGCCGTCGTCGTAGAGTTCGGTGTAGTTCACCAGCGGATCGGCAGTATAGCCGTTGTTATCGACGATCAGCCGCTGGCGTCCCTGGGCATCACGCAGGTAGATGGTCCCCGCCTCGCCGCCGCGGTTGCGGCCGCCCCAGGCGCGCATGTCGAGGCTGGGGAAGGCCTCGGAGGCGGTCAGGATGACGGCGATGCGGCCGCCGCCGCCCCCCAGGTAACCGACGCCGCCAGTGGCGTGGAGACGTCCCACGCCGGTCAAGTCTGCGGCGGTGAGCCAGATCGATCCGCCCGCGCCACCCGAATGCCGGCTGTCGCTGTCGGTGCCGACGTCGATGAGGCCGGCGATGGCGGCGGTTCCGGTGACTTCGAGGCGGATGGAGCCTCCGCCCGCTCCGCGCAACCCGCTGCTGCCGTGATTCTGCGGCGCGGAGAATGAGCCGTAGCAGGAACGCGGCGCGTAGCCGGCGAGATAGCCGCCGCGTCCGCCGTGGCTGGCGCTGAACTGCACCGTTTCGCGCGTGCCGCCATGCCCCGGACTGTAGCCGCTGCTGTTGGCGAACCCGCGGCTCAGAATGTCATAGCCGCCGCTGCCGGCCCGGCGGTTCATGTTGATCTCCGCCGTGGTGCCGAGGGTGAAGTCGCCCTTGACGGTGATCCAGATCCGGTCGGTCTCGACATGGCCGGCGTCGTTGAAATCGTGCGACCAGGTGCCGCCCTGGAGGTCGACATCGCCGTCGATGGTCAGGTTGGTGAAGGTGCCGAAACCGGGATGGCGCATCAGAAAATCGACCCAGCCGCGGTAGCCCTCCGCGAGCGACCAGAAGGAGACGTAGTCGGCGGTCTGACGCCAGGAGGCGGGACGGATGTCGAGGTTCCAGGCGCAGCGCTTGTCGCTGATGGCGTTGAACAGGATGTGCTTACCACTGGTCGGCGCGGCAATCGGATGCCAGTTTGTCGGCGTGCTGGCGAAGTCGTCGGCGCCTTCGCCAGTCCAGGTGCAGACGGCGGCGTCGTTGGTGGCAAAGATCGGACGGAGTACATAGCGCTGTTCCATGACGAGTTCCAGCGGGTTGGTGTCGCGGCTCACGCCGTCGGGCATCGTCCCCTGCCACCAGATGAAATGGTTCCCCGGATCGGGATTGGCTGTCAGCGTGACAGGCGTGCTGATTTCGTAAGCGCCGTCCGGGCTTTCGGGTGCAATGGCGACAGAACCGTCGGGGCTGGGCTCGATGATCAGGTCGAAACTGGCCGTCGCATCGCCCCAGACGATGGCACCGCCGTTGGAGACGATGAGGCCGTTGCCATAGTCGGCAGGAAATGCGCCCGGCGGTTCATCGGCTTTGATAAAGAGGGAGTAGCTGTTGAGATCGAGCTTCGACGTGGCGGTGATCCGGGCGAAATCGCCCAGGCGCAGGTAGCGCGGCAGGCGCACCGTGGCGCCGTTGGTCAGGATCAGGGTGGCGTTCTCCATCGGTCCGCCGACGGCGGGATTCACCGCATAGTCCTGGCCGAGCGCGGGCATTTCGGTGGCTACGCCCGTCTGCGCCGCCAGATTCTGCGCGTCGTAGATCAGGCGTTCGAAGGCCGTGGTTTTGAGATAGCGCGAACCGCCGCTGGACCGCGCCGCCCAGGCGTTCTGCCCTGCCGCCGTTGAAGGCCGCAAAAGCGGATCGAGGGATGCGGTATTCGTCACGGTCAGCGATACGCGTCCACCCGCTCCGGCATAGTAGCCGATCGCGCCGCGGGCCGTCAGGCGGCCCGATCCCGCAATGGCGGCCGCGCGCAGCAGGATCGAGCCACCCGCCGCCCCGTTGTAGACATCCTGGTCTGAGCCGCTGCGGGGTTCGCCCTCGACGTCGATGATGCCATCGACCACGGCTGTTCCGGCAACCGTCAGATCGAGCACGCCACCCCCCGGAGAAACGCCGCCGCTGCCGGGCAACAGCGGAATTGCCGCGTCGCCGTAACAGGCTGCGGGAAGATAGGAGATCGAGGTGGCCTGCATGCCGCCGTGGCCGGCGGCCTTGCCGGAACGGGCGCCGGTCGAGGCGCCGTTCGCCGGCCCTTTGTAGCTTGCGTAGCCGCGTCCGCGCAGATCGATCATGGCGTTTGTCCCCAGATTGAACGAGCCACCGACGGAGAGGGCCAGGCGATTGACCGGGGCGTCGTTATTAACTGGATGTGTCCATTTCCCGCCTTCGACAACAACGTTGCCGGTAAGCGTCAGGTTTGAAAAGGCGCCGGCATAGACGGTCAGGAAAGTGATGGCACCGGGGAAGACGGCGGTCTGTGTCCAGTTCGATACGGCAATGTTCAGGTCCCAGGTGCAATCCGTTCGTGCGCCTGTCGGGGTGAAGCCGAAGAAAACGCTGTTGCCCGATTGCGGCGCCGCGCCCCCCTGCCAGTTGGCGGTGTTCGAGGCCAGGGCATTGGCGCCCTTGCCTGACCAGATGCGCACAGGCGCCGTGTCGGCCGTGAAGACCGCCGTCAGGCTCCGTGTCTGGTCGACACGGAAGGTCAGCGGATTGTTCGTCGGATAGGCGCCGGGCGGCAGGTCGCCCTGCCAGTAGAGGAAGTGGTGGCCGGCCTCGGCCTGGGCGGTCAGGCTGAGCGCCGTCCCCAGATCGTAGCGGTCGTCGAGGGCGTCGGGGGTCCGCGCCACCTGGCCGCCACCGGTGCCGGCGGCTGTGACGGCGGCCGAATCGAGATAGTTGATCGTGCAGGCGTCCAAATAGCTTGGCACGGCGGCGGCGCTGTTGGTGAACCAGGCGTAGAACGTCACCGGACCGGGCGTTTCAGGCAAAGCGAAAGCGAGGGTGGCGGGGGGCGAACTAGTCGAGACCCAGCCGCCCGTCGGCGGGACGTTCGTGGTCGTCACCGCATACAGGTCGTAGTCCGGCGGCGCGGGAAAGCGGACGACAGACGCCGGCGAGTCGTGGATCCAGCCGCGGC
>CAZQKI010000359.1:0-3190 GCA_964592855.1 uncultured Lentisphaerales bacterium
CTCGGGCTTTCCCGGCGCCCAGCGGGCGCGGCGCCAGCGGGCGGGGGTGAGCCCGACGCGGCGGCGAAACTGCTTGATGAACGCGCTCTGGTCGCCGAAGCCGCTTTCATAGGCGATCTCGGCGCCGCTCTTGGATGAGCTTTCCAGCAGGAACTGCGCGTGCTTGACGCGCTGGGCCAGAATCCACTGCAGCACGCTTTTGCCGGTGTGCGCCCGCACGAGGTGGGCGATGCGGAACGCGCTCAGCCCCGAGTCCCTGGCCACGTCCCGCAGCGAGATGGCGGCGGTGAAGTGGCGCTGGATGTAGTCGAGCGCCTGGTTCACCCGCGGGTGGCCGCGGCCGTAGCCCTGCTTGTAGATGCCCTCGATGAAATCGTCGAGCGCCTGCATGAGCACGCGCGACAGGCTTTCGAAGTCGGCCGCCTGGATCAGCCGGGCCATCCAGGCGTGGTTGGACTCGATGAGCGGCTCCAGCGCCGGGCTGTCCTCCACGGCCGTCCGCGTCAGGTAGCCCATCAGCTCGATGGCGCGCGCGCGCAGCACGGGAAGCTGGGGCGAAGTCAGGTACATGGCCGCGAGCATTTCGTTGAGCACCCGCAGCGCGCTTTCGCGGTCGCCCGCCTTGATGAAGGACAGGAGGATGCGCTCCTTCTCGAAGGGGTAGACCGGCTGGCCGCCCGCCTTTTCCTGGACGGCGATCGCCTCGGCAATCTGCCGCTGCTGCAGCGTGCGCAGCCGGTTCTCCTCCAGCAGCGGCCGCGTCCAGCCGCTGCGGCGGTAGAAGGAGTCGGACAGCGACTGCAGAAGGGCGCGCAGCGCCGCCTCGGGCACCACGGGCCGGCGGCGGACCAGGCGGGCCGCGTCCCGGACCGGCATGCCGGCCCGCACCAGGCTTTGTTCGGCAAAGGCGGCGGGATCCGGCGTTCCGTCCGCCAGGCCTTCGCCCACCAGCAGCGCGCCCTGGATGAGGCGGTCCGATTCCAGCGGGATCACGCCGCCGTGGAGTCCGGGCAGGGGCGAGAACAGTTCCGGTTCGCCGCGCGTGACGCTTTCGTGCAGCGCAAACGTGCGTACGCGGCGGACCGTTTCCAGCGTCGCCAGGGGGTCGTCGCCGCCGTGCGGTTCACCTGTCATGCTCACGAATCGCAGCGTCACGCCGTGCGACCGGCGTGCCTCCCGCGCCAGCTCCGCTAGCAGTTTTCTGGAGATTCGAAGTGACATGATTCGCATATTGCAGCAAGAAATGACTAAAAATCAATCGAAATTATCTATTTTATGTCAGCCCGGTGGCGATAGAGTAACACGCAATGAAATCCGGAAATGGGTTTCCGGATCAATGAGGACGATCAGGAGGTTCGATGAGCACAGTTTCCGATATCAAGGCGATGTTGATGAAGGGCAAGGCCAAGGACGTCGAGGCTCTGGTGACCAAGGCTCTGGCCGAGGGAACGGGCGCGGCCATCATTCTGAACGAAGGCCTCCTCGCCGGCATGGGCGAGATCGGCGAAAAGTTCAAGAAGAACGAAGTGTATGTTCCCGAAGTGCTCATCGCCGCCCGCGCCATGAAGGCCGGCATGACCATCCTGAAGCCCAAGCTGCTCGAAGCCAAGGTCAAGACCCGCGGCGTCGTCGTGATCGGCACGGTCAAGGGCGACCTGCATGACATCGGCAAGAACCTCGTCGGCATGATGCTCGAAGGCGGCGGCTTCCAGGTCGTGGACGCCGGCATCGACGTCTCGGCCGAGAAGTTCCTGGAAGTTGCCAAGGCCAACAATGCCCAGCTCATCGGCTGCTCGGCCCTGCTGACCACCACCATGACCAACATGAAGGCGGTCGTGGACGCGGTCAAGAACTCCGACCTCAAGGGCAAGCTGAAAGTCATGATCGGCGGCGCGCCCGTGACCCAGGCGTTCTGCGACGAGATCGGCGCCGACGGCTATGCCCCGGACGCGGCCTCCGCCTCGGACCTGGCCAAGAAGCTGATCGCCGTCTAAATCCGGCCAATCGAAATCGAGCGGGAACCGTAACGGGTTCCCGCTTTTTTTATGTCCATACGCCGGGCTGTTGGCCGAAGAAAAGATTCACCACGGAGACACGGAGGCACCCGGCTTCGCAAAGCCTTCGCCGAGGCAAGCAGAGAAGAAAAGAGACCACGGAGATTCGAAAACGGCGTCCTCTCCGGCCAAAGCCCCGGATCGTCCGCCGTTTTCTCAACCTCTTTTTGGAGATAGAGCGGAGAGCAAAAATCATCTTCCTCCCAAAAGAGTCGCGAGCGAATGGCGGAAGACCGGATGCGAATCCATGCGGCACCAGAAACAAACCAGAAACAAGCCGGTCTGACGGCATTCGCGAGTCTCCGCGTTCTGGTCTTCTCCGTGGCTCCGTGCCTCCGTGGTGAATCCGGAAAACAGTGGAGCCAACCACATGAGCCAGACTATCGCGGAAGCGACTCAGTCTGCTCATGGACGATGGGGCGTGCGCTTGACTAGCCCACAATCATCCGGGCAATGCGCTCCGCGCACAGATCGTTGCCTTCCGGCGTCAGGTGGACCATGTCCGCCGAAATGAAGCGTTTGATGTCGGCGGCGATCGGGGTGTTGAGGTCGTTGATCTCGACTCCCGTTTTACCGAGCAGGGCGACGGCGGCGCGGTTGTAGGCGTCGATGTCCTCGTTCCGGCGCGGATTGCTTTTAGAGGTCGTGAACTGCTCGGGCCAGACTGGCGTCGTGGTGGCGAAGATCAGTCGCTTGGTCTTCTTCCGGAGGATGCTGGCGATGCGCCCCTGAAGCTGCAGGTACTGGTCGAGCGATGTGTGTATGGTGCCGTCCGGCATGTGGCAGGTGTCCCACTGGCCGTTGTTCCACTGGATCACGTCGTAGTCGCTGTCCGGCACCCACGCCGCCAGCTGGAAAAGCGTGTAGGAGGCGAACCGGCAGTTTTCGGCCGGCCCGGTCACGGCGGCCTTGTCTCCCAGCAGTTCGGTTACCTTGGCCTGGTAGCCCAGCCGGATTGAATCCCCGATCAGCATGACTTTTTTCATGGGCGCTTCCGTCTATCTGTTGTTGAAAACCATACCGTAACATGCCGCCGCGCCCCTGTCCATGCGTCTGCGCATCCTTGTATTTTCCGAAAAACCCGGCTTGACTGGACGGCCCGTTTAACCTACCTTATCTCTTCCAATTCACAGCCT
>CAZQKI010000360.1:0-3152 GCA_964592855.1 uncultured Lentisphaerales bacterium
CGACAAAGCTTGCGACAAAGCTTTGTGATTAGCCAGGCGGCAGGGGTGCGGCTGCGCGGCAAGTCTCCTACTCGATCCAACTGGCCGGCAAAGCCGGCCAGAGGCCTCACTGAACCCTGAACCCTAACTACTCTGCGAGTCAACTATTCTGACGCCCACCCTCTGAGCGGTGCCGAAGTGGCCTTGACCGGCATCGCGGCTATCCGATACCATGGCGCCAATGGATACGGAACCTGATTTTGCGGAACGGCTGGCCGGCCTGCGCGGACGGATGGCCCAGGCCTGCGGACGTGCGGGTCGGAAGCCCGACGCGGTGACGCTGATCGCGGTCACGAAGACTTTTGGACCGGAGGCGGTCCGCGACGCCTGGGAGGCGGGGCTCGGCATCGTGGGGGAGAATCGCGTCCAGGAGGCCGCAGTCAAGCTACCGCAATGCGTGAGCGGCCCCGACTGGCATCTGATCGGCCACCTTCAGCGCAACAAGGTGCGCCCGGCGCTGGAACTCTTCAGTTGTCTCCACGCCGTGGATTCGCCAAAACTGGTCGAGCAGATCGCCCGGATCGCGGATGAGATCGGCGCCCGCCCCCGGATCCTGCTGGAGATCAACGCCTCCGGCGAGTCGAGCAAGTTCGGACTCAAGCCGGAAGCGGCCCCGGCCGTCATCGAACAGGCGCTCGCGCTCCGCAGCCTGACGCTGGAAGGGCTGATGACGATGGCGCCGATCGCCCCCGACCCCGAGACGACGCGGCCGGTTTTTGCGAAGGTGCGGGAATGCCGGGACCGGTGGGAAACGCAGTTCGGCATTTCGCTGCCGCAGCTTTCGATGGGGATGAGCGGGGATTTCGAGGTCGCGATCGAAGAAGGCGCCACCTGGATACGGATCGGCACGGCCCTTTTCGGGAATCGCCCGAAATGGAAGCCGGAGCGTGGCAGTGAAGACCGGGAAGAACAAGTCTGGGTGGTGGATTGATGAAGCCTATGAACAAGAATCAAGATCGCGGGCCGGGGCAGGCGGATCGTGGAGACTGGCTGTTTGGCCGTCGCCCCGTCTTTGAATCCCTGCGCGCGGGGCGCCGCCATTTCTATGAGCTGCGGATTGCCGGGAACAGCGCCCGCCCGGGGGAACTCGACAGCGAGCTGGTCGAGATCCGCGAGCGGGCGCTGAAGGCCGGCGCGATCTTCAAGACGGTCGCGCGCGAGGAGATCTCGGAGTTGCTCGAAGGCGTGAATCATCAGGGCGTCGCCCTCCGTGTGGGCGCGTTTCCCTACTGGGGCTTCGAGCAGATCGTTCATGCCGTGAAGCAGGATCCGTCGGCGCTGGTGCTGATCTTGGATCACATCGAAGACCCCCAGAACGTGGGTTCGCTGCTGCGGACGGCCGATGCCGCCGGCGTCACCGGCGTCATCCTGCCGGAGGACCGGGCGGCGGGCGTGACGGCCGCGGTGGTGCGCGCTTCGGCGGGCGCGGCGGAACACCTGCGCGTGGCGCGCGTGGTGAATCTGACGCGGGCGATCGACGAACTGAAGACGTGCGAATGCTGGATCACGGGGCTGGATGTCGGCAGCGATGCCCGCAGCTACACGGCGATCGACTTCAAGGGACGCTGCGGGCTGGTCGTCGGCAACGAGGGGAGCGGCCTGGGGCGGCTGGTCCGCGAGCAGTGCGATTTCATCGCGGAACTGCCGATGCACGGCCGCGTCGCCTCGTTGAACGCCGGCGTGGCCGGCGCCCTGGCCATGTATGAAGTGCTGCGCCAGCGCGGCCCCGCCATCGTTCCGGAGACACCGAAAGATGAGGCGTCTCGAGCGTGAATAACGACCTGCGCATCCTGATGACGGGCGACATCTGCCCGAACCGTGGTCTGGATCTCGAATTGCTGGGCGCGGATGGCGACCGCTACCTGGCGGCGCTGAAGCCGCTGTTCGACGGAGCCGATCTGGTCATCGGCAATCTGGAGACGCCCTTGTGCACCCGGAAGGAGCCCCGGCTGAAATCGGGTCCGAGCTTCATGGCCGATCCCGCGCTGGCCGCCAGGCTCAAGCAGATGGGGTTCGACGGGTTCGCGCTCGCGAACAACCACGTCCTCGATCAGGAGGTCCAGGGACTCGAACAAACGCTGCAGGCGCTCGATGGCGCCGGTCTGGCGCACTGCGGCGCCGGTCTGTCGCATGAAGCGGCCTGCCGTCCGGCATCGTTCATGGCCGGGGGACGTTCGATCGGGATCTTCAATTTTGCCGAGGGCGAGTTCGCCCAGGCGCAGGGCGACGGTCCCGGAACGGCGCGCCTCGACGCCTTCTGGACGGAAGAACGGGTCCGCCAGGCGCGCGGACAGTTCGATCTGATTCTGGTGGTGCTGCACATCGGCAACGAGTATCAGCCGATTCCTTCGGGTGTCACGGTCGACTTCTGCCGACGCATGGTGGCGGCCGGCGCCGATGCGGTCGTCGCGCACCATGCGCACATCCCGCAGGGCGTCGAACGCTACCGGGGCAAGCCGATCGCCTTCAGCCTGGGCAATTTCCTGTTCGGTTTTCCGCATGCCTACGATGGCGGCAACCGCTTCGCCACGCAGCCTTTCTGGTACCTCTCGACCGTCGCGGAACTGACGTTCAAGGCCGGCGGCGAGGTCGCGATCGACCTGCATCCCTTCAAGCAGGAGGCCGACCGGACGCTGGCGCCGTTGTCGGCGGCGGGTCGCCGGGCCTTCACGGCCTACATCGAATCCTGCAATGCGATCCTGTCCGATCCGGCGCGGCAGGCGCGGTTCTGGGAACAGGAGGCGCGCCGCCTGTTCAATGTCATGCGGGAGTATCTGCCCGGCTTTGTGGCCGATTCGAGCGGGGCGGATGAGGATCGGTCGCACCGGGCGGCCACGATTCTGTTCAACCTGTTTCGCTGCGACGCGCACCGCGAGATGATGCGGCGGGGACTGCAGCTCCTCTACGAACACCGCCTGGACGACGATACCGCGACGCAGGGTGAAATCGACCGGTTGATCGACACGCTCCGCGATTGCCTGGCCTGATTCCGGTGGTGGGCGACCCGATCACAAGCTTTGTCGCGAGCTTTGTCGCGATCTTCGTCGATCTGAATCTATGTCGCGATCTTCGTCCCGATCTTCGTCGGTCGACAATGATCGGAACAAGGATCG
>CAZQKI010000361.1:0-3144 GCA_964592855.1 uncultured Lentisphaerales bacterium
ACGCTCTCGGCCAACGGCTCAGGTTATCCCTTCAACCAGGGTCCAGGCAAGGGCAGCTTTCCCAGCAGCAACGGCTCCAGCGGCGCAGGTTACGGCGGGCGCGGGAGCATCGGATTCAACGGGCTGCCGGGCGATTTCTACGGCAATCCGTTCGCACCGGTCGATCTGGGCAGCGGGGGCGCACAGACCGCCACCTATGGCGATTACAAGCAATCGGGCGGCGGGGCCATTCAGCTCGCCGTTGCCGGCTCCCTGGCCGTGGGCGGCACGTTATCAGCCAACGGCAACAACGGCACCAGCCGCAGCAGCGGCGGCAGCGGCGGCAGCGTCTGGCTGAAGGCCGCCACGGTCACCGGCACCGGATCGATTCTCGCCGACGGCGGTTCGGCAGCCGATCTGACCCGCGGCAGCGGGGGCGGCGGCGGACGCATCGCCATCGACAGCGCCAACAACCTGTTTGCAGGCGTTATTCGCGCGGAGGGCAAGCCAGGCGTCGGGATCAGCTATCACGGCACCTTCAACTTTCAGTCCGGCCCCGACAAGGATCTGGTGATCACCCAACCCATCGCCCTGCCGCCGGGGACCAATTGGGTCTTCCGCTCATTGACCGTGCAATCCGGCGTCCGTTTTGACATCCAGTCGATGCCCGGCACGGCTGGCCAGAACTACACGAACGGGGTCGCCACGCGGATCCATATTCTCCAAAATGTCAACATTCCCTCCGGGGCCACGATGTCGGCCAACGGACTTGGCTACCGCTGCAATGAGGGTCCGGGTGCGGGCACCAGCGCAAACGCCGGATGCGGGGGCGGCGCCTACGGCGGAAGAGGCGGCGTGGGGGACGGGGCGTACCCAGGCGACATCTACGGTGCTGCAAACGCGCCGGACCGAATCGGCAGTGGCGGGGGCGGCACCGGTGGAACGCCCGGCTACGGCGGCAACGGCGGCGGCGCAATCCTTCTCGCTGTCGATGGCACGCTGACCGTCAACGGGACGCTTTCGGCAAACGGCGACAAATCCAACTCGCGCAGCGGCGGGGGCAGTGGCGGAAGCGTCTGGCTGGCAGCCACCACACTCACCGGCTCGGGCGCGATATTGGCCGACGGCGGGGTCGTTTACAGTACGACCACCGGCGGCGGAGGCGGGGGCGGGCGTCTTGCGTTCGACGTGGAGAATGACGCGTTCACCGGCACCATCCGTGCAAAAGGACAGGTCGGCTTCCGCGGCAACGGCCGCAACGGCACCTTCAATTTTCCGTATCCCGTGACGCAGAGCCTGATTGTATCGAACGACATCGCACTGCCGCCGGGAACCAATTGGGTGTTTCAATCGCTGACGGTCACCAACGGGGCTCGGTTTGAAATCCAGTCTGTGCCCGGAACGGCGTCGGGGAACTATACGAATGCTGTCGCCTCGCGCATCAAGATTGCCGGAAACGTCCGGGTTGCTGCGGGTTCGACGATTGCGGCGGACGGACTCGGACATCTCCACGGAGAAGGCGAAGGCCGGGGAGTCACAGGCGCCAACAGCTACACCGGTGGCGGCGGATATGGCGGTCACGGGGGGATGCCACTCAGCGGAGCCCCAGGCACCACCTACGGCTCGCCTGAACGGCCGGATAGACTGGGCAGCGGCGCGGGCAAGTCCGTCGGGAACTGCGGCGGAGCGGGTGGCGGAGCGGTCATTCTCGATGCCGCTGGCACCCTTTCCGTGGCAGGAACCATCTCGGCCCATGGCGGAGGCGCCAACTACCGGAGCGGGGGCGGCAGCGGCGGCAGCATCTGGCTGAAGGCCGCCGTCATCGAGGGTCAGGGAACCATCGCAGCCGATGGCGGCAAGGGGGCAGGATCGCCGAGCGGGGGCGGGGGCGGTGGAGGACGCATCGCTCTGCATGCGCCTCAAAACGATTTTGCCGGAATCATCCGGGCCAAGGGCAGTCCAGAGGGGCGCAGCCGCGGAACGCACGGCACCTTCAACTTTGAATCCGACGAGAACCGCGATCTTGTCATTGCCCATGACATCGCGCTGCCGCCGGGCACCAACTGGGTCTTCCGTTCATTGACCATCACGAACGGCGCGACCTTCGAGATACAGTCGCTTTCAGGTACGGCCACACTGACCTATACAAACGAGGTCGCCTCGCGTCTCCGGGTTCTGAACGACCTGACCGTGGCCAGCAACGCCTGCCTTTCGGCAGACAGTCTGGGCTATCGCTACACAACAGGGCCAGGGGCCGGCACGGTCGACGTCAACGGCGGTGCGGGCGGCAGCTACGGCGGGCTCGGTGGCGCGGGCGGCGCCGGCTCGGTCAAGAGCACGTACGGAGATCCGCTTGAACCGGATCGTCTGGGTAGTGGCGGCGCGGGAAGCTACGGCGGTTGGGGCGGCGGCGCCCTGATTCTCGAGGCAGGCGGCCGGCTGACCGTCAAAGGAACCCTCACGGCAAACGGAGGAAATTCCAACTCGCGTGCCGGCGGCGGCAGCGGCGGTGCCATCTGGCTCAAGGCTCCCGTAATCGCCGGACGCGGCCTAATCGGCGCGAATGGCGCGCTCGGATATTACGAGACTGCCACAACGGGCGGCGGCGGCGGCGGCGGCGGACGGATCCTGCTGGCGTTCGGTCACGTCGCCGATCTTGAAACACGCGCGCAGGACGCCGTCGTCACCGAAACGAAGCCCGGCCAGCTCGCGTATTCGGGCGCTCCATCCGTCAACGGAGGCACCGGCTTCACCACCGGTGCGGTCGGCACGGTGCGCTACCTCTTCATGCCCCCGCCCGACGGCACGCTGTTGCTGGTCCGCTAATGCGGGCGGAGCCCGCAACCCAATATAACCGCAGATTGACGAATACTGAACCGCAGAATGTCGAAGTGAATCCCGTGACTTCAAGGCTCTTTCCTTCATGATTCGGACCTCATGATTCGTCAATCTGCGGTTCGTACCGGTTATAGTTCTGAACAACATGTTATTTTTCGATGTTGCCAAACCGTAAGGCACTATTGCGGGCTACCGCCCGCCGGAACAAAGGACGACACCCCATGACCAATCGCGAACGTTTCGAAAACACGATGCGCTATGCGCCGGTCGACCATCCACCCCTGATCCTGGATGCCCCCTGGCCCCGCACCATCGAGCGCTGGCACC
>CAZQKI010000362.1:0-3075 GCA_964592855.1 uncultured Lentisphaerales bacterium
CGGGAGACGGATCTCGACGCCGCCGTCATCGGCACGCCGAACCACCTGCACCACGGTCCGGCCATGATTCTGCTTGATCGCAAGGTGCCCTTCGTGCTCGAGAAACCGATGGCGACCACCGAGGAGGATTGCCGGGACATCCACCTCGCCGCCGCACGCGCCGGAGTTCCCGTGCAGCTGGGCTTCGTCCTCCGCTCGGCGCCGATGTACCGCAAGATCCGGGAGATCATCGACAGCGGGGTCATCGGGCAGGTGATCTCCATCCAGGCCGATGAATTCGTGGGACCGTTTGTCTCGTCGATCCTGTTCCGCGGAAGCTGGCGGCGGTTGCGCAAGTTCTCGGGCGGCGCTATGCTGGAGAAGTGCTGCCACGACATGGATCTGATCAACTGGATGGCCGGTTCGCGGCCGATCGCGGTGCATTCGTTCGGCGGCCGCCGCACCTTCACCCCCAATGCGGCCCTGGCCGACCGCTGCCCCGACTGCGCCGCCAACAAGACCTGCGCCTACGCGCGCGACATCGACAAGCTCGTCGACAGCCACGAGCGCCGGATGGGCGAATACCTTAACGAGGCCGACGCCTGCATCTACAACCTCGACTCCGATCTGAACGACTACCAGAGCGTCCAGCTCCAGTACGAGAACGGCGTCATCGCCAACTTCATGCTCAACTTCAACGCCAGCCGCCCCAAAGGGAGCCGCAGCATGACGATCGTCGGCTCGCGCGGCACCCTCTGGGGGTACATCGACGAGATGCAGGTCTACCACGCCGTGACCGGCGCGCGCGAGGCCATCGAGCATCCCGTCAAATGGGACAAGTCGGGGCATGGCGGCGGCGACCGCACGCACGCCTTCGCCTTTCTGGACACGGTGTACAACCGCCGCGCCCAGCCCGCCGCCGGCACCTGGGAGGGTTACCTCAGCGCCATGGTCTGCTTCGCCGCCGACCGCGCGCTGCAAGAGGGCCGACGCGTCCAGATGCGATACGATGCCGATGGGCTTGCGACCCTCGGCTAATCGATGACCTCGCCACCCTCGGCTAACAGGAACACCCGAGTGAGCACATCTGATCGGCAGGATCTTTGTCGCGAGCTTTGTCGGAACGATTCAACAAGGATACCGTCGACAAAGCTCGCGACAAAGAAGAAGTCGCCCGGAGAACCCGGGACCGATCCTGTGCGCGAGGCGCTCAGGGCGCGTGGCGAGACGCCTTCGCTCGATGCCATTCGCAGCCTCTTCCCCCCCACGACGGGAGATGCCGCCTTTGATCCGATGGTCATCCAAGGCAACATTGATCGGCTGGTCACCACGCCCGAAGTCAATACGGGGCACCCCTTCCTCGATCTGGCCGTCAAGACCGGCCTGGCCTTCATCGACGCCACCTTCCAGGGCGATCACCCCAAGTATGGCGTCAAGCACTATGCGGAGAACGAAGGGCTGCAGGCCTCCTACACGAACTACCGCTACTGGCCGGAGTTGCTCGCCAGCGGCGAACTCCCCGCGCCCCTCGCCAACCGGATCGTCGAAGCCCGTCTGGCGGGCGGCGGACAGTTCTGCGGGATGACCCGGTTCAACGGGCATCTGGACGACTGGCCGCTCGCAGACTACCTCTACGGGCTGTGGCGGCTCGGACGGAAGGACGATTTCCTGCTGAGCCTCTACGGCCATGTCTGCTACCATCAGGCCGCCGGCCATTTGACAGCGTACGAGCAGGTCACCCTGCCGCCCAGCCGGGAGATGCTGGCGCCCTACTGCCTGCCCTGCCAGCTGGTGGCGACGCGGGCGGCGCGCCTGCTCGTCCCGGCATCGCGGTAGCGCATTTTCAAGATTCTACTTGAGTTTTGCGCTAAATACCTGTTATCCTTTTCAGCGGTAAGGAACCAGACCCATGATCACCCGCACAATGATGGATGTCCTGCGCCGCATGGCCGCTCAATATCCCGTCGTCACGCTGACAGGCCCGCGGCAGTCTGGAAAAACGACACTCGTAAAAGCCTGTTTCCCCGACCACGCGTACGCGAACCTGGAGCGGCCCGACCTGAGGCGTCTGGCGCGCGAAGACCCGCACGGATTTTTCGCCCGCTTCCCCGCGCCCGTGATCCTTGACGAGATCCAGCGTGTACCGGAGATCGCCTCGTATGTTCAAGCGGCGGTCGACAGCACGCGCCGGGCCAAGGGTCAATACATCCTGACCGAAAGCCACCAGACAGACCTTCACCAGACGGTCACCCAGTCGCTGGCCGGGCGCACGGCGCTGTTGCGGCTCCTGCCGCTGACCCTCCAAGAAGTGGGCGCCGCAGGCCAGCTGCCCACTGCCGACGAACTCATCTGGAAAGGGTTCATGCCCTCTCTCCACGACGAGGCCCTGGACCCCACGGCCTATTACCGCAACTACTTCCAGACGTATGTCGAGAAAGACGTGCGCCAGATCCTGCATATCCGCAATCTCAACGCCTTCGAGCGGTTCATGACCCTGCTTGCCGGCCGGGTCGGGCAGGTTGTCAACCTATCCGGACTTTCGGGGGAGACCGGGGTCAGCGGCACGACTTTGGCCGAGTGGCTCTCGATACTCGAATCCTCATTCATCGTGTTCCGGCTGCACCCGTACTTTGCCAACATCGGCAAGCGGGTGACGAAATCCCCCAAGCTTTATTTCTCCGAGGTCGGTCTGGCCGCCTATCTGCTGGGCATCGAATGCCCGTCCCAGGTAACGCGCGATCCGTTGCGCGGCGGGCTTTTTGAAAACATGGTGATCGCCGACCTGCTGAAAACGCGGCTCAACCAAGGCAACGACCCGGGGCTGTACTATTTACGAGACGACAAAGGTTTTGAGATCGATCTGATCGTCAAGCAAGGGCGATCACTGATGCCCGTTGAAATCAAATCATCCATGACCTTCAACGCCGACTTCATCAAGCCGATCCGCGTCTTCTGCGAACGGGAGCAAGCGGCACACGCCCCGGCGCTGATCTACGCGGGCGAACCGCTGTCCGACGTACATGGCGTCCGTTGCGTCAACTACGGCAGCGCGTACACCCTGTTCGCGACCGAAACACGGGCAAAATAATAGGGGAA
>CAZQKI010000363.1:0-3061 GCA_964592855.1 uncultured Lentisphaerales bacterium
CGACGACAAGACGGTGCTTCTCGTAATCCGTAAGCGTCGCCGAACGCGTCATCCGCGTCCCACGGCAGTTACCCGATTCTTTGTCGCGAGCTTGGTCGACGGGTTCATCCGTTTGCCGGAGTCCCGCCTTCAGGGCTTCTTGCGCCGGTCTTACCGGCATCCTTGCACATCTTCTTGTGCGCCTCCTCGATCACTCGACAAAGCTCGCGACAAAGCTCGCGACAAAGCTTTGGGACTAGCCAGGCGGCAGGGGCAGAGGCTTCACTAGACCCTGAACCCTGTCTCCTGAACCCTCGGGGCGCGGCAACGAAGTTGACGTGCACCCTGTCTGCCCCCGCGGTGACGTGTCAAAAACGGCGTCGCAGGGATGCGCGGAGTTTTGGTAGACTCCCGCACATGGCTCATGAATGGAATATCCGCCCGCGAGGGCGCCTTTGCGCGGCCTGCGCGGTCTTGTTCGCCGATGGCCAGGAATGCGTGTCGGCCCTTTTTGATTCGGAGTCCGGCTATGAGCGGAGCGATTTCTGCCTCGCCTGCTGGGAACGGCACGACAAGGCCCGGACCCCGTTCAGTCTGTGGCAGGGCGCTTTTTCACGGCCGGCCGAGGGCACGGCCAAGGTCGAGGTGGTCCGCCGCGAGACTGCGGAGACGCTGCTGCGGCGTCTGGTGGCCTTGGAGGATCCGGCCAATGCCAATGTCGTCTATGTTTTGGCGGTCATGCTGGAGCGGAAGAAGCAACTGATCGAGCGCGATGCAAAGCCGCACGAAACCGGCGGGATCATCCGCGTCTACGAGCATCGGCAGTCGGGCGACACCTTTGTCGTCCTCGATCCGCAACTGCGGCTGGATGAGATCGGCGAGGTGCAGCGGCAGGTCGTCGCGCTGCTGGCGGCGCCGGAGCCGTCGCCTGCGGCGGGCGGTTCCGGCCCGAATGCGGCGGACGATGTCGCGCGGGCCACGGTGACGGGTGGTCAGCCCGACTTCGACCTGATCCTCCGCGGCGGCCGCGTGGTGGACGGAACCGGTGCCCCGGCGCGGGTGGCGGACGTGGGCATCCGGGGCGGGAAGATTGCCGTGGTGGGAATGATCCCGTCCGAAGCGACAGGCGGCGAGATCATCGATGCCGCGGGATGCGTGGTCGCGCCGGGATTCATCGACGCCCATTCGCACTCCGACGCCTATCTGCTGATCGAGCCCGACGCGGCCAGCAAGGTGCGGCAGGGGGTGACAACGGAGGTCGTCGGCCAATGCGGATGCTCCGCGGCGCCGCTGCTGGGCGAGGCGCGCCACCCATCCGACTGGCAGGCGCTGCTGAGCCAGGCGGGGTTGGCCGCTGCCGATGCGAAGCGAAGTCCCTGGCGATCGATGGCGGCCTATCGCGAAAAGCTGGCGGATCAGGGGCATGCCCCGAATGTCGTGGTCCTCGCGGGACACAACACGCTGCGCTCCGGCGTGATGGGCTATGCCGGACGTCCGGCCACGGCCGACGAGGTGCGTGCAATTGCCCACAGGCTGGAGCGGGCGATGGACGAGGGGGCCTCGGGCTTTTCGACGGGATTGATCTACACGCCGGGACGGTTTTCGGAGCCGGAGGAGATTCTGGCGCTGGCCCGGGCGGCCGCTTCCCGCGGCGGCCTCTACGCCACGCACATGCGCAGCGAGGGTGCCCGTCTGACGGAGGCCGTCGACGAGGTGCTGGCCCTCGTGCGCGCAACCGGCATCCATGCGCAGATTTCGCACCTGAAGACGGCGGGGCGGGCGAACTGGCACAAGCTGGATTCGGTGCTCGGCGCGATCAACGCGGCCCGCGCGGAGGGGCTCGGCGTGCATGCCGACCGCTATCCCTACTGCGTGAGCGCCACCTCGCTCGACAGCAAGCTGCCGGGCTGGGCGCAGGCCGACGGCAACGCCGCCATCCTCGCCCGTCTGAACGACCCGAAAACGGCGGCGCGGATCGCCCGGGAACTGGTCGCGGAGTCGCAGGAGACGACGTGGAGCGACACCCGGATCGGCAGCACCGTCCATCCCGATCTCCTCCGTTTCCGCGGCTGTACCGTGAACGAGGTGGCCCGTGCGTGGCAGTGCGCCCCGGTGGAGGCCTATCTGCAATTCCTCCGCATGGATGCACTCGGTACCGAGGCCTTCTTCTCGAGCATGTCCGAGGACAACCTGCGGCGCATCTACGCGGAGCCCTGGGTGATGGTGGGTTCGGACGCCTCCATTCGCGCCACGTCGGGTCCGCTTTCAAACGATCATCCGCATCCCCGAGCCTACGGGGCCTTTGCCCGGTTTCTGAGCCTGGTCGTCGCCGGCAAGCTGACGCTTTCCCTGGAGGAGGCGATTCGGCGGATGACGCTGCTGCCCGCCCAGGCCTTGGGGTTGGCGGACCGGGGCAAGGTGGAGGCGGGGGCCTGGGCCGACATCGCCGTAATCGATCCCGCCGCTGTGCGCGACACGGCGACCTTCGCCGTTCCCCATCGCCATGCGGAGGGCTGCCGTTGCACCATCGTGAATGGTAAAGTGGCTTTCGATGGAACCGCTTCGCTCAATCGCCCGGGACGCTGGCTGATTGGCGGGTCGCGGCCGGCATGAGGCGTAAGGGGTCAGTTGCCGGGGTGTGCGAAAAAAGAGCATGAGAAGCAGGTCTTGACCCGTGAAGGCACGCCAATATCATCGGCAATGCGACAACGCCACCACGGAGGCACAGAGACACGGAGGAGAGGTTGCGTGAAGACGCATCCGCTTTCGGCGTATCCGGGACTGACCCGGCACATGGCATGCAGCGGATGCGCCTTCACGCAACACCTTTTGAGACGGCAGGGATGGTCTGCGCGTGTGCAGGATGGATTGTGCTCCCCTCCCGGACTCCGTGCCTCCGCGTCTCCGTGGTGAACCCCCGCGGATGGATTGGTTTTCACACGCACAAAATCAAAACCCTCAGCCATGCGCTGAAATCGCACCCCCCCGGCAACTGAGCCATTACCATGAGGCGTGCTTCTCGTCTTCTCGTCAACCGGGGCGGCAGAGCCCGGCAGGAGATCGAAGTGCATTTCAATGTCGG
>CAZQKI010000364.1:0-3007 GCA_964592855.1 uncultured Lentisphaerales bacterium
AAGGGGTCGGGGTTCATGGTTCAGGGTTCGGGGTTCAGTTCCACCACTAGCCCGGCTGTGCATGGCCAGTTGGACCAAAGCCGGAGAACTAACTATGTCGGGAGCTTGGTCGAGTTGAGCGTTGCGAGTTGAACGTTGAGCGTTGAGCGTTCCGGCTCTCAGGCCAGGGGCAGATGAGACTTCCTCCTGAACCCTGAACCCTGAACCCTGAACCCGATCATTGCCGCTTGCCCCGCAAGCGGCAATGATCGCCGCCAGCGCGGCGGCCTGCTCGGGATTCAGCGTCAACGGAGAGGTCGGAAGAATGCGGCGGTTGGCCAGCGGATCGCGCCGAACCGCGCGCGGGGTGATGGCGATGTGGCCGGCCGCCTCCAGCTTGCGCAGGGTGTCCGGCGCGCAGGAGAACTCGCTGCACAGGGCTTGCAGCCAGCCACCCCCGACGCGGCGGACATTCTCCAGCAGTTCCTGCTGACGCGAAGTGAGGGTTGCACATTGACCGTTAGGCGTTAGGCGTTGAGCGTTGAGCGTTGAGCGTTGAGCGTTGATTCCCTCTCCACTGCCAACTGCCAACGGCCCACTGCCCACAGCCTCGACAAAGAGACGCTCCTTTTCCCGGCTCCTGCCGGTCCGGACCGGGGCAGGCAGCACGGCCTGCAGGCATCGCTCCAGCGGCGCGCAGTAATAATTCGCCATCCACTTCGCCAGCTTCAGCAGCGAGGGGAGGATGAAGGGACGCTCTCCCTCCACCGCGATCAGCGACTTGAGCCTTGCGCACGCCTTTCCGCCGACCGCCGCAGGCATGTCCAGCATGGGCAGCAACGGTTCATCGGCAACCGCCTTTGAGCGGGCGGAAGCCGGAGCCTCAAGACTGCCGATGCCGGTCGTCGCTGCGTCCACAACGTCCACAATGTAGCCCGTTGCGGTACGATGCCCAAACGGAACCGTCACGCGCGAACCGGGCAGGGCGCGAGCCGCCCAGGCGGACGGAATTTCGTAGTCGAACAGTCGGTCCAGGGCGGCATCGATGGCAACGTGGGCGATCATGGACTTGTCGGATAAAGAAAAAGGCCCCCCGCAGTTGGACTGCCGGAGGGCCGCATGCGAGTTACAAGACCGACAACGCTACTGCGCGCAGGTCCAGAGTGTCACATTGGTGGTGTTGATACCCATGACAATCTTGTTGTAGAGATACTTGGCACGGGCATCGAAGATTCCACCGCCCTTGGAGACCCAGACCGCGCGTTTCTTGCCGAAGGGTTTTCCATCCGTCAGCTTGATGCGTGCGGTGTCGTCTTCGCCGGTACCGGTCGCCAGTTCAGAGTCCTCGACATTCTTGCTCATAAGGAAGGGGATTTCGCCCGGGGTCGTATCCGCGATCTCGGCAACGCGCCAGGCGATGCTCTTGTCCGCAACGGCGCCGGATCCATTATGGGGCTGGACGCCCTGGGCGATCAACGACTCCGGAGTCAAATCGGAAACCACCCGGTCTTCCGATGAAGCGGAAACGGACGCCGTGTCTTCGCCGTTCGACAGCAGATAGGTGAAGTACTTGGAGGTGTCGCCCGTGTCGGCCTTGATGTCGACCGGCCACAAGGAGCCGAGATTCAAAGGTTCACGCTCCATGTTGGCCGAAAGGATTGCCACCCAGATGCCGCGGCCCTTGTTTTTCATGGCTGTGGAGCGCGCCGAATCCATGGCGTTCGAAATCGCCGGGAAGAGCGCAGCAGCCAGAATGGCGATGATGGCGATAACCACCAACATTTCAACGAGGGTAAAACCCTTGATCTTTAGACGCATTGTCATGATTTGTTCTCCTAAGGAATCGTCCGATGTGGTCAAGACAAAGAATGCCATTGCTTGATACGGAGGTAGTATCGCACTCCACCATCGAATGGTCAACGGTCTTTTTTCTATTTTTTTTTCAGTTCGAAGAAGAATGCGCATCATCTGAAACGTGCATGGAAGCGCGCGGGCCGGTCTTGCCGGAAGGCGCGATGCATGCGGCTGATCGGAACAGAAAGGCGGAAGGTTGTGCCGAACATCTCTTTCAATTACAGGACGGCAACAGGCCATCCGAGGCAGTATGGCGAGGGCGTTGTGTTCAACGCGCTCGACAAGGCCGAATTTGCACGTTTCAACCCCGGCGTCCTGGGCCTGGGCGACATCTCCCGGGGCGGCCAGTACATCCAGTCGCTGGCCGCTTTCTTCGATCTGGAGGGCGACACCGTGCGTCTGTGGGGGTCCCTCCCCTTCTACGCCAAATTTCTCGGGAACGGCATGCTCTTTCTCTGGGAGACGGACCGGTGCCGCGGCCTGCCGGGGAAAGTCAACGTCGCCCAAAGCCTGCTGGCGGTGACCAGCACCTACGCGCAACGCTTCCTGCCGGACATTCCCATAATCTTTGTCGCAAGCTTTGGGACTAGCCAGGCGGCAGGGGCGCAGCTGCGCCGCAAGTCTCCTACTCGATCCAACTGGCCCGGCGCAGCCGGGGCAGAGGCCTCACTGGTCGGAGACACCACGCACGGTTTGTTTGCGTATTTCCCTAAAGTCCAGCCATTTACGTTCATTTTGCGTTCGATTGACTTTGAGCGGTCCGATACGTCCCGCTCTACCGCTCGCGTCCGGCTCGATGTGTCCGCAAAAGTAGCGCGGGACGTATCGGACCGCGCCGTTTGGACGCCTGAAGGGCGCTACTATTCATCTCGCGAAAAAGATGATCTGGAGCCGGGCGTCCTCGCCCGTAGTGAAAAGGGCGTCGTAGCGTCTTGCATTTTCGCCTACCGCCGGGGACGGCGGGGTCCAGTTCGGCTTCAGACGCTGAGTCGAGGGCACGATGAAGGGAGCCGTGGCACCCTCGTCCTCGTCCTCGATGCAAAATTTCGAGGACGAGGACGAGGACGATGCGGCAAGTCTTATGGGGTGGCGGTTCACCCGCAGGGAACAAGGAAGCGCGGAGCTCTCGACGATCGGATGGGGACACGGGGCTTTCGCCCCGTGTCCCTTCCAC
>CAZQKI010000365.1:0-3003 GCA_964592855.1 uncultured Lentisphaerales bacterium
GCATTGTCGCGGTCGCACCCATACGAAGACGACCGTGCCAACGTGCTGGATCTCTGGCGCGCGGACCAGCACGTCGCCGCCTGGCGAACCCCCGGGACCAATGTGGTGACGCTTCTGAAACTGGCGTATCGCTTCCCGTCTGACATCCTGGACCCGAGACAGATGCGGCGTCCGAATGCCTATCTCCGCGATGCCCAGTCGATCGCTTCCGACGCGGCCTCCGCCATCGGGGCGGGGCACGTGGAGACTTGGCTGCACGACTACTACCTGGCCGGAGCGCCGGCCACGGTGTCCTTCCAGTCGATACCCGTGAACGTGAGCCTGGACGCCGTTGCCGCCTGCACAGGCTACGAGGTGAAGGGGTGTGACCCGCCACGCCACGTTTATGTGTTTACCCTCAGAGAGCTGCCAGGCTCGGCTTGCCCGGGCGGCGCCTGGTATGCGCTGGAGGTCCGGTCGCCCCAGGTGGCCAGTCTCCCTTTCCCTTCATTCGCCGAATCCTTCTTGAGACGCCTGACGGTGAACGCTTCCGAGCTTGCCGCCGAGCAGGCCTACTGGGCACAGGAGCGGTTCGACTCGTTCGCGTATGCCAACGCCGTGCGTGGCGTGCGCAATCTTGGCGGGGAGTGGGAATGCTTCCGTGGTGGTTCTTTCTGCCTGATCACGGACAACCTGGAGGCGGCCGGTCTGGCCGAACAAGGACTGGAGGCGCAACAGCGTGCCTACGACCTTTTTCCCACGGTGCTCTTTCCCTTCGGCCCGGCAGCGCTGGACGATGTCTGTGTGATCCGTGTCTACGCCACCGGATGGGAGTTCGAGGACGGTGTGCCGCCGACGCGCCGCTGGGCGGGCGGCCTGTACATGCCTGATCGCGACGAGATCGCCATGCGCGGGTGGTCGCGCGAGGGAACCGTACACGAGATTGCGCATCGCTACCTCCGCCTGGCGTGCGGCAAACAGGCGATTTCGGCCTGGTTCAACGAAGGGTTTGCCTGCTATTTCAGCAAATGCAGGGTGTCGGGAGGCCGGCTTGTTGCGAAACCGGTCAACGTGCGTCATCTGCTGTTCGATATGATCGAAAATGGCGAACTGCGGACGGTTGAATCTGTTTTCACCGTACCGGACTTCTATCTGGACAAGGAAGCCGGGCTGGATCTGAAAGATCCGCAAGCCGCCTGCCAGCGGGCCAAGAACTATGCCGCAGCCTGGGGCGTGATCTACTTTCTGCGGGAGGGTCCGGCTTTTTTCCCCGGCATGGGCTATGAAATGCTCATTCCACTCTATTGGGAGACCCTGCGCCGCACGGGCAATCCTCGCAAGGCCACGGATGCCGTCCTGGCGAAAATCATCATGCCGAGCTTTCTCGCCGACTTCAGCACGTTCTTTCTGAACTATGCGGAACGTGTCGCGGCAAGAGGCATTCGACGGCGCGGAGATCAGCCCGTGTACGACCTCGAACACGAAGAGTACATGCCGAGAGACTATCGCCCCGTTTTCTCGGATCCTTCGTTGCACGGCCAGACGACCACCGGTACGGATGAAGCGGCTTTCGATGCGGCCGGGAACGGCCGGGTAGGGTCAGGAGCGACCGTTGCGGATGATGACACCTCCAATGAAGACTCGACCTGGCAGGCAGGCGAAAGCACGCGCGCTGGCGTCCGCAAGGCGAAGCCATTGGACACGCAGCGGTCCAAACGCCGCGAGCGCCGCCACGCGCCGTCGCTTGTCGGGCTGGTTCTCCTCGCCGTGCTGGTTGGCGCCTGGCGCTTGCACAAACACGGGAAGGTGCTTCTTTTCATGCTGCTGATATCGGCGGGCGGACTCTCCGGAGAGGTCGTCGAGGCGAATGGCTACCTGTTCGTCTACCGCTTGGTTGATAACGGGGTCGAACTCGGCGACGGTACCGGTTGCGCGATCTTCCCGAAACCAGCGGGTGATTTCAAGGTTCCCCCGCTGTTGGCGAATCTGCCCGTGGTGGCCATTGGCCCCTATGCGTTTTCCGAATGCGAGGAAATGACGCGGGCCTTTCTGCCCGAAACGGTGACCTCCATCGGGGAGTGCGCCTTTTATGGGTGCACATCGCTCCGGTCGGTCCCACTTCCCGCGTCGGTCACCCATATCGGCGCTGGCGCCTTCTTCCTGTGTAGCAGCCTCCAAGGGGTGAGGCTGCCACCGCAAATAACGGCGATTGCGGAGTGGACCTTCGCACGTTGCTTCCGGTTGTCTTCCGTGACGTTCAGCAACGCCGTGGGGTCGATCGGCTCAAGCGCCTTCCTCGGGTGCGCTGCATTGAAGTCCGTGACTGTTCCGGTGTCGGTTACGAACATCGGCAACCGGGCCTTCATGTGGTGCAGCGGTTTGAGGTCGGTCCGGATTGCCGGCCCGGTCGCAATGATCGATAGCGAGGTGTTTGCAGGGTGCTCGGACTTAGGCGCAATCGAACTGCCCGGAACGGTGACGACGTTGGGCCAGGGCGCTTTCCAAGGGTGCAGCTCCCTGCAGAGTTTGGCTATCCCGGATGCGATGACCCGTATTGGCAACTCGGCGTTTCGGGGATGCTACCGCCTCGTCTCCATCGACCTGCCCAACACGGTTGCGCATATCGGCGATCACGCCTTTTGCGATTGCCTGAGCCTGCAACGGATCGGCCTCGGCAACGGATTGACGGAGATTGGCGCCCAGGCTTTCGGAGCGTGCCATGCACTTTCGTCGATAGACCTTCCTGTGTCGCTGGTTGTCATCCGTGAGGCGGCATTCTCCCGATGTTCCTCCCTGAATTCGGTGGTACTGCCAGCCGGATTGACTGTTCTGGGCGAAAGCGCGTTCGAGAGATGCACGCAATTGTCGTCGGTTTTCTTCGCCGGAAACGTGCCCCCGTCCAGGCGGCAAATATTTGCCCGCACGCCCGATGCCCTGACCATTCGCTATGCGCCCAGCGCAAGTGGCTGGGGCGAGACCTTTGGCGGGCGACCCGCGAGAGCGGGGACGGAGGCGGTGGAGTAG
>CAZQKI010000366.1:0-2989 GCA_964592855.1 uncultured Lentisphaerales bacterium
GGTTTACGGGTTGCATACTCTCTAAAAACAAGTATAATTGATTTGATCTATTTCAATTGATCGGTCTGCCCTTCCAGGCTCGGTAACGCCCGGTGGCTCGTAGGTTGTTGCACGTGGATTGCCGACGAAATCTGAAAACCATGAGAACTGAGCGCATAACAGGGATCTTGTCCATGATCCTGAGCCTTCTCGTCATGCGGAGCTCTGCCGCTCCGTTCGAGGGCACCTTCCAGTTCGTCCAGCCCGACGGCGCCGAGATCGCGCTGTGGGGCAAGGGCGATGAGTTCCACGCCGTCTTCGAGGCCCTGGATGGTTACACCGTCGTCTTCGTCCCCGACCTGAAGACCTACTACTACGCAACGCTCACGACGGACGGTACCGATCTGGTCCGATCCACTATGCCGGTCGGTCAGGGCGACCCGGCCGCGCTCGGCGTTGCGAAACACCTTCGCATGAGCGCCGACAAAGCCTCGGCCAGGGCGAAAGCACGCTTTGCGGTCTGGGATGCGGCCACACAGAACAGTGCGCGCTGGCGTGCGCGGAAGTCTGACATGCTCGCCGCCGAAGCCACAACAGCGGACGAACCCGTCGCGTATTCGCCTCCGGCCTATGCAACAACCGGGACCAAGGTCGGCCTCTGTCTCCTGATCGACTTCAGCGACGATGTGGCCACGATCCCGCGGGCCGAAATCGTCAACTTCTGCAACAGCGACACCTATACGGGATACGGCAACAACGGGTCGGTGAAAAAATACTTTAAAGACAACTCGAACAACTTGCTGACCTATACGAACATCGTCACCGTCTATCTGCGCATGGCCCAGCCAAAAAGCTATTACAACGACACATCCAAAGACTGCGGCGCTCAAGGCAACCTGCTGATCAAGGACGCCATCGCCATCCTGAAAGCGCTTCCCAACTACGCGACCGAGATTGCGCCGTCGTTCTCCGCCTTGACCGTCGATGGCAGCGGCATCGTCCAGGCCTGCAACGTCTTCTATGCGGGCGCAAACGGCGGGACCTGGTCCTACGGGCTCTGGCCGCACTCGTGGTCGCTCTACAATGTCGGCGCGCAGACGCTCACCACCGGAATCAAAGTCTTTCCCTACCAGATCACCAATATCGGCACGTCGCTGACCCTGGGCACCTTCTGCCATGAGAACGGACACATGCTGTGCGACTACCCGGACATCTACGATTACGACTACGACTCGGAGGGCGGCGCCGGCGCATTCTGCCTGATGAACTCGGGCGGGCACGGCGCCAACCCCGTGCAAATCTGCGCCTATCTCAAACGGGCGTCCGGCTGGGCGACGACGATCAACCTGACCGGCAGCTCGACCCTGCTGGCCTCCCTGACCGCATCGGCGGGCGCAGGATTCAACACGTTCTACCGGTATGCCAAGCCCGGTGCGCCAACCGAATATTTCCTCGTCGAAAACCGCCAGAAGACAGGACGCGATGCCAACATTCCCGCGTCCGGCATCGCCATCTGGCATATCGACGAGTTGGGGGACCGCGACAACCAGAGCTTGGCGTACAACACGATTCACGCCAATTACGAAGTCACGCTGGTGCAGGCCGACAACCAATGGCACTTTCAGAACAACGTCAATGTCGGCGATGCGCGCGACCTCTATTACAGCGGCAATACGGCGTCCGGCTACGCCAATATATTCAATGACACGACCGCGCCGAGCGCGCGCTGGTGGGATGGCAGCGTGTCCGGCCTCCGTTTCGGCGCGTTCAGCGTCAGCGGCGCCTCCATGACTTTCGATGTCGTCGGCCAGGGCCTGGCCGTCATCACACCGAGTCCGCTGCCTGCGGGGTTTGCCGGTCTGCCCTACAGTGCGAGCATCGAGGCGGACGGCGGCGCACTGCCTTATTCCTGGCAAGTGACGGCGGGCACTCTCCCTGCCGGGCTGACGTTGAGCAGCGGCGGCGTCATCAGTGGAACGCCGAGCAGCGCCGGCACGGCGGCGTTCACGGTGCGCGTCATGGATGCGGTCGGTGGCACGGCGACAGCCGCAATGAGCCTGACGATCGGCAGTGCAAGGAGCATTCCATTCTCAGAGAATTTCGAGAATGGAGGCAATATGCCCAATGGGTGGTCCCAGGAACAGGTCGCGGGGGCGACCGCCTGGATCTTTAGGACCGGCGGCTATTACAGTCAACCTTCGAGCGCGCATGGCGGCACCTACAACGCGTGCTTCTATATCGGGAATTATACCCGCCCCAAAACGCGGCTTGTGTCGCCCATGCTCAATTTCGGAATGAGGACACAGGCGGCCCAGTTGACCTTCTGGCACTGCATGCGGGAATGGTTGGGGGATCAAGACGAGTTGCGCGTCTATTACAGGCTTTCGGCAACCGACCCATGGATCTGGCTGGCAACGTATACCGCCAATGTGTCCTCCTGGACGCAACGGACGATTGCGCTGCCCGATCCGATCCGCTCCTGTCAGATTGCCTTCGAAGGCACCGCGAACTACGGCTACGGAGTCTGTGTCGATGACGTAGCCGTCACCGCCGACCTTTCTCCTTACGACGTGTGGCAGGCCACCTGGTTCAGCTCGGAAGAACGCGCCGCAGGACTGATCGTCGGCACGGGCGACGATCCAGACGTTGACGGGTTCTCCAACCTGCGGGAATACGCATGGGGGTTGAACCCAAGGGTTGCCAACACGGTGGGGTTCCCCGTTGGCGGCGTATCGAACCAGTACCTGACGATGACCTACCGTCAGAACAAGCAGGCGACCGACCTTGTTTTCACGCCGGAATCCTGCACCGATCTATTACCTGGCGCCTGGAGCGCCAACAACATCTCGGAAATTGCCCGTGCGGATAGCAATCAGTGGTGGTCGGTCACCGTCCGCCACAACCAGCCGACTCCCCTCGCCCCTCGCCGCTTTCTACGCATCAACGTCACCCTGCCGTAGTAACCTCAAATCTTGCGCACCGACTTGAGGCGGCGCGGAGCACCGCCCTA
>CAZQKI010000367.1:0-2984 GCA_964592855.1 uncultured Lentisphaerales bacterium
TGCCGCCTAAACAACTTGTTATTTATTGGTGTTGTTGGCCGGTAAGGCACTAACGATATCGATCACGCCACGCGCCCGGAGCGTGCCGTTCCCGGTCAGCCGTCCACCGAGAGAGACGAAGATCGCACCGCCGCTGCCGCCGGAACCCTGATAGGATGTGCCTGGATAACCGTCTGCCGTGAGCAGGCCGTCGATGCGGACATTGCCGCCGGCGATCAGGTGAATCGCGCCGCCGCCCTTGCCGGCGATACTTGAGCCCAGGCCGGCGCCCCCGCGATAATTATGGCCACCGGGGCTTCCGGGCCGGAGTGGCAAGGCGGCCAGTCCGTATACCGATCCACAGGAAGCACCGCCACCCTTGCCACCGTAACTGCCGCCCCCAAAGTAGTGATATTGGCCGGCACCCGGCCCCTGGGTGTTGCCCGCTGCCGAGAACCATCCCTTGCCGTCGGCGTTGATTCCGCCGCCGTCATCCACCCGGACATCGCCGCCGACGAACAGGCCGACGATCGACCCCGCCGCACCATGGGCATGCGGGTAGATCCAGCCGCCCGGCCCGATCATCAGGTTGCCGCCGACATCCAGTCGCGTGCCGTACAGGTCGTTCGTCGGCACCGCTTGCAGGTACAGGCCGGCGTTGTCGCCCACCGTCAGATTACCCGCCACGTCGAGATGGAACGCGTCGATGAAACTGATGACGCAATTAGTGATGGCCAGTGCCGTCGGCGCCCAGGAGGTCCAGTCCGGCAGCATCAGCCGCGTGTGCCAGAAGCGCTGGCCGGCGAGCACGACCGGCGCGCCGGGCACCGGTTCAAGCAGGCGTTTGTCCGGCAGGAAGAGCGTCCCCATCTCCGCTTTGTAATTCAACTTAAGGTTGGTCGTATCGGGAAAGGCGTAGGCGGAGAACCGCACCGCAGGCTGTGTCGGAAGGGCCGCCTGGGCCGTGGTGTCGTAGACGACGGCGATGCGCCCGCCGCCTCCCGAGCCACCGTAGTAGCTTCCGAGACCGCCTTCCGCGCGCAGCAGACCGGTCGCGTTGCCTGCCAACGTATTGCAGGTCAGTTCGATCCCGCCGCCAGAGCCGCCGGGTCCGTGGGTGACGACGCCGGGGGCGCCGCAGGCGGTGATCAGGCCGTTGATCTCGGCCTTCCCGCCGACTGTCAGCCGAATGGCGCCGCCGCCCTGCCCAGTCACGGCCGGGACGTTGCCGCCGCCACTGCCGGCCTGGATCGGCCCGTCGGGGTTGCCGTAAGGATCGCCACGCAGTGCGCCATCCGTGCCTTGTCCACCGTATCCACCGTATCCGGCGCCGCCGCGCAACGAGACGGGAGTACCCGGCCCCTTGCCAAAGGTGTAACCCAGGTAGTCCGCATCGATGCCGCCGTTGGCCGCGACCGACAAGTTGCCGGTGACCGAGATCATGACCGTGGCGCCATTGGTGCTGTCGGCATAGGGCTGCAGCCAGGAGTTGGCCGCAATTACCAGATTGCCGCCGACCGACACCCTGGCCCCCGCTTCGGCGAGGACGTCGGCCACCGGCGCGGCGAAGAGATGCAGTCGGGCGCCGTTGGTGAGCACGAGGTTGCCCGCAACGTCCAGCGCGATCCCATCGGGCAGGCCAAGGATGCAATCGTTCAGTGTCAGCGACGACGGCGTCCAGTTGGTGAAGCCCGGCACCACGAGACGCGTGTACTGGAAGCGCTTGCCGTCCAGCGGTCCGGCAACCAGAAGCGCGTCGGGCAGGTAGAGCGTGGCCATGGCCGCGGGAAGAGACTCTGCGGACATGACGACTGTGCGCAGCCCCCCCTTGCCGGAGAAGCGGATCGGCGGCCGCGGTTCGGCAAGTGCCGCCTGCGCCGCGGGGTCATAGTGGAGCGCGATCCGTCCCGCCGATCCCGGGGCGCCATAGTAGTTGCCGTTGCCACCGTCCACACTGATCAATCCGGTCGCGCTGCCGGCCAAAATGTGGCAGTTGAGCCAGATGCTGCCGCCCGATGCTCCACGCCCATGCGTGTTGGAGGCGTTCTGGCCTCTGGCGCGGAGTTGACCGTCCAGGCGCAACTGACCTGTCGCCTCGATCCGGATGCTGCCGCCGCCAGGTCGGCTGTTGCCGTCTGTTCCTCCTGTGCCGGAGGGGCCGCCACCACTGCCGGGCTGCCACGGTGAATCAGGATCGCCATAGGCCGGCGCCACGCTGCTGCCGCCGAAGCCGCGACGTCCCTCGCCGGCGTGTCCCGCCCCACCGCTGCCCGCGCCCGCTCCCGGACCTTTGCCGGGGGAATAGCCCAGGTAATCGGCGTTGAGAACCCCGCCGGCCGCCACCGTGATGTTGGAGCCCTTGAGCCAGATGCGGTGAAGCGGCGTCCAAACGCCGAGGCTGTTGGTGGTCGCCGCGGTGTTCGCCGCGTGCGTCACGGTGCCGGTGATGCCGATCGTTCCGGCCTCCACGGCGCTCGCCCAGCCCCGGACGGTCAGCGTCTGCCCCGCTTTCAGGTAAAACGATTCCAAGGCTCCCGTAGCATTGGTCAGCGTGGGGGCGAACGTTGTGCCTCCGGGGACGATGACCGTTTCCCCAGGCGTCGGATAGGCGCCCCGGCTCCAGTTCGCATTGGCAAACCAGTTCGTGCTGGTATCGCCGTCCCAGACATTGGTCACGGAGCCGGCAGATGAATCGGCAAACAGACAGCACCCCGCCATCACCGCAAGAACCAAGGGAAACGTCCGGCAAGCTATCGTTCTCATGTGCATCTCCTGAGCCGGCCACGACAAGCATGAAACCAGCAATGGGAGATTAGGGGGTTATCCACCGACCGTCAAGCCGGATATAACGTTGTTGGGTGCGCGTCAAAATAGTTGACGCGCAGAGTAGCAAGGGTTCAGGGTTCAGTGGGGCCGCTGGCCGGCTTTGCCGGCCAGTTGGATCGAGTGGGAGACTTGCCGCATCGTCCTCGTCCTCGTTCTCGAAATTTTGCATCGAGGACGAG
>CAZQKI010000368.1:0-2969 GCA_964592855.1 uncultured Lentisphaerales bacterium
TCAACGCGGGCCAGCTGAAAATGACCGGGAACAATGCGTTGCCCGGCGCAATGACCGTCAGCGCGGGCGAGCTGAGCATGAGCGGGAACAACACTTTTTCCAGCGGCGCCCGGACGGTCAACGGGGGGATCCTGCGCCTGGGCGGCGCCAACAGCGGCACGGGAGTGACGACGCTCAACGCCGGCGAATTGATCCTGAGCGGTGCCAACACCTTCTCCGGCGCGGTCACGGTCAACGGCGGGACCCTTTCGATTACCGGCTCGGGCACCCCCGGCAGTGGCGCCGTCGCGCTCAACGCGGGCACGCTCAAGATCGCAGACACGGGGACGCTCGGCAGCGGCGCGATACTTCTCGTCGGCGGAACGACGGTCGACCTCTCGGATCGCACCGGGGTTCTATCCCTGGGCGCCAGCCAGGCCGTCACGATCCGGTGCGGGGCCACGACCGTCTCGCTCGTGACGGACGCCGGCACGGGGCTGACGCTGGGGAGTTCGGCGCCACTGCGTTTCGACAACTACGCCGACGCGGCGACGCCGCTGACGGTCAGCGGCGGCGGCAGCCTGACGCTGCAGAGCGGCAACGCGGTGACGGTGACGGCGGCGGGGGCGCCGCTGGCGGCCGACGACCATGTCCTGATCGCGGACGGCGCGGCGGGCAGCCTGCCCGGGAGCTTGGCCCTCCAGGGCGCCGGACGCGCCGCAGGCACGACCGCCGCGTGGGTGATGGGCGACGGCGACCTGGTGCTGCGGATCGCGGACTATACGCCCACCCACGCGCCTGCGGCAATCGCCACGCAAGCGCCCGGCGGTGAATGGTACGATGCCGCGACCTGGCTGGGTGGCGTGATCCCCGGTCCCGGCGACCGGGTGACGGTCAGCAACAACGTCGCCCTTGCATGCGGCACGTACGAAATGGAGCGCGCCACGGTCAACGCCGGCGCGACCCTGACCTTTGCGACCTGGAACGCCGTCCTCAACGCCACCCACGTGACGAACAACGGCACGATGACGCATCCGGTGCAGAACGCTGCAGAGCCCGATCCGGGTTCGGGTGAATGGATTCCCGACAACCGCGTCTGGATCGTCTGCTCGAACCTCACGGTCGGCGCGGCGGGCGTCATTCACGGCGACTACATGGGCTACGCCGCCGTGATGGCTGCCACCGGCAGGGGGCCGGGGAAGAGCTACGTGTCCGGGTACCGCACCGGCGGCGCCGGTCACGGCGGGCGCGGCGGCTGGGGAGGGACGGAATTCGCCACTCCCGGAGTTTCCTACGGCAACCCTGCCGATCCCGTTTCCCCGGGCAGTTCCTCGGCCGGCCGGACGCAAAGCACCGGTCTGAAGGCTGGGAAGAACGGCGGCGGCGCGGTCCGGATCGACGCCACGGGCGACATCGCGCTTGCGGGAAGAATCTCGGCCGACGGCGCGGGAAATGAAAGCTACATCGGCGGCGGCTCGGGCGGCGGCATCCGCATCCAGTGCCGCACGATCCAGGGGAATGGCACGCTCCGGGCCGTGGGTGGCGATTCGAACGGCGGCGGCGGCGAGGGGGGCGGCGGACGCATCGCCGTGTACTACGACACAACGGCCCAGGCGCAAGTCGCCGTTCCGACGCTGACGCTCAGCGTGTCGGCGGGCAAGCGGCTCCATCTAACCGAAAGCCAGTTTGGCACGCTCTATCTTTCAGACACCAGACTGCTGACACCTTCCGTTTCCAACATCCGTGGCTGGCTGCACATCCCCGGGTTCACGAGCTGGTCGCCCGCCTCGCTGACGCTGACCAACAGCTATCTCGGGTTCGCGCCCCCGAACTTCCAGTTGTCCGTTGCGGGTGCCGTCGGCGGCTCGGGCGACCGGATGCTGGCCTTGGGGACCAACGCGGTCGTCACCGTGGGCGGCGATCTGGACGCCTCGCTCACGTTCGTCAGCGGCGGCCGTTGCGCCGTCGGCGGCCATGTGCGGATACCCGTCACCACATGGATGAACTACCACAGCCTGACGGCGGAGGCCGATGTCACGGCGGAGGGCAGCCTGACGCTGCAAAGCATCTGGCGCTTCACCAGCGCGCCGACAAACGGGGTCATCAGCTACGGGTCGCTGCTGGCGGCGGGCGCCGACATGTGCATCGTCACAAACGCGCAGTTGTACCTCTATTCGAACCCGACCAACGGCGGCTCGGCCCTGCTCCAGATGGAGAACCTGTCGCTCACCAATGGTGGCATCATCAACGCCGACAGCGGCGGATTCGGCGGGCGGCCCAACGGGACCGGCTATGGGCCGGGCGGCGGGCTTAAGGACGGCTCGACCGGCGGTGGCGGCGGCTACGGCGGCCGCGGCGGCAAGCCCACCGGCGGCAACGCGAACGGTCTGGCCTACGCGCCCTGCGGCCCGGGCAGTGCGGGCGGGGGGCGTTCCGGTGGCGGCCTATCGGCTCCGGGCAATTCAGGCGGGGGCCTGGTCAGGATCGAGGCCCGTGATCGGGTCCTAATCGACGGCACGATCACGGCCAATGGCTCGGGGGCGATCAACTACGCGGGATCAGGCGCGGGCGGCGGCATCTTCATCCGGGCCGCATCCTTCGCTGGGGCCGGCACAGGTGTCTTGCGCGCCAACGGCGGCAATCGAAACTCCAACGGCGGTGCAGGCGGCGGCGGGCGGATCGCGGTCTGGACCGGCGACATCGGCGAAGCTGCGGCGGCCAAAATTCTCGCCGGTCAGCAAGGAACCCTGGGGGCGCGGTTCTCGGCGTCCACCAGCCTCGCCACCTATGCCGGCAGCGCCACAGCCGACAAGGGAACCGGCACGGAAGACGGCGCCGTAAGCGGCACGGTCTTCTTCGTCACGGTACATCCTCCCGGCGGCACCGTGCTCCTGTTGCGCTGAGCCGCTGTTTGGGCACTGGAGGACGGCGCGCCGCCGCAAGGGGGTTTGCAGGTTAAGAGGGTCAACAGATGGAATGCGACTTCTCTC
>CAZQKI010000369.1:0-2963 GCA_964592855.1 uncultured Lentisphaerales bacterium
GATTGCGTCGTCTGGAATCCCGCCACCGGGCTGCCGCTCTTCACGAACAACCTCGGCGGCGCCGCCCTCTCGTTTCGCCACATCGCGCCCATGCCCCGTCTGCGCGGCCTGGCCGGCGGGAGCCTCCCGACCGGTTCGCTGGCGGGCTACCGCTCGACCTCCTGGGGCTCCTTCATCGCGGTCTTCGACCGTGAAGCGGCCTCCTTCTCCATGCGTCCGATCATGACGGTCGGCAACGGCACCAACCTGTGGGCCGGCCTGACGGAGAATGCCGACTACTGGGGCACCACGCTCGGCAACGTCTATCTCGTCGCAAGCCTTGTCAACGGCACGATCGTCCTGGGAGTGACGGGCAAACGTTCCCTGTTTCTGTACAACCCCGGCTCCGGCTCCGAGACCATCGCTCCCTACTCCGCCGACATCGACTGGCTGCAAGGTCTGGCGGCACTCCCTTCGGGCGAGATCGCCGTCGTGGGGGCCAACCGCAAGGTGCGCCTCTACCGGCCGACCTACACGGGAAACGGCGCACCGGTGCTCGGCACCGTCGTCCACGCTGTCGATCTGCCCCGCACGCACGGCACGTGGGTCACCGACGCCACGGCCTTCCGCGACGGCACGCTGGGGGTGCTGATCGGACGCGCCCAGTACCCGTCCGGCGACGGACGGCGCGATGGCGCCGTGAACAACACGGTGGACGTCGTGCAGCGCTGGACGCGGCAGGGCGAGTTTCTGGGATCGCTCTCCACGGGCTACGACCGCGCGGGCCACATCGCCGGCGACGCCGCCGTGCAGCCGTCGAGGGGAACCGTGATGGTCATCGCGGGAACGGGCGTCGCGCCGCGGCCGATCGCGCTGGTCGGCTCCTCCTACGGCCGCAGCGAGGTCGCCAGCCTGCTCAAGAACACCATCAACATCTCCCCCTCTCTGGAATACGCCTTCGAGGACTGCGGCGAGTACCTGCCCGGCGCGGAGTTCAAGAACTACGACCTGGTGATTCTCGCCACCGCGGTCTCCAACGCCATGACACAGGCCGATGCCGACGTGATCGGCGACTACCTGGCCGACGGCGGCCATGTCCTGATCATCAACCAGGCGGGCAAGCTGATGGCCGCCGATCTTGGCGGAGTTTCGGCCGTCGACTGGTTCGGCATGGAGCAGGCCAAGTGGTGGGGCGGACCCCTCATCACCAATCAGCCGCTCCTTTCCGCGCATTCCCTGCTGCGGGGCGTCTTCGACACCAATCCCTCGCCGGCCTGGTTGGCCGCATCAACCTATGCCATGCCCAAGCCGGCCATGCAGAATATCATCGGGACTGCGGCCGGCTACTCCCTGTTCGGTCTGCACGAGGTGGGGCGGGGCTGGCTGGCCTTTCTCGGACACGAGCTGTTCCGGCTGCGCATCACGCAGATGGAGGACTCGGAGTCCTACGTGCGGCTGCTGCGCAACGTGATCGCCGCCGCCGCCCCCCTGACGAACGGACAGCTCCGCCAGCAGGCGGCGGAGGCGCATCGTGCCGCAGGCCGCAAGCTCCTCCTCTGGAACCGCGAGTGGCAGGGCGGCGAGACCTACGGGCCGCGCTTCGCCCCACCATTGCCGGAGCCACACGAGCTGATTGACGCCCTCTCCGCCGACCTCGCCGTGGATGAAGTCGAGTCGCTGCAACTGAACGTCACCCCGCTGTTCCCTTCCGCCCAGGCCGCCCTGTCGGTCGCCGACGCCGGCGGCTTTCCCACGAACCGGATCGCGTGGTTCGTGCAGGCGGCCCCCGACACGATTCCGTGGCCCGCCGCCCCCGAGCTGGCGGTCGAGGTTCCGTATTGGCTGATGCCGCCCGAGCGGGTTCCGCCGCTGGGCGAACCGGCCTTCGGCCTAGCGTCCACGCAGACGACGACGCTGTGGGTCCGCCTCGATTCGCACGGCGTGGCCCCGGGAACCTACGCCCTGGTGCTCCGTCTGACCGCGGCCAACCTGGCGGTTGTCGACATCCCCGTGCAGGTGCGGGTGCATCCGGTGCGCCTCCCGTCCAAGCGGTGCATCGCGCTGGGGCCGGCCGGGACGGTCTACGGCGACGTGATGCAGACCGCGCCCGCGCTGCGGTTTGTCGAGAACCTGCAGGCGCAGGGAACGGAGTGGACGTTCGTCAACGCCCTGCGGTTGACGGATGTGGGGATTGTCGGCACGGCGGGGACCCTCGGCACGAGCTACTTCAGCGCGAACCGCGCGCGGTTCGAAGCCGGCGATTTTCCGATGGTCGATTTCTCCCGGCTCGATCCCTGGTTCGCCCAGGCGCTCGACCACAACCAGACGCGCGTCCGTGCGGGCGAGCTCACCGCCTACCTGCGCGGCCCGCTCGTGTCGGCCGGATTCGACGAGGCGACCCGGGCCGCGACGGAGGGATGGTTCATCCGCGAGTTCGGGCGCTACCTGCGGGAGAAGGGGTTTCGCGAGAGGGTGACGAGCTACGGGGACGAGCTGAGCGCAGAGGAGCTGCGTACCGCCTTCCTCCCCTGGGCCGCGCAGCAGTCCGCCAACGGCTGGGGCGCGACGTCGTCGTTCAGCGGCAGCGGCCTGCTGGATCCGGTGATGAACGCCGACCTGGCGCCGCATGTCGGCTTGTGGACGTTGAACCGCGGCTACATGCCGGCGTTCATGGAGGGGCTGGCATCGGGCGCGCTGACCGTGCGGGTCGATGCCGTGCTCGGCACGTACGGGGCGGGTGAAGGGCGCGGCACGGAGCACCGCAAGGCGCTGAGTCTGTCGCGGTTTCTGGGCTGGGAATCGTGGATGTGGGGGATCGAGAACTGCATGGTCAATCCCTATTTCAAGGGGTGGCTCTACTACGTGGACTATGCCTCCAAGGATCTGGGCTATGCGGGGGAGCGGTTTGTCTCGTATGTGGACCAGGACGATCTTTCCGTGCCGCTGGCGAGCTGTCCCTTCTGGGAGGGGGTGCGCGAGGGGCT
>CAZQKI010000370.1:0-2938 GCA_964592855.1 uncultured Lentisphaerales bacterium
GACGGTGCTCCCGCGCCGTCCTGTCTCTGCGCGGCTGCCGGGACGGCCCGGAGGATCGTCCTACGTCGAGAGTTCGAGGAGGCGCACGAGGAGGTATGCATGGTGCCGGGGAAAACGGCGGAAAAAAGCCCTGAAACCGGGGCTGAAGCCCCTGACTCGCTTCCGCCTGAAGGCGGGACTCCGGCAAGGTGTGCCGGGTGCGCCGGCGTTGGTTTCCAAGGCAGACGCCGAGGTCGGAGTCCCGGCTTCAGCCGGATGCCAGCGAAGGCCTTCAGGCCTGAGTGCTGGGAACCATCCAGGCCGAGCCCAGGACGGCCAGTCCGTAGATGGCGGCGGTTTCGGTGCGTAGAACATTGGCGCCCAATGAAACCATCGTCCCGCCCGCGCGGCGCAGCGCCTCCAGTTCGTCTGTGGTGAAGTCGCCCTCCGGTCCGACCACCCAGGCTGCTTCGCGCGGGGGCGTGGTGAAGGGCGCGAGGGCCTCGCGGAGGGGGCGGGTGTCGGGGGTGAGGGCGGCGACCAGCAACGGACGGATGGCGGCGATGCGGGGGAGGGCCTGGTCGAAGGGGAGGGGGGCGGTCAGTTCGGGAACCCAGGCGGTGCCGCATTGGCGGGCGGCCTCGATGGCGATCCGCAGCCACCGGCTCCGCTTCTCGTCGGCATCGGCGGGGCTCTCCAATTGGACGATCGAGCGGCCGGAGAGGATGGGAATGATCTGGCCGGCGCCGAGTTCGACGGCTTTCTCCAGCGTCCAGTCCATCCGCTTGCCCTTGCTGACGCAGGCGCAGAGGGTCAGCCGACAGGGTGGGGCAGGGATCGCCACGGTCGGGCCGGCGTGCTCCAGCGTCAACCCGTTCCGTTCGCAATGCGTTACCCGGCAACGAACGACACGTCCCTGGCCATCGAACAGCTCGACTTCCGTCCCTTCCTGAACGCGCAAGACGGCCTGAAGGTGGTGGGCATCGGTCCGCCCCAGACTCAACCGAGGTTGCGCCAAGTCCTCCGGCGTGACAAAGTGGCGGTACATGTTTACTTCGATTTCAAGGCCTCGCGGCGGGCCATGAACGCCTCGGCCTGTTTGTGCATCTGGGTCGTTTCCGGGTAGTTGCTGGGATCGCAGCTCTCCGCGAAGCTCTGCAGCAGCCGTTTCTGGTTGCTGGAAAGGTGGGCGGGAACCTCGATCGAGATGCGGACATGCAGGTCGCCCGCGCCGCCGCCGTTCAGGCTGGGAACGCCTTTGCCGCGCAGGCGGAAAACCTTGCCGTTCGGCGTACTGTGTGGAAGCTTGAGGGTGGCGAGCCCGTCGGGGGTGGGGACCGGAAGGTCGCCGCCCAGGGCGGCGACATCGGGGGAGACGGGGACGGTGCAGGCGAGATCCTCGCCCTGCCGTTCGAAGATATCGTGGTCGCGGACGTGGAGGATGACGTAGAGGTCGCCTGCGGGGCCGCCCCGGACGCCGCCCTCGCCTTTGCCCGAGACGCGGAGTCGCGAGCCCGTCTCGACGCCGGCGGGGATGCGGAGCGAGAGGTTGCGCCGCACTTTGACGCGTCCGGCGCCGTTGCACTTCTTGCAGGGGGTGCGGATGATGGTGCCTTCGCCGCGGCAGACGGGACAGGTTTGCTGGAACTGGATGAAGCCGCCGTTCGAGACGACGCTTCCCTGGCCGCCGCACTGGCGGCAGGTTTCGCGCGAGCTTCCCTTGGCCGCGCCCGTGCCGTTGCAATCGCCGCAGGCTTCGGTGACGGGGAGGTCGATGTTGCGCTCGACGCCGAAAATCGCCTCTTCGAGGTCGATTTCGAGGTCGAAGCGGAGATCGGCGCCGCGCTGCGAGCCATCACGCGAGCGCCGGCGCTGGCCACCCCCGCCGAACATGTCGCCGAAGATACCGCCACCACCACCGCCGCCGCCGCCGCCGAACAGGCTGCTGAAAATGTCCTGGAAGTCGCCGGAATGGCTGAAATCGCGCCCGAAATCAAAGCCGCCGGGGCCGAAGGCCGATTTCAGGCCATCGTGTCCATACTGGTCGTAGCGCTGCCGCTTGGAGGCATCGCTGAGCACCTCGTAGGCCTCCGAAACCTCCTTGAATTTCTCGGCCGCTTCCGTATTGTTGGGATTGCGGTCGGGATGGTACTTCATGGCCATCTTGCGATAGGCCTTCTTGATCTCGTCTTCGGTGGCGTTGCGCTGCACACCGAGCAATTCATAGTAGTCGCGTTTTGTAGCCATGGGAACTCGGAAAATGCTGATGGAAGGGGGGGTTATTGCACGGCGTCGGCGGCATCCGTCGGCCCGGCGGCATCCGGTTCATCCGCCGCGGGTTCGGCGTCGGCCGCTTCGCCGGGAGGTGCGGGCTGCGGGGCGCCGCTGGAGACGATCACGGCGGCGGGGCGGATCACGCGGTCGCCGAGGCGGTAGCCGCAGCGGGTCTGCAAGAGGACGTAGCCTTCGGCGACCTCGGGCGAGGGCTGATAGGCGATGGCCTCGTGTTCGCGGGGGTCAAAGGTCTTTCCCTGGGCGTTGACGGCCACAAGTCCGGCCTTCGCGAGGGTCGCGATTAGCTGGTCGTAGACCATTTTCATGCCGGCGACGAAGGAATCGGCGGGATCGGCCGCCTGTGCGAGGGCCAGTTCGAAATGATCAACGACCGGCAGCAGGTCGGCGAGGATGTCCTCGCCTGCGCGCTTGATGGTCTCCTGGCGTTCGCGGGCGGTGCGGCGCCGGAAATTGTCGAAGTCGGCCAGCAGCCGGACATACTGGTCCTTGCTGGCGTCGAGCGCCTGCTGGAGGACGAGGCGTTCATCGACGGGTGCGGGCTCCTCGGCGGGCTTGGCGGTCGTTGCGTCCGCCGGGGCGGTCTCGCCGCCTTCGAGCGGTGCGGCGGGAGGCGTCTCGGAGGGGTTGTGCTTCGGTTTGTTTCGCATCATGGCAATCGATAATC
>CAZQKI010000371.1:0-2931 GCA_964592855.1 uncultured Lentisphaerales bacterium
CCCAGGTCCGCCCCGGCGGCTCGACACTGGGATCGGCCAGCCCCTTCAACATCGCGGCGGAGTCCCTGACGCTGAAGAACTTCACCGAGGCCGAGGTCGGCGTTCTCTACGCGCAGCACACGGCCGACACGGGCCAGGCCTTTTCGCTGGAAGCCGTTGCTCGCGCCCACTACTGGAGCCAGGGCCAGCCCTGGCTGGTCAACGCCCTGGCCCGCGAGGTGGTCGACAAAATCCTCGGCATGGACTACGCCAAACCGGTGTCCGCGGAGCTCTTCGACGAAGCCGCCGAGCGGCTGATCCTGCGGCGCGACACGCACCTCGACAGCCTCGCCGAGCGCCTGCGCGAGGATCGCGTGCGACGGATCGTCGAGCCGGTGCTGCTGGGCGCGGGCGTCGGGGTTTCGTTCCAGTCGGACGACGCGCGGTACGTGGTGGACCTGGGTCTGCTGCGCACGGATCGTGGCTCGTGGGAGGCCGCCAACCCGATCTACCGCGAGGTGATCGCCCGGACGCTCTCCTTTGACCAGCAGACCGCCATGCCGCCCTCGCTCGCGAACCGCTGGGTCGCGGACGGCTGTCTCGACATGAACGGCCTGTTGCGGGGCTTCCAGGATTTCTGGCGCGAGAACGCCGACATCTGGGTGGACAAGTACGACTATCGCGAGGCCGCGCCGCACCTGATCCTGATGGCGTTCCTGCAACGCGTGGTCAATGGCGGGGCGCACATCGACCGCGAATTCGCGCTCGGGCGCAAGCGGCTCGACCTCTGCGTCCAAATGGGCGCGCACCGCTACCCGGTGGAACTGAAGCTGCACTCCAGCGCGAAGACCGAAGCCGAGGGCCTTGTTCAGCTCGCCGGGTACATGGACACGTGCGGCGCGCAGGAAGGCTGGCTGGTGATCTTCGACCGCCGCTCGGAACGCACCTGGGACGAACGCATCTTCTGGCGCACCGTCGAGCAGGGCGGCAAGACGATCCACGTCGTCGGCGCGTGAGGGTGGGGCGGGCATTGGTCACGCGTCCGCCAGTGCCCGTGCATGGTCTCGGAGTTGCTCCTCCGCACGCTTGGGGACTGGGCGTCCGTGCCCCCTTTGTCTGGCGGGTCGCCCATGACCTCTGCGGCGTGGAACCGCCGTCGGCGCGGGTTGGCTGGGTGCCCGGAGATGACGGCTGGATGCGGGCGGAGCGTCAAGCTCAGGATGCGCGACGTGCTTCCCGCCGGTCGGCGCCGCGCATCCTTGGCTGGGGCAGCGGAAGATATGTCCGAGCGACTGCAACTCGAACGCTGGCTCATGACGCAGAAAAAATCGTCAATCAACACACAAACCCATAGATCCGGCAATACCTGACAATGTCGGCGTCCGACTTCATACACAGTTGTTCAAGCAGACGCGTCCGGTAAGTCTCTACCGTCTCGACGCTCAACCCCATATCGGCGGCGATGGCCTTCACCGTATCGCCATGTCCGAGGCGCAACAGCACATCGAACAGCCGCCCCTCGATCTCCTGCGGAGCGGCTGGAGTCCCGCTGCCTTGCGGGGCGCCGATCTTCGCGGCCAGCTTCTCCGCCAGCGCCCCCGGCACATAGCGCCCGCCATCCATCAGGCGTCGGACAGCGGCGCCCAGTTCGTCCATCGAACAATCCTTGCAGAGGAACCCCTTGGCGCCTTTCTCAAACCCCCGAATCGCGATGGCGTCATCGGTCATGCCGGTCAGCAGGAGTACGGGCAACTGCGGCTGTATGCGCTTGACATCGTCCAGCACGTCAAGGCCGTTGCGGTCTGGCAGTCCGACATCCATGATCAGCAGATCCCATGGTTGCGCTTCGAGCGCGCGCACGGTTTCCCTGGCATTTGCCGCCTCGCCGATGACGGCATTGGGAAACGACAAGGAAAGCATGCGCGCCACTGCCCGGCGCACCAAGGAGTGATCGTCGACAACCAAGAAGGCGTTCATTCGAATTTTCCCATCCCTATTTCGTTAACTCACCATGCGGGCGGAGCCCGCAACCCTCACCCCGGCCCTCTCCCTGAGGGAGAGGGTGAAAACAACTTGGCTTTATCGGTCTTGCCGGCCGGTATCGATCAATTGACGAGCCCATGAATCAGGCAATACCTGACAATGTCGACGTTCGACTTCAGGTGCAGTTTCTCAAGCAGCCGCGTCCGGTAAGTCCCTACCGTCTTGACACTCACCCCCATGTCGGCGGCGATGGCCTTCACCGTATCGCCTTGCCCGAGGCGCAACATCACATCGAACATCCGCCCCTGGATCTCCCGTGGAGCGGCTGGAGCCCCGCCTTCGCGGGCGTCGCCGAGCAACGCGGCCAGCGTCTCCGCCAGCGCCCCCGGCACATAGCGCCCGCCGTCCAACAGGCGTCGGACAGCGGCCTCCAGTTCGTCCAGCGAACAATCCTTGCAGATGAACCCCTTGGCGCCTTTTTCAAACCCGCGAATCGCGATGGCGTCATCGGACAAACCGGTCAGGAGGAGTACCGGCAACTGCGGCTGGAGGCGCTTGACATCGTCCAGCACGTCAAGGCCGTTGCGGTCGGGCAGTCCGACATCCATGATCAGCAGATCCCACGGTTGCGCGCCGAGCAAGTGCACAGCCTCCTTGGCATTTTTCGCCTCGCCGATGGCGGCCTTGGGAAACGACGCAGACAGCATTCGCACCAAGGCCTTGAGCACCAAGACATGATCGTCTACAACCAAGAATGAGTTCATTGGATTTTCTCCGTAACCTTTATGTCACGTTCAGACATTTGAATTAGGAATTGTAGCAGGTAAAACGGGTTGGTGCAACTTGACGGTATCATCCCTCTGGGTTCAGCGGGCTCAATCCGACCAGGTCCCTTGAATCCGGAACACTGATTGCCCGCACTTGCAGGCGCAAGGCACGCGCCTTGACCGCACAGGCTTCGGCTTCATC
>CAZQKI010000372.1:0-2931 GCA_964592855.1 uncultured Lentisphaerales bacterium
GTGCAGACCGCCGGCGCGATCCCGCTCGGCCAGACGCTCATCGCGGGCGGCGCCTCCAGCGTCTACGCCGCCATCACCCCCTCCGCCGGCAATGCCTGGCGACTCACGGCCAGCGGCGACAACCTGCTGGTCACCGACCTGCTCGGCGACACCGACTCCGACGGCATCAAAGACTACTGGGCCATGCAGTACTTCAGCGTGCGCAACGTGGACAAGGCTGCCGACGGCGACCGCGACGGCATGAGCAACTGGGCCGAGTTCGTGGCGAACACCGATCCCACGCGTTTTGCCTCGCGCCTCACGCTCAATGCCGTTTCAGTCGCGTCGGCGGGCAGCTTCGAAGTGCGCTGGCAGAGCGCGTCCGGACGGCATTACACGCTGCTCAAGTCCGCGACCGTCGACGGCACGTTCGAGCCCGTGGTCACAGGGCTAGCCGCAAACCCGCCCGAGAACAGCTACACCGACGAGTCCGTCACCGGCGCCGCCGCGTTCTACAAAATCCAGGTAGAGGAGTAAGACTGTTATACGCTCAAGGCCTGCAAGGGGCGTTGACTGGAGTCCATCTCGGATGCATCTGACGGAAACGCCCAAGTCTTCCCCCTTCTGAATCTATCTGCCCGTGCCGGCCGGTGCGAAACTGACGATGATGCCCCGGTCCTTGCCGCCGCCCGACCCGGTCACCGTGCCGGAGATCGTGGCGGCATGGACCGCCAGTGGCAGTGTGATCCCCGCCAGAACGACCAGACTCTGTCGCGGCCGCGCCAAGTGCGTTATCATCGTCGTGCGTTTTACCCCTTGAGTTTCAGCTCGCCCACGCGCCGCTGCGCCGCGATCAGCTGATCCTCCCATGTCTCCAGGTCCGAATCGGGAATCCGCTTCTCCCGCTCCATGGCCTCCAGCACGCGCGCCAGCCCCTCCTGGAGCGAGAGGCGTGGCCGGAATTCCGGCACGTCCCGCATCAGTTTATCCGGGCTGTAGATCGTGTTGTGCGAGAAGATGGTGTCGCAGATCCCGACGTTGGGCACGCCCGCCGCCAGCAGACTCGTCAGCGGCACGCCGACCAGTTCGACCTCGCGCCCGATCACCTGCATGGCCGTGCGATGGTAGTCGGCCCAGCTGCCGAATTCCCGCTTCATCATGTGGTAGATGTTGCCCATGCACCGGTCGCGCCCGAGCGCATGCACGAAGGCCGGCGCGGCATCGTCCACATGGATCCACTGGTGCAGCGCCCGTCCGTCGCCGCAGACGACGATGGGCTTGCCCTTGCGCACGCGGTCCACCCAGCCGGCCTCCCAGGCGATCTGCCGCAGCAGCGACCAGCTCGGACCGAACGTGGTCGAGGGCTTGATGATCGTGACCGGAAAACCCGTTTCGTGGTGCGCCGCCAGGAACACGTGGTCGGCCGCCAGCTTGTTGCGCCCGTAATCGGAGATCGGGCGGGCCGGGTGGTCTTCCGTGACCGGCAGCCAGTCGTAGGCCACGCCGTACGTGCACACCGTCGAGCAGAAGACGAGGTGCTTGACGCCGCGGAAGGCGCGCAGGGCGCTCCGGGCGTCTTCGGCGTTGAAACAGATCATGTCGATCACGGCATCGAAGGCCTCCGCCTGCATCGTGGCTTCAAAGGCCGCACGATCCTGACGGTCGCCCACAATCTGCCTGGCCCGCGCTGGAGCCTCGTGGCGCTTGCCGCGATTGTACAACGCGACCTCGTGTCCGACCTCGATCAGCAACCGGACGATGCTGGTGCTGATGTTACCCGTGCCCCCGACTACGCAGACTTTCATGATGAACTCCTTTGATGTTGTGGCAGCAGGATGGAGAAGGTCGTCCCCCGGCCCGGCTCCGAGGCCAACTGGATGTCGCCGCCGTGCTCCTTCGCGATCGCACGGGAGATGCTCAGTCCCAGTCCCGTCCCCTTGCCGCGCGGTTTCGTCGTGAAGAACGACTGGAAGGCCCGCTCCTGCACGTCGGGCGACATTCCCCCGCCGGTATCCCGGACGGTGCAGCACCAGACTTGCGGCGCGTCTTCGGGGAAGGGCGAGACGTCGACCGTCAACTCGCGCACGCCGCTCTGCTCCATGGCGTCGCAGGCGTTGGCGAAGAGGTTGAGGAAAATCTGTTCGATCTGGTTGCGGTCGCCGACGATCCAGTGGCGGGCCTTCCCGGCCAGCTTGTCCATGACCGTCGAGGCCAGAATGATGGCGGTCAGCGGATTGTTCAGGTCGTGGACCACCCCGGCCGCGAGTTCCCCGACGGCTGCCAGCCGCCCGGCGTGGATCAGACGCTCCTGCAGCTCCTTCAACGGACGCAGGTCGCGCGCGACCGTGAACGTCCGGGCAAAGGCCCCTTGCGCGTCGTGGATGGCGATGGTTCTCAGCTCGACCGGGATGCGGGTGCCGTCCTTGGCCATCAACTGGCTTTCGACACGCATCTCCCCCGTCTGCTTCACCGCGCGGAAGCCCTTCTCGACCGCCTCCAGAATTTCCGGCGGGTAGAGCTGGCGGATGTTCATGGCGCGCAGCTCGTCCGCCGTGTAACCGAGCAGATCCGTCGCCATGTGGTTGACGAACACGATGTTGCCGTCCGCATCCACCGAGTGGATCATGTCGGGGAACCCCGCGACGAGTCTGTCGAACCCCTCTCTGGCCTCCATTGGCCTCTCAGCCGTCCTCATTGTCATTCCGCTATTTCCCAGAGTGAACCTGCATCTGCGCATTGTATGTCCATCGAAGGGGGGAACGCAATCCCGAAACACCGGTCAGGGCATCTAAATTGCGCACTGTATGTCCAAAAAACCGCAGAGTGACGAATAATGAGGTCCGAATCATGAAGGTAAGACAGCTCAGTAGTATGAATCCGTGCGATTGTCAGAGTCGGGCGGGCGATTGACTTCGATATTCTGCGGTTCATTATTCGGCAATCTGCGGTTTT
>CAZQKI010000373.1:0-2904 GCA_964592855.1 uncultured Lentisphaerales bacterium
GTACCGGCCGATTTCCTGATCAGTCACCGCCGCATCACCGTGGCGTTTGAGTTGACCGGCGGCGGCTGACCCTCCTGTCCCAGATCCATGCATACCCCCTTCCCCACGCACCGACGGATTCCCCTCGTTCAAACAGGAGACACCCTCCATGCAGATTGACAAGACCATGCCCCGGGTCCTGGCGTTCGGTTGCCATCCCGACGATATCGAGTTCATGGCGGCGGGAACCCTGGCGCTGCTGGCCCAGCGGGGATGCGAGATCCACATGGCCGTCATGACGGGCGGCGAGATGGGGTCACCCAAGCTCCCGCCCCTCCAGATCCGTGAAAAACGACTCAAGGAGGCGGAAGCGGCGGCGGCCGTGATCGGCGCCACCTTCCATTATGCAGGCGGGCATGATCTCGAAGTGGAGTACAACTCGGACTACCGGAAACAGACCGTCCGCATCGTCCGCGACGCTGATCCGGCCATCGTGCTGGCGCCACCGCCGGCCGACTACCTGATCGACCATGAAGAAACGTCCCGACTGGTGCGCAACGCCGCCTTCATCGGCCCCATCCCGAACTATGATTGCGGCGTTGTCACACGGCCGACCGCCCGCATACCCCATCTTTACTACTGGAACGCCACGGGCCTCAAAGACATCTTCGGCCGGCCCCTGCCGCTGACCTGCGCCGTGAACATCGCCTCGGTGATGGAGACCAAGGTCAGGATGCTCGCGTGCCACGCCTCCCAGCGTGAATGGCTGCAGTACATCAACGGCTGGGATGAGTATACGGACATGATGCGCCGCACGACGGAAGAGGACGGGAAACGCGCCGGACTCCAGCAGGCGGAGGGCTTCATCCAGCATCTGGGCATGGGATATCCGGCCGACAATGTGCTGGCGAACCTGCTCGGCGATCTCTGCGTCCCGTCGCCGGCTGAGCGGTAGGGAGAGGCGGCTGCCCGGGACGGACCCGGCGTTCGAGTTGACACGGCGCGGCTGACCCGCATAATCGGGAGCCTATGAACACACGCATCCTGATCCCCCTGCTGGCCCTCTCGGTCATAGCGGCCGCCTTCGCACAGGAAGACGTTCGCGTCAAGAAGACGACGGCGGCCAAGACCGCCCTCGACCTGGGCAGCCTGGTCGGGCCGTCCGGCGGCGCCTCAACCCTGTTCCGACGTACCCTGGAAGCCGATCTCGTCCGATCGGGTTGGTTCACGCTGACGAAACCCGCGGCGTTCACCGTCTTCGGATCCTATGGGGAGGGCGGCGGCAGGGTTTCTTCCAAATGCCAGGTCTATAACGCCGCACAGTCGACGATGGTGCTGAACAAGACCTACTCCGAACCGGCCGCCGATGCCCGACGGCTGGCTCACAAGGTCGCCGACGACATCATCATGGCTGTCAAAGGCTTCCGCGGGATCGCCGCCGGCCGCATTGTGGCCATCGGCACACGCACCGGAAACAAGGAGCTCTATGTCTGCGACTCCGACGGGGGCGGCATGCGCCAGATAACGGCCGACCGGTCCATCACGCTGGCGCCGAACTGGGCGCCCGATGGCTCCCGGATCGCCTGCACGTCGTTCCGGCGCGGGTATCCCGACCTCTATGTGATCGATATGCGCTCCAGCAGCCGCGCCTGCATCGCCAATTACCCGGGCATCAACATGGCCGGCGGCTTCTCCCCCAACGGCCAGGATCTGCTGATGGTCCTCTCCAAGGACGGCAATCCCGAAGTGTATGTCAAGAACCTGGGCAGCGGCCGCCTCACCCGGCTGACCCGCACTCCGCGCGCCGGCGAGGCCAGCCCCACCTGGTCGCCTGACGGCTCACAAGTGGCCTACGTTTCCGATCTCGCCGGCCCCGGTTCGCCGCAGATCTACGTGACCAGCCTTTCGGGGGCAAGCCGCCGGATCACCTCCCGCGGCCGCGAAAATGTGTCGCCCGACTGGGGCCCCAACGGCTGGATCGCCTACGCCAGCCGCCGCGGCGGTCTTTATGCCATCTGCATGATCAATCCCCAGACCCAGGAAGACCGCCAGGTCACCGCCGGCGACGCCAGCTACGAAGATCCCTGCTGGGCCTCGGATGGCCGCCATATCGTCTGCACGCGGCAGGAAGGGAAAACAAAACGACTTTACATGCTTGACACCATGGGAGACCCGCCCCTATGTTTAACGCCGGACGGTGGAGGGTGGTCCTCGCCTGCGTGGTGCGCGCAATAGCTTTCTTGAGAATCAGCCAGAAGGATTAAGAATCATGACAATGCGTCGAATTGCTTCAGTTGCCTTGGTATGTGCGATGGCCTTGACCATGACCAGCTGCAAGAGTTGGTGGAAGAGCAAGAAGAGCACGTCTGATTCCGGACTGAGCGGCGACAATGCGGGTCTGCTTACGGACTCCAGCGGCCTGGGAGCAGGCGGATTGCCCCCGCGCGGCGACTTCGATGGCAAGAGTGCCGTGGCCGGCCAGACCGAGGCGGTGTTGTTCGCCTTCGATAGCGCTTCCGTGGATGAGTCCGAGCGCGCCAAGGTGGAGGCCATCGCCGAGACGCTCAAAGCCAATGCCGCCGCCGTGGTGGTGTGCGAGGGCCATTGCGACGAACGCGGCAGCAATGAGTACAACATGTCGCTGGGCGAGCGTCGTGCCCTGGCCGTGCGCGCTTACCTGATGAGCCTGGGCATCGATGGGGCCCGCGTCCAGACGAAGAGCTATGGCGAAGAGAGCCCGAAGGATCCCTCGCAGACCGAGGAAGCCTATCGCGTCAACCGCCGCGTCGAGTTCGTCATCCTGCAGGGCTGAGCACCCCAGACATCGATCAAGAGGGAGCCGGGGCATAACCCCGGCTCTTTTTTTTGGGGCAGTCCGCTCGGGGCATACCCGTTGCCCATGCGGCTCGCGGGGACGCTCGCCCT
>CAZQKI010000374.1:0-2856 GCA_964592855.1 uncultured Lentisphaerales bacterium
AGGAGTCGAGACAGCATGAAGACCATTCGCGTTGGCATCATCGGACAGGGGCGGAGCGGGAAGAACATCCATGGCTTCCATTTGGCGACCGACCCGCGCTTTCAAATCGTCGCCGTGGCGGACGCCATCGAAGTCCGCCGCGAAACCAGTGCGAAGCAATACGGCGCCGAGGCGTACGCCGACTACCGGAAACTCCTGAAGCGGAAAGACCTGGACCTCGTCGTCAACTCGACCTTCAGCCACCTGCATGCCCCCGTCACGCGCGCCGCGCTGCGGGCGGGCCACAACGTGCTGTGCGAAAAACCGTTCGCCCGGACCGTCGCCGAGGTCGACAGCCTCATCGCCCTCTCCCAGAAAACAGGCAAGCTGCTCGCCGTCTTCCAGCAGTCCCGCTATGCACCCTATTTCCAACAGGTAAAGCGCGTCATCGACTCCGGCGTTCTGGGACGCATCGTCCAGATCTCCATCGGCTTCAACGGACATGCACGCCGCTGGGACTGGCAGACGCTGCAGGAATACAACGGCGGCAATCTCGCCAACACCGGACCGCATCCGCTGGACCAGGCCCTCGTCCTCTTCGGCGACGGCGATCCCGAAGTCTTCTGCCGCATGGACCGGACGGAGGCCACCACCGGCGACGCCGAAAACCATGTCAAACTCATCCTCAGCGGCGCCGGACACCCGCTGATCGATCTCGAGATCTCGTCCTGCTGCGCCTATCCCTGCTTCACCTACCAGATCTACGGCACCTGCGGCGGCCTGAAAGCCTCGCAGCGGGAGGCGACCTGGCGCTACTACGACCCGCAGCAACTGCCGAAGCTGGAACTGCACCGCGAGCCGATCGCCAACGCGGAGGGCGGGCCGATCTACTGCGGCGAGAAGATCGAATGGAAGACCGGCGCCTGGCCCGAACAGCCGGTGGAGGGTCAGGAGACCGCCAAGGACTACGTCCCCCTCAACCCCGACTCCAACATGTCGCAAGCCCTCTACAGCATGCTCTACCGGTCGCTGACGACGGGCGCCCCGCTGGAGGTCACCCCGCAGCAGGTGCGCCGCCAGATCGCCGTGATCGAAAAGTGCCGCCGCCAGAATCCGCAGATCTATGGGAAGGCGAGAGCGGTAAGCAGTAAGCGGTAAGCGGTAAGCAGTAAGCGGTGGACAGTTCATCAATGGTGACGCCGCTTCATCTGGTTTTGGTTCAGCCTGAGATACCGCACAACACGGGGGCGGTGGGGCGGCTGTGCGTGGGGCTGGACTGCGAACTCCACCTGATCCGGCCGCTGGGCTTCCAGCTTGCCGACCGGCATCTTCAGCGGGCGGGGATGGACTACTGGCCGCAGGTGCGGCTGACGCTCCACGACTCCTGGGCGGCTTTTCTGGAACGCGTCGCCCCGCCGCACCTCTTCCTGCTGAGCACGCATGGAAGGCAATCGCTCTACGACTGCCACTTCGCCCCCGGCGACGCCCTTGTCTTCGGCAGCGAAAGCCGCGGACTGCCACCGGCGTTCCATGAGCAGTACCGCGAGCGGCTCTTCCGGATTCCCATGCCTGGCGAGCACGCCCGCAGCCTCAACCTCGCCAACGCCGTCGCCATTGCCGCCTACGAGGCCTTCCGGCAGATCACGCCTGGCACCTGACGGAAACGGGGGTGTTGTTTGATCCGACCCGTGTGAAACGGGCGAGGCCGCCTGTTCTCCCGGACGCGCGCAACGGACACGGGCGTATGGATCGAGACTTGCGTTGGGGGAACGGGCGGCCTCGCCCGTTGAAAAAGCGAAATAGGGGGAGATCAGACGGGTTGTTGCGTAATCCGACGAGGGCGCCGAAGCCGGGGCTATCGCCGGGTGCCGCTGCCGGTTTTGCCGGCAGGCAGGGATGCGGCAGTCTTCGATGCGGCAGGCGGAGCCGTCTGCGCGGACCTGGCCTTCCCGCCGGGCGGCGTTGCCAGTTTGATGATGGCCCGCGTGACGTCGTCGTAGCGGTACTGGGCTGCCGGATCGATGCCGAACTCCTTGGACAGCGCCGCGTTGACCAGCTCGGATTCGTGCATCTTTTCGCGGGCCAGTTGCTTGAGCACCAGCATCTGACGATTGGCCAGCGATTTGCCCAAGGTCTCCTTGGCAAACGCCTTGCCGATCTCGCGGTCGAAGGTGCGGTCGAAGCGCTGCAGCAGATTGGTCTTGCCGCCCACAACGCGAGCTTCAACGAAGAACAGCGCATTGCTTGCGGGATCAAACCGGTACCGGGTGGCGGGATCAACGCGGTACACCTGCGTCAGTCGCATGTTGTAGGCGGAGATTTCCTTCTGCTTCTCCTCAAACACCCGGCGGAAAACCGCCAGTTCCTCGGAGATGCCGCCGCGTGTCCGAATCAACAACAGAAAACGATCTGCCTGTATCGTATCGAGTTGCCGGTGAACCGTCTCCTGCCCCGTAACGGCTTTTCCCACCCTGTCCGCCGACACCGCTTCTCCGGCGGCCGGCACGGGAGCCAGCAGCGCAAGCCCGGACAGAAGCATGGGCGCGATCACGACAAATTTCAAACCACACCGAATGTTGCTCATCAATCTCACCGTATTCCTTCCAACAATTGCAAAGACCGAACTCCTTGTTCAGTGCCAGTATCCCACACGGCATGGCGGCGCACAATCAGATTTTTGCCGTCCTGCCACGCCAGGGGGCGCGGGTGGCGCGTCAACTTCGTTGCCGTGCCTCAAGGGGTCAGGAAACAGGGTTCAGCGGCGCCGCTCGCCAGCTTTGCCGGCCAGTTGGATCAAGTATGAGACTTGCCGCATCGTCCTCGCATGGCGGTCCGAAGTAGGACGGTGCTCCCGCGCCGTCCGGTCTCTGCGCATCC
>CAZQKI010000375.1:0-1358 GCA_964592855.1 uncultured Lentisphaerales bacterium
TACGCTACATGTTTATGCTTGTATATATCGTAATGCTATACTATTCGGCATGTCGTTCCGTGAGTTCATGGAAATGCGTTTCAAACTGGAGCTGCCCATCCTGAAACTGGAAGAACTGATTGACCGGCACGAAAAGATCGCGCCGGATTTGACGGCCACACTGGCGTCGGCCGGGACAAAACCACTCGCCGCCTTCCGCGACTACCTGCAGTTCGGTGTGTACCCCTACTACTTCGAATATGAAGACCGTGAGCTGTTTCGTGCCACACTTGAGCAGAACCTGCACACGGCTATCGAAAGCGACCTGCCAGCGGTTCACCCGCACACCAGGTCCGTGGCAAATCGCGCGCCTTCCTCGCGCTTGACGATATCGAAACCGGCGTCGGAGCCCGGATACCCCTGTGGCTCTTCGGATTCCTGTACTGATCCCCGCAACGTGCGGCGCCTACCGCAAAATGATCAGAATCGCGCGCGCATGACCTGCCGGAGCGGGTCGGCATGCTTCCGGAAGCCGATGGTGCCGTCCGGATTCGCGCGGAGGGCCGAGGCGCATTCGTAGAACAGGAAGCTGTCGTAGCCGCTACTGCGGCCCCAGTCGATCAGCCGCCCGACCGGCTCCGTGCAGCCTTCCGGCGAGTCGCCCAGGTGGTTCGCCGTGCGCCGGTCCTCGAAGAAATTGTTGCAGTACGGGGCATAGGTGACCGGGATGCCCTTCGCATGAGCCAATTCCAGCACGGAGCGGGAGAGTCTCGATTGCGGCCACAGCGCCTTGCCCGTGACCCGGTCCACCAGCCCCTCGCGAAGCCAGTCGCGCCAGTCGCACAGGATGTTCATGGCGCCGCCCGCTCCGGGCGGTCCGTCGAAATAGCCGTCGATGTGGATCGCGAGGGTCTTGCCGCGGGCCCGCACCTCGGCCGAGGCTTCCCGGATGAACCGGGTCCAGCCTTCGCCCCGCACCCGGCGCCAGAGGTCATGATCGAAATCATCGGTCGCCCAGATGTCCACCCCGGTCCGGCGGAGCATCTCGTCGCGGACGGGCTGCTCGAAGCCGTATTCGATCCACGCGAAATGGCTGTGGTGGTGGCCGGGGCGGAGGTCGATCCCGTCGGCGCCCGCGTCGAGCATGGCGCGGATCCAGCCCATCCAGAGCGCCCGCGTTTCGGGGAACGACGGCGAGAGGGCGCCCAGCGTTGCGCGGTCCTTGCCGCGCGCCAGGGCCAGGCAGGAGCCGGGCCCCCGATCCAGCGCCAGGGGCGTGACCACTCCATCGCCGCCGGACGTCCAGGCGGAGGTGGGCGAACCGGGATAGCGGTCGAATTCAACGCCTCCCTGGAGGTCCGACCCGGCGCGGCGGAGGG
>CAZQKI010000375.1:1458-2820 GCA_964592855.1 uncultured Lentisphaerales bacterium
GCCTTCAGCTCCGCGAACAGCGATTCGAAGGTGCGGTGCGACCAGGCGCAGGCCATGAGGTCGTCATTGAAGTCGACCGTCACTTCGAGCGGGTAGCCGGGATGGAGGGGGATCGGCGGGGGATGGGAGCCGGGGAGCGCCGCGCCCAGGACGGCGATGCGACGGACCCGGCAGCGGCTGAAGCCCATCTGAAGAGTGCCGGCGCAGGCGGAGCGGCGGAGGTTCGGGGCCTCGAGGGCGACGGTGCCGTTGGCGGAAGCGCGCAGGTGGTCGGGCGACCACTCAAACACCAGGCTGGCCGTGCCGTCCGGGGCTGGAAGGGGGATTGGGCTGCGGGCGAGGATGCGGCTGCCGTCGGCTGCCTGATGGCAGCTTCCGGGAGGGCCGGCGAGCACGAGCGACAGGGAGAACAGGGAGTCCGCGCCACAAAAGGCCGTGGCGCCGGGAGCGAGGGTGTCCAGGTCCACTTCCACGCGGACGGAGGACCAGGCATCGTGAGGGAGCGGGATGATGACGCCGTCCCAGCCCTGGCAGTCCCACCCTTTCTCCGTGTAGGAGGGCCGGGGCGTGTCGGTGTACCAGCCGGGAGGGAGGCCGGGGCGGGCGAAGCGCTCTTCGAGCAGGAGGGTTCGCATATGGAGAAAGGTTAGCGCAACACGGGACGGGCGTCAAATCATGCCCCGGCTTGACCCGCGGCGCGGGTTGGCGTACGCTACGGGACAGAATATCAGGAGACGACGCACATGAACAAGCATGTTGAATCAATCGACAGCAAAAGCGGCGGAGGGCGGAGCGGGTCTGCCGGCCGGATCGCCGCCATCCTGATGCTGCTGGCGACGGGTGCGGCGGCGGCCACGACAAACACCTATTTCGTCAACGCTTCGAGCAGCAATCCGCAGCCCCCCTTCGACACCTGGGCCAAGGCGGCGGCCGACATCCAGACGGCGGTGAACCGCGCGCAGAGCGACCTCGTGCCGGGAACGACCGAATGCGTCGTCCTCGTGACGAACGGCCTCTATACGCTGACGTCCCAGATTGTCGTCAACAAGGGCATCACCCTCCGGAGCGTCAACGGCTCCGGCAAGACCGCCATCAACGGCGGTTATCCCGCCAGCACGAACCGCTGCCTGCTGGTCACCAACTGCAGCGCCGTCATCAGCGGCTTCACGGTCAGCAACGGCTTCGCCTATGGCGCGGGCTTCGACGGTCAGGGTGGCGGCATCCTGGCTCTCGACGCGACAGGCGTCATCGAAAATTGCCTGATCCGCAAAAACCGAGCGGCGCAGCCCGCATCGGTCGGCGGCGATGGGGGCGGCCTTTACGCGGAAAACGGCAGACTGACCGTCAGGTACTGCACAATAG
>CAZQKI010000376.1:0-2729 GCA_964592855.1 uncultured Lentisphaerales bacterium
GTCGTGGCCCGCACCCCAGCGGAAGACTTGCGTAAACCGGAAGCGGAGAAGTGATCGATGAAACCAAGTATCACCCGCGCCATCTTCGCGATGGACGGCTACTGCGTCTGGGACCCGTCGCTGGTTACGGATGCGCAAGGCAGACACCACCTCTTCTTTTCGCGCTGGCCGATCGACGCGATGAAGGAGGGCGAGGCGTGGTCCAGGGGCTTCGAGTCCTGGGTAACCCATTCCGAGGTCTGCCGCGCGACGGCGGAGACACCCTTCGGGCCGTACCACGTCGCGGAGGTCGTGCTGCCGAAGCGCCCCGGTTACTGGGACGGAGATGTCACCCACAATCCGAGCATCCGCCGGTTCGAAGACCGGTATTACCTGTACTACAACGGCAACCAGAGCGATGGCGGATGGTGGGACCACCGCAACAACCAGCGCGTGGGGGTGGCTATTGCGGATCGGCCGGAGGGACCATGGACCCGGTTCGACAAGCCGTTGCTCGACGTGACGCCCGGTGCTTGGGATGCCACGTGCACGAACAACGCGGTGTGCGCGCAGGCACCGGACGGTCGGTACATCCTTCTCTACAAGGGGGTTGGCGACCGGTTGCCGCCCCCGAAATATGGCCCGGTGCTGCACGGTGTCGCGTTTGCCGAGCGGCCGGAGGGCCCCTTCGTCAAACAGCCCGAGCCGATTTTCGCCAATGCGGACGCGCCATTCCCCGGCGAAGACCCGTTCGTCTGGTGCCAGGATGGCCGCTACCATGTGCTTCTCAAGGACCAGGGGACCTACTATTCGCCCTCGCACCGGGCGATCGTGCGGTTCGAGTCGGTGGACGGCCTCAACTGGCGCGTGGCGGATCAGCCGGTGTTCCAGGAAAAGGCGTTGCTCCACCCCGACGGCCGACGCGAGGAGGTGCACCGTCTCGAACGGCCGTTCCTGTATTGCACGGAGGACGGGCCGGAGATCTTTTTCTGCGCCGTGAAATTGCGCGCCGACCGGCATGAATCGGTAATCGTCGCGATGACGCTAAATCCATGAATCAAACGGGAGATCCAACCATGCTGAAACCCCATACACTTTTCTGCGCCGGCGCTCTCGCGCTGGCGTCTGCCGCCCAAGCGGCGGAGACGCTCCCGGACTTTTTGACCAAAATCCAACTTCACAACTTCGACGGCTACGAACTGACGCCGGACGGCAAGGGGGCGAGCGTGTACCGGCTGCCGGCCGAGGTGCGCGAACACCTGAGCGAAGCAGGAGCGAGAATCATGGTTTTTTCGCAGTCTGGCGAAATCCGCTTCGTCCTCAATGAAGGCGCAAAGCTCGAGGACGTGACGATTCATCTCAAGTCGAATCGCAATACGCAGATCAATTTCTTCCGCGGCGATGAGCTATGCGGCAGCACGACCCTCATAGACAAGAAAGGCGTTGAGCCGTACACACCCCCGAGCCTGGTCGGAGTAACCTCGACCCCACAGTATCCGGACAAGGCCTGTGAGATCGACCTGAAACCGGCCAAGCTGAAATTGCGCGCAAAGGCCGCGGAGGGGTTGGAAGGACCGAAGACGGCGAAACGCTTTCCGGAACAGGTCTGCCGCGTCGTGCTCTATGGCGGCGTGATCACGCTGACCGGGATCGAAGGCGACATCCGCCCGCCCACGCCGGAAGAATTGCCGCCGGTGCTCGTCAGTTATGGCACGTCGATCAGCATGGGGGCCGCGGCCAGCAAGCCCGAGCTCTCGTTCACCGCGCTCACCGCCGCCGCGCTGGGCTACAGCCTGCGGAACCTCGGCTGTAGCGGCAGCGCCTTCTGCGAAAAAGAAATGGCGGACTACCTCGCGAAGCAGCCCGGCGATCTCTTCCTGTTCGAGATCTCGGTGAACATGGTCGGCAACGACTACACCACCGAAGAATTCCGGAAGCGCGCCGCCTACCTGATCGATGCCGTCGCCAAGGCTCATCCCAAGGCACCGGTGGTCTGCATCAGCATTCTCCGATATGGCGCCGACAGGGCAGAAAAGGCAGAAAAGGCCGTCCTCCCCCGGGAGTTCCGCACAGCGTTGGAAGAGATCTGCCGGGCGACGCCGCACAAGAATGTCCACTTCGTCGATGGCACGCAGCTCCTCAGTTTCGAGGGCCTGGCCAAGGACAACATTCATCCGACGGATGCGGGCCATGCCGAGATCGCCAGCAAGCTCGTCCCGCGGATCCAGGAGGTTTTGGAGATTGGGAAATGACACAGGCTCGCCCAAACATTCTCTTTCTGTTCTCCGACCAGCACCGGGCCGATGCCCTGGGCTGCGCGGGACATCCGGTGGTGCAGACGCCAAACTTGGACCGACTCGCGGCCAGCGGCGTCCGCTTCGAACGGACCTATGCCGCCGCGCCGATCTGCGGGCCGTGCCGGTCGGCCGTGATCACGGGGCGGACCGTGGCTCATTGCGGCGCGCTGACGCACGGCCACATGAAACGGGACATGGGGTTGCCCACCATGGGCACGATCTTCCGCAACGCCGGCTATGTCACCGGCGCGTTCGGCAAGGTCCACGTGGCCGGCGAATCGGAGGACAACGACATCGGCTTCGACGAACGGGCGCTGGAGATCTACACGCCGATGGAGAGCGACTATCAGCACGCCATCGGGCTGGAGAAGTTCTGGCAGTACTGCAGTTATCTGCCCCAGTACAAGCCGCACCCCGATGCCCAGGTGCGTCATAGCTACAACCTGAAGAACG
>CAZQKI010000377.1:0-2726 GCA_964592855.1 uncultured Lentisphaerales bacterium
GCAGATTAGGGCTTAGAGGTCATTATTCTGGGGTAAAATTGGGTTTTAACGGCACACCGGTTAATGCGCTCTTAAGCGGCGCATCGCTCTGGTTCGTCAGCCGTAGCTGACACAGCTCGGCACCGTGCAGGGCCGACGGTGTCCGGGCAACGTCGAGGACGATGCCCGGCAAGGCGTCCGGAGTGTGCCGGCTCCCGTGGATAACGAGCGTGATGCCAGCGTTGTTGACGAGGACATCGAGCTGACGAGCCGGTTGTAGCCTTGCTGCTCATAACGATTTTATGACGGCGCTGGCCGATTTCTGGCAAGCCTGATCTGCGAAGTTCTCCTTCGCGGCTCTTGACATTTCCGCCGCGAATCTCTAAAAACCATCGGATGACGGAGGGACGTCTCTTCCGCCACGCACCTCAGGAGCACCTCTTTATGGCATATGCGTCAACAAGGCAACTGATCGAGCGGGCCTGCCGGGCCGGGACGGCCATCCCGGCCTTCAACATTCCGTACCTGCCGATGGTCGAGCCGGTGGTCAAGGCGCTCAGGGACACCGGCAGTTTCGGGCTGGTGACGGCGGCGCGGCTGGAATGGGAGAAGTTCGGAACCGGCAGCCTGGAGGCGCTGCGGGCGGAATACGAGAGGTTCAAGCGCCCCGGACACACCCGTCTCCATCTGGATCATGTGCCGGTGATCGATGAGGACCAGGTGCGCGTGGACTATCTGGAAATCATCGGACGGGCGCTGGCGGCTGGCTTCGAATCGGTCATGGTGGACGGATCGCGCCTGCCGCTGGAGGAGAACATCGCCTGCACCCGGCAGGTGGTGGAACTGGCGCAAGCCGCCGGCATCCCCGTCGAGGCCGAACTGGGCGCCGTGCTGGGGCACGAAGCCGGCCCCTTGCCCCCCTACGAAGAGCTGTTCGCCTCCGGCAAGGGATTCACCGATCCGGCGGAAGCGCTCCGCTTCGCCACCGAAACCGGCGCCGATTGGCTGTCGGTGGCCATCGGCAACATCCACGGGGCGATCTCCGCCGCGGCCAAGGGCCGGCAGAAGGTGGCGGCGCGGCTCGACATTGACCATCTCGACCGCATCCATCGGACGGCGCGCATCCCCCTCGTGCTGCACGGAGGCAGCGGCATCCGCAAGGAAAGCATTCTGGCCGCCATGCATCACGGCATCGCCAAAATCAATGTAGGGACGGCCATCCGGCAGCCTTACGAGAAGTGGATCGGACAAGGGGTCGAAGCTGCGCAGCAGGCCGTCTACGAAGCCGTGGTGGCCGTCATCGACGACGAACTCGAAGTGCGGAATTCGACCCGTATTCTCAAACCCGAGGAGGAGTGAAGCATGAAATCAAAACCGATGACATTCGCCCTTTATTTTGGCAATCGCGGCTTCTTTCCCGAGAAGCTGATCGCCGACGCCCGCCGGGAGGTGACCTCGGTTCTCGGGCGCCTGGGGTATGGCACGCTGCTCCTGGAGGAGTCCCTCACGAAATACGGCGCCGTCGAAGGCCCCGAAGATGGCCGGAAGTACGCCCGCTTTCTCAGGGATAACGAGGGCCGGTACGATGGCGTGATTCTCTGCCTGCCGAATTTTGGCGACGAAACCGGTGCGATCGCGGCGCTGCAGGAGTGCGGCGTGCCGATCCTGGTGCAGGCCTATCCCGACGAACTGGACAAAATGGGGTTCGCCGACCGCCGCGACGCCTTCTGCGGCAAGCTTTCCATCATGGATGTCTTCGTCCAGCACGCCCTTCCGTTCACCATCTTTCCGCCGCACACGGTCTCGCCTTCGAGCGACCGCTTTCAGGAGCAGGTCCGCCAGTTTGCCGCCGTCTGCCGCACGGTCAACGGCTTGCGCCGCGTCACCGTCGGGGCCATCGGCGCCCGCACCACCGCCTTCAAGACCGTCCGCTTCGACGAACTCGCGCTGCAGCAATACGGCATCACCACCGAGACGCTCGACCTCTCCGAGGTCTTCCAGCGGGTCCGGGACGTCAAGACGGGAAGCGAAGTGTTTCACGCCAAGGCGGAGCGGCTGAAGAACTACACCTGCTGGAACGGCGTCCCCGCCGGAAAACTCGAGATGCTGGCCAAGCTGGGCGTCGTGCTCGACGCGATCATCGCCGACTACAAGCTCGACTGCCTGGCGTTGCGCTGCTGGATCGAGTTGGAGAAGGAACTGGGCGTTTCGCCGTGCGTGCTCCTGAGCGATCTGAATGATCGCGGCATCGCGTCCGCCTGCGAGCTCGATGTCTGCAATGCCATTTCGATGCAGGCGCTGCTGCTGGCGTCGGACCGGCCGGCGGCCTGCCTCGACTGGAACAACAACTACGGGGATGATCCCGACAAGTGCATCCTGTTCCATTGCGGACCGGTCCCGCAAGGGCTCATGGCGGCCAAGGGTCAGATCGTCGACCACCCGATGTTCGCCAAATCCTTCGGCGCCGGCTGCGGCTGGGGCTGCAACACCGGCCGTCTCGCCGCGAACCCGATGACCTTCGCCAGCTCGAAGACCGCGGACGGGGTGCTGTCGTTCTACATGGGCGAAGGCGAGATCACCGCCGACCCGATCGCCAACGACTTCTTCGGCTGCTGCGGCGTCGCCCGGATCGACAATCTGCAGAATCTCCTCGCGATGATCGGACACGAAGGCTATCGGCACCATGTCGGCATCACCGCCGGCCATGTGGCTGTCCCCCTGCGCGAGGCCTTCACGCGGTATCTGGG
>CAZQKI010000378.1:0-2724 GCA_964592855.1 uncultured Lentisphaerales bacterium
GCCGATCTCGTGCACACCGGGGCCGAACCACACCACGTCCGGATCGTCCGGCGACCGCACCTCCGTCTCCGGCTCGTTGGCGAAGAGGAAGAGCACATCGGTCAGGTCGCCGTCGCACTCGACGCAGAGTTTCCGGGGCCGATCCAGTTCCAGCACCACGTCGCCGCCTTCAATCCTTGGCCGGATGCCGGCGGCGAGCGGACGCACGACCGCCGCGCTCACGGGCCGGCTCAGTCGCCGAATGCGGACTTCGCACGGGCCATTCACGTCGAACGACGTCCATGACGCCGTGTGTCCAGCGGTGTAATACGCCTTGGCCGGGCCGGTGGTCAGATAGGTGAACGACTCCACCCCGTTGATCGTGACGGCATAGCGGTACGATGGCGCGATGCCGGCGGGGGCGGGATAGAGGGTGACGTTGTGGGTCATGCCCCCAACATCAGGGGTCTCGATGGAGCTGACGATGTGAGTAGACATATCTCTATCCCCTCTTCTGGCAATACAGAATCAAGGCGGCCCCGGGCTTGCCCCCCACCTGAACACGGACACCGACCTCGGCCAGCTCCCGGCCGGTGACCTCGGTCATGCCTTCGACATCGAGGTTGACCAGGGTGTAGGTGGCTGCCAGGTCAAGCCCGCGGAGGCGGAATGTCTGCACGGCCTCGGCGCAACCGGCGCGGCGGAAGGCCTGCACCACGCCGTCGCCCTGCGCCGGACGATTGAACTGCCAGGCGATCCACCGATCAGGCGCGAGGCTGTACGGGGTGAGCGGATAGTAGTCGCCTTCGAGCATCAGCGGCGCGATCCGGCGGCATTCGCCGTAGGCCTTCTGTTGCGCCGGCGTGTTCTCGGGGCTCAATCCCCCCATGCCGAACGACGGCAGGTAGAAGCTGCGATAGGCGTAGGCGTCATAGGCATAGACGCCCGTCCCCTGGAATGGGAGCCAGAACGACAGGCCGTAGGTGTGGCCCTGGTTGCCCTCGATCACGCCCGGCATGTTCGGCAGCTGGAAGTCGCTGCGCAGCAGCGGCACGGCCCGGCGCATGGTCTCGAGGTCGTTGCGCCGTCCGCCGGAGGCGCAGGAGTCGATGCGCAGGTGCGGGTGCCGGCGGCGCAGTTCGTCCCAGAACGTGAGATGCCCCTGGACATAGAGATTCTCGGTCATCCCTTGCCGATCCGGCGTGTCGTTACTCCGCCATGCGGGCAGCGGACCACCGCCATTCATGTCTTCGCGATACCAGTCGAGCCCCTGGGACTCGATCATGCCGCTGATATGGTCGGTCAGCCACTGCCGCGCCGCCGGGTTGCCTTCGTCGAGAATCCCGCCGCCCCAGTTGTTCGGCAGGAGCCACTCCGGATGGTTCTTCCCGAGCCAGGAGTTCGGGTCGCCCACCCGCTCCGGCTCGAACCACAGGACGAACTGCATGCCGCGCGCCCGAGCCCAATCGCTGAACGGCTTGAAGCCGTTGGGATACTTCTGCGGGTCGGGCTCCCACGTGCCGGAATTCAGCCAGATCATGCCCGGATCGTTGAAGGGCAGAGGGTCGGGGTTGATTTTGAACCAGACATTCCCGCGGTCTCCGCCGGCGTCCCGCCAGCACAGGTCAACGTGGATGCCCGCGTCGAGGAACTTCTGGACACGGGCGATATCTTTCTCCCCGCCGGCCACCTGGACCTGGGCGACGGCGGGCTGCGGCTTCCCGCCGACCTTCGGCAGGTTGTGCGCGAGATACCAGCGCCGCCAGAGGTTTTGCGCCTCGACGACATCCGCCCCTTTCCAGAACAGCAGGGCGATCAGCGGCGAGCGGATTTCCTCGCCGGGCTTCAGATAGAGACGGGTGAGTTGCTGCCCCGCCCGTACCGTCAGCCCCGTGGCCGCATCGCGCGTGAAGGAAGCCGCCCACTGTCCCGGCCAGCCGACCGCGATCAGGACGCCGCCGCCCGGCGTCTGCAGGTTGAAGTACGGCCAACCGACCGGCCCGTCGCTGGACTTGCCGGAGTTCTCCGGCGGCGCAAACGGCGTCACGCTGCCGGCCGCCAGCACCCGGCGGTAGGGCTCGAAGCTGTCGGCTGTGCAGTAGTCGCCCTTGATCCCGTGGAGAACAAACTCGTCGGCTTTCGCCTCTCGCTCGAGCCGCGCGTCGAGCCCCTGGATATCCTCCAGGATCGGCGTGTTGGCTGTGCCGGTGTTCTTGAACCACGCCATCCATTCGACCACCGGGTAGTCCGCGTGATCCACCGCGACACAGCGGACCTCCAGGCCGGTCTTCGGGTCGGTCCACGTGAGCGTGCGCCGGGTGCGGTGGGCGTCAAGCCGTTCGTCCGCCCTTTTCGCGGGCCACTCCGCGAGCAACGGCGCGGAGGGCCGTCCGCCATAGGTAAACGAGAATGGCAAGCTCAACTTGCCGCCGGTCAGATGTGCTTTGAACCATGCATTTTTCATTTCTGCGTCTTTCTTTCCTGTCGAACGTCACGGCTGTGGCGCGGCTTCCCGGTCTTTACGGTACAGGATCAGCCGGCTGCCGCGCTTGTCGGCGATGGCGATGTCGAACGGCTCGCCACCGGTGACGAGCATGGGCTTGCCGCCCTCGATGTCCTCGAACACGTAGCGCACCCCCTTCTCAAGCTCCGGCGTGACGCAAAACGACGCCGCCTCGCAGTCCTGCCGCCGGAAGGCGAAGATCACGCCGCGGCCAAGATCGGGGCGGTCGAGCTGGTAGGCCA
>CAZQKI010000379.1:0-2720 GCA_964592855.1 uncultured Lentisphaerales bacterium
TCCCCCGCTTCCTCGTTCTCGAAATATCGAATCGAGGACGAGGACGACGACGAGGTCGAGGAGGCCGCCCTCGAATAGCCGCGACCCTCATCCCATTGAAACCGCAGTTTTTTTCCCCGCTGCGCGGGCGCATAATCCCGCTGCGCGGGCGCAGAATCCCGCTGCGCAGGCGCATAACCCGACGATTGATAATGATGGCTTGCCGACCGGGGTGAAAAAGGCAATACTACCCCCCCTGAACAACATGGACGCACGCGATTCCACATCCCTGCCACTCTTCAGACGCCTGCGCGACGCCCGTCGCGCCAAGGGCCTGACGCAGTGTGCCCTGGCCGAGCAGGCCGGCTGCAAGCAGTCGGCCCTCAGCATGATGGAATCGGGACGGATGGAGGCGCTCGCCCACGGCACGATCGTCAAGATCGCCGAGATCCTGGGTGTGGTCATCGAGCCCGTTCCTGCCGGTGCCGGTCACGCCGTCCCGGCCGTGCCGCCGGCCGGCCGGTCGATCTGCCCCAGCTTCGACTGTCCCTCCAACGTCCCCTTTGTCGTGAACGGCGAGGTCATCTTCTGGCCGCGTCGCCAGCCGACCGCCACCGGACGCCACTGCGTCTTCTGTGGCGAGGTTCTGGCGCAGGCCTGCCGCCGGTGTGGAGCGCCCATAACCGAGGGCGCCTGCTGCCCGGAATGCGGCGCGGTGCATGTTCTGCCGCCCGAGGCCGGAACGAACGACATCGAACAATGGGCCGAGCGGCGCCGCCGTCAAATCGCCGACTGGCGCGCCTTGCACGATTAGTCAAAACAAGGAAGTGATCATGAAATATGGTGTTTGCGGATCCCCCGAATGTGCCACCGTTGCCGCGCAGGCGGGGTACGATTATTTCGAGTGGTCGGTCCAGGCCTTTCTGCAGCCCCGCGCCGACGAAGCGCTTTTCCAAAAAGCCCTGGCGGCGGTCCAGGCATCCCCCCTGCCGTCGCCCGTCTGCAACTGCTTCCTGCCGGGGGATCTGAAGGTCGTGGGCCCGAACGTCGATACCGCCGCGCTCACGGCCTATGTGACCACCGCCTGCGCCCGCGCCGCCGTGGCCGGCGTCGACACGATCGTCTTCGGCTCGGGGGGCGCCCGCGCCATTCCCGAGGGCTTTGACCGGGCCAGGGCCGATGAGCAGATCCTCGGCTTTCTGACCCTGCTGGCGCCGATCGCGGCGCGGAACGGCGTCTGCATCGTCATCGAGCCGCTCCGCTTCAAGGAGTGCAACATTCTGAACACCGTGGCGGAGGGCGCCAAGATGGCGCGGGCCGTACGGGCGGACGCCATCCAGCTCCTGGTGGACAGCTATCATTGGGCCTGCAATGGCGAGGCGGAGCAGGACATCGTCGATGCCGCCCCGCTCTTCCGGCACATGCATATTGCGACGCAGGCGAATCGACGCACCCCCGGCGCCGAGCCGTGCGAAGCCCTGCCGCGTTTTCTGAAGACGGTGCGGTCGATCGGCTACACGGGGCGCCTGTCGATCGAGGGACGCATCGAGAATCCCGCCGACGAACTGCCGGTCGCCCTGAAGCTGATGAAAGCGATCTGATTGCCGTGATGCGCATCGATTTCCACACGCATGCCTTCGCCGATGCGATCGCGGAGCGTGCCATGACCGCGTTGAAGGCCCAGATGCCGCCGGGCTACCGCTGTTTCGACGGCAAGCTGGGCACGCTGGTGGCGCAGCTTGCGGAGCACCGTCTGGACGCGGCGGTGCTCTGCTCCATCGCCACGAAGCCGGCGCAGTTCGACGTCATCCTGAAGTGGTCGGACGCGATCCGGCAGGGGGCGTTTGGCGAGGAGGTGGCCCGGCGCATCATCCCTTTCCTTTCGGTCCATCCGCAGGACCCCGAACGGTACCGTCGCGTGGAGCAGACCGCGAAGGCGGGGTACAAGGGGATCAAGCTCCACCCCTACTATCAGAACTTCGTGCTCGATTCGCCGGAGGCGATCGACCTGCTGCGCTGCGCCCGCCAGAACGATCTGGTGGTCTTGAGCCACGTCGGGTACGACATCGCCTTTCCCCGCGACGAATCCATCTGCGAACCCGCCCGCGTGCGGCGCGTGCTCGACGCGGTGCCGGGTCTGAAGTTCGTCGCGAGCCACTTCGGCGGATGGATGGACTGGGACGAGGCGGACCGCCTGCTGATCGGACAGCCCATCGACATCGACATCTCGATGACGCTCGACCATCTCGATCCGGCGCGCGTCCGGGACATGCTGCTGCGCCACCCAGCGGAACACCTGCTCTTCGGCAGCGACTGGCCCTGGAGCCGCTACGATGCCGAGATCCCCCTGCTGGAGTCCTTTCAGCTTCCAGCCGGCCGCCTGGAGGCGCTGATGGGCGGCAATGCCATGCGGCTGCTCGGGCTGGGAGCATGACCCCTGGGGGAACGGGCGGCCCCGCCCGTTCAGGTGTGAAACGGTGAACGATAGCGGGCGACGATAGCGGTGGACGATGAAGACTCTCGACTCGTTATCCGCTCTCGTCGCCCGTTCTCGTAAACCGAATGTATGGAAATTGCGGAGCACACACGTACACTTCGTCGTACACTTCGTCCCCACACTTTCTCGGATACGCTTAGTCGACCCGCTTGAACCGGCCTTCGGCGTTTGTGCGCGTGCGGTCAATGACAAATCCCACGCTAACCCGGAAGCGCCCAGTCGACAAAGCTCGCGACAAAGCTCA
>CAZQKI010000380.1:0-2713 GCA_964592855.1 uncultured Lentisphaerales bacterium
CCTTCAGGCGGAAGCCAGTCAGGGGCTTCAGCCCCGGCTTCAACATCAGGTCCGCCTGTCTCGATTCGCTCTCGCTGCATGCACTCCTTTCGCACGCCCCCTGTCACTTGCCGGTTACACGCCGTCGCCGTCTATTCCTTGCGCAGCAGGATGGACCGGCGGTAGATGGCGCTCACCCAGCCATTGGTCCAATCCGTTCCCGGATCGAAGGCGGCGGGATCGGGGTGCAGATCGTCAGGCGTCGCGGGGAGGCGGTCCGGGCCGCAGGTCAGGAGCCGTACGGTGCCGTTGGTCAATCGCTGATAGAGATAGGGCGTCCTCCACGGATCGGGGCGGAGCTGATTGATGTAGGGGCCATTCCACCCCTTGACCCCGGGATTGTCCAGCAGGGCGTGCAAGCCCGGGGTATCCGGGGGATAGTCGCCGACGTGGAAGCGGTAGCGGCCCAGCGCCGTGGCCAGCGTGTCGAGCTGGCGCAAGGCGACCTGGTGCGGCAGTTCCGGCTTGGCGCGTGGAACCGGATCGGCCCGGCGGACGATGAACGCTCCGACGATCATGAAGACCAGCAGAAACCCGAACAGCACCTTCGGCGAATAGAGGACGCGGGCGTCGGGGGCCTGATGGATCTCCGCGATGCGCCGCTCGGCGTCGAAGGCCATGCGTTCACGTCTGCGCCGCCGGGCCGCCCGCGCCTCGGGGGTGGTGCTCGGAGGCACGCGCATGATGCGTTTGCAGGACGCACAATGGCCGTCGGCCGGGATTTCCGGAAAACTGGCGTGGCAGTATGGGCATTTGCAGGTCATGGCTCAGGGGTCGAGGTTCTCGAGTTCCAGGGTGTCGAACCGCACGCGGCGGTAGTAGCAATTGCGGGGTTCGCCCTTGCTGTTCTTCGTGTGGCAGATCGCGCCGCGGCGCGGACGCACGATGTAGAGCAGGGAGTTCTGTTCGCAGTTGACGCGCGCCTCGAGCACCTCGAAGGTTTCGCCCGAGCTCTTGCCCTTCTCCCACAGCTCGTTGCGCGAGGTGCTCCACAGCACCAGCGTGCGCGTTGCGAAGGTCAGGCGCATCGCCCGCTCGTTGGTGTAGGCCACCAGGATGACTTCGTGCGTGTCGGCGTGCTGCACCGCGACGGGGATGACGTCGGGGCAGCGCGCCGCCACCTGGGCGAGTTTCGTGAAATCAAGCGCGAGGCCGGTTCCTTCTTCAAGTGGCTTCATGGTGTTTCCTTACGTGCAGGGGATAGCGCAGCTTGAGCTGCTGGTTCAGGAGGATCTCGATCCAGTAGGCACCGGGCTCGGGGATCTTCACATTCACGAAATACTCGACCGAGGTCGCCACCTGGTTCACATCTGTCAGACGGACGGGCACGGGGTGTCCCTCGATGAGCTTGGTCTTGCCATCGCCGGAGACGATGCGGGACAGTTGATGGAACTCGCCCTCGCCGCAGCACCAGCGGTTGACTAGGCAGAGGCGGTGAAAGACGGCGGGGAAGGCCGGCACCATCAGCCCCTCGAAGATACCGATCAGGATGAACTTGCCGTTGCGCTCCTGGCGGACGTCGTCGCACAGCAGGCTCGATTGCAGATCGGGAGCCAAGGTCGGGTTCCGGGATTCCTCGGGGTCATCCATCGCGTGCGTCCTCCTCGCCGCCCGCCGCCGCATCGACAACGGGCATGTTCCACTGCTTCAGAAAGCGGATGATGTGTCCCGTGCAGGCCTCCTGCAGCTCGCGCTGCGGGCGGGCGCTGTCCAGGATCGGTCCGGCCGCAAAGCGAATCGGCAGTGCGGGATCGACGGGGCCGAGGTCGCGGAACAGCCGCCCCGGCTTTGAAAAATCGGTTTTGCAGGCCACGGGGATCAACGGCACGCCGGCACGCTTGGCGAGTTTGGCGCCCAGCGAGTTGAAGCGGCGCGGGTCGAAGACCGTCAGCCGCGTTCCCTGCGGGAAGAGGAGGACCGAACTCCCCTCCTTGAGGCGCCGGACCCCCTGTTCCAGAACATCGGCGAGATCCTGCCGCGGATTCGTGCGATCCACGAAGATCGGCCGCGAGGCCTCGAGAATGCGTCCAAAACCGGGATACTTCGTCAGGCTGCGCTTGGCGACGATCACCATCGGCCCATTGGCGAACACGCCGGCGGGCAACAGCATGGTTTCAACCATGCTCATGTGGTTGGCGACGATGACGGCCGGCTGCTTGTCGATCATCCGCATCGATTCGAAGCCTTCAAAGGAGACTGGCGTTCCCATCGTCTCGGCGCAATGCACCAGATGCCAGGAGAGCTGTCCCAGCGTCTCCATGCTAAAAGACCGGTCGCGAATGGCGCGGTTACCCTGCGCAATCACGCCGCCGATGCCGCCGAAGTAGAACCGCATTCCCGCCCAGATGCCACCGCGAAGCGGCGGGTCGCGGAGACTTCCGGGAGGCGACGCGTAGGCGCCGGTTTCACGGATGGATTGATAGAAATCGTGGATGCCAGACATGGGGCCGACCCTGAGGTTCCGTGCAACACTGCGTTGCAAACAACGATTGGTACTTTAGCACATGCGCGCATCCTCGTGCGAGCGCAAGAAACAGAAGTAATCGGGATTGACAAAGGCGCCAGGAGACACTATATTTGCGCCCTCTTCGATCCTCGCCCCCTTCGTCTATCGGCTAGGACGCCAGGTTCTCATCCTGGTAAGAGGGGTTCGATCCCCCTAGGGGGTGCCATT
>CAZQKI010000381.1:0-2703 GCA_964592855.1 uncultured Lentisphaerales bacterium
ACACCCCGCGCTTCCGCCCGGCCAGCGCGAGATTGCCACCGCCATTCTCGCCGCGTCCGTCGGTGACGTCATCCTGATGAAGCCCGGCGGTTTTCCGCCGTTTTTCAAACCGAACGGACGTTACTTCGACCTGTGCGTCCAAGGACGCCTGCTCATCCTATCGTGTCCAGTGGCCGCCGTTTACGGCGACACGCCCCTCACCCGCGAAACCTGCCTCGCCCTGAACGCCGCCTGCGCTCATCTCGCGGAAGGGCAAACAACGGAGGACAACCCATGAGCGCCACCTCCGTAACCTGTGCAACCGCCGCATGCGCTTCACTCGCACCTCCCGTCGCCGTGCGTCGTCGCCACGCGATTGCTCTCCAGACTGCCCATGTCGTCCTCTTTCTGCTATAGTCAAGGCCGGATTGAGGGTGTTGCCTTCATTCGGAAAGAATATCATGAAGAACATGGACCAGGATCTCATTGCCATCCGCTATCTCTTTGAAACGGAGCCCGAGCGCTCGTGGAAGCCCCAGGAAATCGCGGCGACGCTGGGCTTTCGCGGCAAGCGCCTCCCGGTGCTGCAGCTGGCGATGGCCACATTGACCCGCGAAGGCGCACTCGTCGAAATCCGCCCCGGGGTCTTTGGCCTCGGCAAGGCCGCCGACCTGATCACCGGCAAGTTGACGCTGGTCCGCAGCGGCGTGGGCTTTGTCACGGACAACACGACCGGCGAGTCGGTCCGCATCGAGAGCGACGACGTCGGCACGGCGCTCCCCGGCGACCTCGTCACGGTCCGCAAGATGGACAGCGGCGAAAAGAAGCGGCTGGGACGCATCATCCGCATTGTCGAACGCGGCGGCCGGGACATCGTCGGCACCTTGTCGACGACGGGACGCTTCCTCTACGTCATCCCCTTCGATCCGATCTACCGCCGCGACATCGTAGTGCCGGATGCGCACGGCGCGAAAGAGGGCGACCGCGTGGTCGTCCGCTTCCAGAACTGGGTCAACAAGCATGTAGCGCCCGAGGGGGAGATCGTCGATGTGATCGGCCCGGCCGACCATCCCTCGCTCGACACCGAAGTCGTCGTCCGCCAGTACAACCTCCCCCGCGAATTTCCGGCGGAGGTGATGCGCGATGCCGAGACCGTCGCCGAGCGGCTGAAGCAGCCCGGGGAGCGGCTGGATCTGCGCGGCAACACCTTCATTCTAACCATCGATCCGGCGACCGCCAAGGATTTCGACGATGCGCTCTCGCTGGTTCACGACGCGCAGGGGCGCCGGGTTCTGGGCGTTCACATCGCCGATGTCAGCCACTTCGTCCGCCCGGGCTCGCCTCTGGATGCCGAGGCCGCCGAGCGCACCACGAGCGTCTATCTGGTCGACAAGGTGATCCCGATGCTGCCCGTGCAGCTCTCGAACGGCGTGTGCAGTCTGCGCCCCAACGAGGACCGCCTCTGCTTCTCCGCCTTCCTGACCTTCGACGCCGACGGCCGCGTGTGCGGCCGGCGTTTCGCCAAGACGCTGATCCGGTCGAACCTGCGGCTGGACTACGAGCAGGCGCTGGAGGTGATCGAGAACCGCCCGGTCGCCGGCCTGTCGATTCCCGCGGAGGCCGTCGCGCTGATTCATGAAACGCACCAGCTGGCGCAGCAGCTGCGCAAGACGCGCATGCGGGACGGCGCCCTGGACCTCGAGGTGCCCGAGTGCGAGATCCTGCTGGATGCCGATGCCAAGATGACGGGGGTGAAGCTCCGCCCCAACGATGTCTCGCACCAGATGATCGAGGAGTGCATGGTGGCCGCCAACGAGGCGGTGGCGACGGAGCTCAAGCTGCGCGGCATTCCGATCCTCTCGCGGCTGCACGAACCGCCCGATCCGCTGAAGATCGACGAGCTTTCGGCCGCGCTCCTGCAGCTGGGCTTTCATCCCGGCGATCTCACCGATCCGCGCAATCTGACGCGGTTTCTGGGGAGCACGATCGACCATCCGCTGCGCGACAACGCCCACACGCTGGTGCTGCGGAGCATGAAGCGCGCGATCTACTCGGCCGAACTGGCCGGGCACTTCGGCCTGGCCAAGCGCTTCTATTCGCACTTCACCTCGCCGATCCGCCGCTATCCCGACCTGGTGCTGCACCGCCAGCTGGCCGAGCACCTGGCGAAATCGCCCAAGCGGAGCGGCATCGACCTCGGCTATCTGAAGGTCACCGCGGCCAAGTGCACCGAGCGCGAGCAGCAGGCGGATGACGCCTCGCGCGCCCTGATCGAAATCAAGAAGTACCGCTTCCTGCAGCAGCAGATCGACGACCGGAAGCTCATCGCCTACGAAGCGGTCATCTCGCGGGTGACCAACTTCGGCCTGTTCGTGGACGTGACCCCCCTGCAAGTCGGCGGCCTGATTCACATTTCCAGCATCTCGCAGGAGTTTGTCCGATTCGACCGCGAAACCGAGAGCCTCTCCGCGGAGGGACAGAGCTTCAAGCTTGGCGGCAAGGTGAAGGTGGTGGTGGCGCGGGTCGACTTCACCCAGCGCCGCGCCGACTTCACACTGGTTCGCGATCTGGCCGCAGCTCCGGACAAAGCGGGGGCGGGGGTTCGGAAAAGCGCCCGGCCCAAAACTCCGCGGGGAGACGGCGGCCGGTCGGATCGCGGCGGCTCAGGTTCCCAGCCCCGCGGCCAGGACGGGCGCCAATCGGCGCAGCCCCGCCGACAGGACG
>CAZQKI010000382.1:0-2697 GCA_964592855.1 uncultured Lentisphaerales bacterium
AATGCGGGCGGAGCCCGCAACTGGGCCCGGCCATTTTCACGCAACGGCGTTCCTCTTTGAGCACTTCTGGGCAGGCAGGAATGCCTGCCCCACTTTGCGCTGGCGCGACCAGTCCGAGCGTCTGCACGAAAAAAGGAGGGGCAGGCATTCCTGCTTACTTCGTCTTCCTCCGGCGAAACCGCAGAACCGCAGAATACCCAACCGCAGAATATCGAAGGAAAACGAGCCATTGCGGATGCCTACCTTCGACATTCGGACCTCATGATTCGTCGGGTTATGCGCCCGCGCAGCGGCAAATGAATGGGAAGCCGGAACGACCGCTTCATTCGCCACCGCCGGGGACGGCGGGGTCCAGTTCTTCCCTGGTCGCGCCTGAGGACGAAGTGGACCCGGCGGTCCTCCGCCGTTGTGAATCGGGAGTGGGAACGACCATTCGATACTCCCCTTCAGGCGGTCGCTAGGCGCCGCGGCGGCCGCCGAACAGCTCGACATGCAGCCGCGTCGCATAGCGGAATCCATGCGTCAGGCAGATCTGGACGATCTCGTCGCGCCGCGCCTGCGCCGCTTCGGGCCGCGTCGTCAGCGGCATCAGCAGCACGCGGTCGGGAGCCAGGCAGTCGGCGATCGCCGCCTGCAGCGACAGGATTTCGGGGAGATCGGCCGCGCCGGAGCAGACCAGCTTGAGCTGATGGTCGCCGCGCCGGATCCAGGCCCGCAGGATGTCGCTGTCGATCGGCGGCGTGCCGGGACCCGCATGGCGCAGCTTCGGACTCAGCGAGGCCAGGTCGACGGTCAGGCCATCGGGGGGGCGCGTGGCGTTGGTTTCGAGGGTGATGTGCAGGCCCGCCGCATGCAGCCGCCGGGTCAGTTCAGGGAGCTCGGGCGCCAGGGTCGGTTCGCCGCCCGTCACGACGCAATGCCTGGCCTGCGGCCACTGGTGTACCGCGACGAGGATCGAGTCGAGCGTCATTTCCGTGCCGTCGCCGGGGCTCCGGGCATGTCGCGTGTCGCACCAGGCGCACGCGAGGTTGCAGCCCGCCGTCCGGATGAAGACCGAGGGGACGCCGGCCAGCAGCCCTTCGCCCTGCAGCGAGTAGAAAATTTCGCTGATGCGCATGGCCGCGATTACTCCTCGTACCGCGTGGGGTCCGGGATCTTCGCGAGGAGAAAGGCCTCGCGGCGTTCGCGGCAGGTGCCGCACGTGCCGCAGTGCAGACGGCCGCCCACATAGCAGGACCAGGTCTTGGAGAAATCGACGCCGAGTCCGGCGCCGAGCGCCACGAGCTGGGCCTTGGTCCTGTCGACATAGGGACGCAGCAGCGCGATTCCGGCCTCGGTGCCCAGCGCCATGGCCGAGCCCATGCTCCGCATGAAGGCTTCGCGGCAGTCGGGATAGATCGCGTGGTCGCCATGATGCGCGGCGATCGCCACCGCCTGCGCGCCGATGCTTTCGGCAAACCCGGCGGCCGCGGCGAGCATGACGCCGTTGCGGAACGGGACGACGGTCTGGCGCATCGTCGCCAGGTCGTAGGCCTGGCGCGGGATCTCGCCGCCGCCGTAGAGGAGATGCGACTTGAAGCACTTGCCGATGAAGTCCATCTGCAGGACTTGGAAGGGAATCCCCAGGGCCGTGCAGAGCCCGCGTGCGCAGGCGAGTTCGCGCCGGTTGTGACGCGAACCGTAGTTGCATCCCAGGGCGGTGAGGCGGTGGCCCTGATGCTGCAGGTCGGCCAGGAGCACCGAAGAATCCAGGCCGCCGCTGAGCAGGACCACGATGTGTTGCTGTCTGACTTTCATCACGTCTAGAACGGGCATTCGCATTCGCGGCGCGCGGTCGCATGGATGGCGATGCCGCCGCGCGAATGGAAGTGGCCCGCGACTTCGAGCCACTCGGGCTGGAGTTGCGCAAAGAGATCGTCGGCGATCGACGCCACCAGTTCCTCGTTGAAGACGCCCCGCTCGCGGAACTGCCAGAAGTAGAGCTTGAGCGATTTGGATTCGACCAGCCAGCGGGCCGGCGTGTAGCGCACGGTCAACGTGCCGAAGTCGGGCTGCTCCGTCACCGGGCAGAGGGAGGTGAACTCGTCGCACACCAGCTCGACGACAATCGTGCCGCCCGCCCAGGGAATGCGGTCGACCTGCTTGACGGGGCCGCGCGAACGCTTCCCGAGATACGCGGGACGATAGCCCGCGCGCAACGGGGTTGAAGGGGGCTTTTTCGAAGGTGAATCGCGCATGCCGTAGACTTTAAGCCGAGAGGCGCTTTTCGTCAATCATTAGCTTTGGGAGTAGCCAGGCGGCAAAGGCGCGGCTGCGCAGCAAGTCTCCCGCTCGATCCAACTGGCCGGCAAAGCCGGCCAGAGGCCTCACTGGTCTGAGACACCACACGCGGTGTTATTGCGTAGTTCGTTAAAATTCAGCTATTACCGTTCATTTTGCGTTTGATCGACTTTGAGCGGTCCGATACGTCCCGCTCTACCGCGCGCGCCCGGCTCGATGCGTCCGCAAAAGTAGCGCGGGACGTATCGGACCGCGCAGACGCATCCGACGGTGGACGGTCACAGCACACGTACTCGTACACCTACTCGTACACGCGAATCTCCTGAGATGGGCTAAGATTTGAGTGTACGAGTAGGTGTACGAGTAGGGGGTGGCGGTTCGCCCGCAGGGAACGAGGGATCGGGGGATCTCTCGACG
>CAZQKI010000383.1:0-2676 GCA_964592855.1 uncultured Lentisphaerales bacterium
ACAAAGCTTGCGACAAAGCTTTGGGACTAGCCAGGCGGCAGGGGCGCAGCTGCGCCGCAAGTCTCCTACTCGATCCAACTGGCCGGCAAAGCCGGCCAGAGGCCTCACTGAACCCTGAACCCTCCGCCGACACAAGCCCTCACCGGCCCCGCGCCGGCACCGCATGCGCCGCAAGGATCGCGTCCAGCTCGATCCGGACGGTGTGGCCGTCCTGAAACTGGACCGCGACGCCCGCATCGCCGAGCGGCTCGATGGACCGGACCCGCGCCGCTCCCTGGCGCGGCTCCAGCACCGTCGCGAAGGCGGCGGCGCCCGCCCGGACGCGATGGAAGAGCGTCGGTGCCGTGTCGGGATAGGTCTTCGTGTTCGGATTGTTGAGCCCGGTGACCCCGCTATACACTTCGCCGGCAGCGACGGGCAGTTGCCAGAGGTCGAGGGCCGCACCGGAGGCGCGCGCCGGCGCATCGGCAGGCAATTGCGCGGCAATGTCCCACGTCAGCCGGATCGGACCGGTGCCGCGCAAGCGCACCAGGCGCTGGATGTTTTCGTAGTTGGCCGTCCGCCCGAGCGGTTCGTCCGTCGGCTGCTCCGTCCATCCCGGTCCCGCCGTCAGCGTCCCGAGATTGTGGTAGATGAAGTCGAACGTCCGTTCACCGTCGCTCGCGAGCCGGTCCAGGACGATCACCAACCCCTCGGTCAGGACCAGCGCCCGGGTGTGGCTCACCCCCGGGTACGCGCCCCGCACGCGGCTGACCGCCGCCTGAAAGGCCGGCGCCGCGGACCAGGCGAGCAGCTCCCCGATCGCCGGGCTCTGGTCCTGCGCGTCCACCGCGACGACGTTGAAGCCCACCGTGTGGTTCAGCGCGAACGTATCCAACTTGGCGTCGCGAGTCCGGGTCATGCCGCCGGACCCGATGTTGTAGAGGCTTCCGGGATCATGGCTGAGGAGCGCGCCGAAAGCCGCCACGGCGATCTGGTTGCGGTTGGCGCCCACATGGTAGGAGGCGCGCCCATAGTCGAGGGTGGCCATCACCTGCGTCTCCGCCGTGCGGCCGGCGCGCAGGATGGCGAAACCGGCTTGGGCAAAGAGCGTCGGCGCCGTTTCCAGCAATCCGCGCCAGGCGTCGGGATCGGGCTTCTGACCCGCCAGGTGCGCGCGGACGCGGGACGTGAGCGTGCCCTTCCCGGAGATGTCCAGGAGCCAACGCTCATCGGGGAACAGGGAGACGAGGTGCCCGGCCAGCGGCTGAGGTGCGGCCCGGTAGCCGCGGGCGCAGTCGCCGCTGTTGGGCACGGCCCCGGTCAGCGTGGCCCGCCGGTACGGCATCCGCATCGCCTGCAGCAGGCGGCCGGTGTCGAGTGGCAGTTGGACGCCGGCATGGGCCAGGTACTCGATGGCTGGCAGGTACTCGGCCATGCCCGCGAAGTGGTAGGTGATCGGGCGCCCCTCCGAGGAGAACCCGTCGGCGTCGATGTCCCGGATGCGGGCCAGCAGGCCGGCATCGGACGCGACCGCCTGGTGCAGCATCAAGGCATCGTCGAACACCAGGCCGAGGAGCGCCAGGTTGTGGCTGCTGATATCCGTTTGATTGTGGATGCCGCTGTAGGCCTTGGCCAGCTCGGCGGCATAGGGGATCGCGAAGTTGGTGTAGACGTTCGCCCAGTCCGCCGGCGTCCACGTCGGGGATTCCGCGACCATCGACAGCAGCCGCAGGGGGTGCTTCATGAACATGTTGGAGCCGTAGGACGAGGAGGATGCCATGCGGGAGGACGTCTGGAGCGAGGGGCCGGCCAGCCAGGGCAGCTCCATGCCGGGCCCCCACGGCAGCTCGCGGTACTGCCGGGCGTAGAGCCGGAAGAGCTCGAGCGCCTTGACCGCGTACTTCTCCTCACCCGTGAAGAGGTAGGCCAGGCCGAGGTGCTCCGCCGCCAGCCCCGGATACCCCAGATGGCGTTTCCACACCAGGCCCGCAAGCGACGTGCCGCACTCCTTCGCCCCCGTCTTTGTGTTCACGATGGCGGGCATGGCGTCGGCCACCACCCAGTCGGTGCCCGGGTTCGACCCGGGCCACTGGTGTCCCGGCGGAATCTGCAGCAGATCTTTGGCCAGGAACGCGTCGGCGCCTTTGAGGACGCGTGCGTAATCCAGGACCTCCTTCAGGCCCGCGTCCTCTGCTGCGAGCCGCTCCCGGATGGCCCGCAGGTCCGCTTCGGCCAGAATCACCTGACGGCGCAGCCCTCGGCTCAGCGGCCGGACCAGCGGCACCTCGAACGTCGTCTCGACTTCCGGAAGCGATGAGGCGGCGAACGCGAGGCGGAGCAGCTCGCTGTCCAGCTCCGCACCGCGCGCCGCGGCCTCGCGGCCAATCACCGCTTCGACCGGGAACCCGACGACCTGGCCGGCTTTGGCGGCCACGGCGTTGGTCCCCAGGGTCACACGGAAACGCTCGTGGTGCGAAACGACGCGGCCGGTGATGGTCGCGGGCGCCCCGCCGGCATTCAGCACCCGCACGGTCAGCCGGTAGACGACGCTGCCGTCGTCCCGCAAGGTCTTGACCGGCCACGAGACCGGCAGTTCGTAGAGCGGCTTGACGATCAGCGCACTCCGGACCAGCTGCAGACCGGCGAGTTCGACGACCGTCCCCGGTTCGTCCGAAAGGCACTCCAGCACGAAGT
>CAZQKI010000384.1:0-2662 GCA_964592855.1 uncultured Lentisphaerales bacterium
CCGCGCGAGTTCGATTTTCTCCACACGGCGACGCATGCGTCCGGCATCGAGATCGCACCGGAGGGCGTCTGTGCGCCTGTGTTCGGCGTGGATCAGCCTGTCCGGCTGCGCATCTCCATGCGTGTCGCCAACGAATCGGCGCCGCTGACCCTGTCCTTTGCCGTCACCAATGCGGTGACCGGACTGGGGGTCGGCCAAGGGGAAAGCCAGGCCATCCGCCAAAGCGGCACCAATCAGGCCCTCTGCGCATGGCAGTCGCCCGGTCCAGGGGTCTACAACTTCCTGATCCGGGGACATGACGGGCTCGTCGATCGCACGCGGCGGTACCAGGTGGCGGTGGTCGGCCCCGTCGAACAACCCGCGATGGACTTGGGGGCCGCCCTGCCCCTGCGCTTGGCGGACACCATCCGCTGCGGCGATCCGGATGATCCGCATCCCTTCTGGTCGAGTGCCACGAACTCAGGGATCGTGGCGTCACCGCTCGGTGCCTACCGCGAGACCGGCGCCGCCGCCGGCAGTTGGATGCAGTACCGGATCGTGGTCGAACCGCAGCGCACCTACCTCGTCGAGGTCGACTACCCGGACGACGCCGATCGGTCAACCTCGGTCTCGATCACCGAGCCGAACGACCCGGAGTCTGCCACGCCATGGGGCGTGCTCCGAGCGGCTTCCGGGTTTGCCACCGGTACCGTGTTCCCGCTGACCGGAAAGCGGGAGACCTTCCGATTCGTCTACTTCAGCGGCGACACCACCTGGGCCACGGTGGATGTGATGAACCCGAGCCCGATGTGGAAAGCGGGCGCCGTGACCGAAATCCGGCTGTACGTGCTGGAAGGCGAGTTGCCGCGACTGAACCTTCCGGCGGGCGGAGGCCGTTCGCTGGCGCTCTACACGGAGAGCGGCGACGTCGCGTTCGGCTCGATGTATACCGGACGCTACTTCCGCACGAACGAAGACGTGCTCGGCAATGTCCCGGCGGACAACTTCTACCGCGAGTGGTACGGCATGGCCGTCAACCTTGTGAAGTACCTGCGCTTCACGGGGCAGGACGGCTATGTCTGCGGGCTCTACCGCTACGATTCGCCCCGCTACCCGTCGCAGCGATATTCCCACTACGCCGCGCCTGACGTCACCGTGGACTATACGGCCCTGCTGGCCAAGCTGTTCGAGTACAACGGTCTGAAGCTCTACCCGTCCGTCATGACCACGCGCGCCTGGCCGGGCACGGTCCGCCACGCCCACCGCACGCAGTACGAGGTCGTCACCGGGGGCGAGCACACGGCGGTCAATGTCGGCCCCGACGGGCAGCAGGATCTGCGGACATTCCTGGCCGGCGTTCCCGCGCTGAACCCCGCTTCGCCGGAGTTGCGCAATGAACTGGCCGCCATCGCCCGGGAGGTTGCCGGGCGCTACGCGCCCTTCACCTCCGTGCCGGGCATCTTCTGGATCGCGGGCGGCGCCTGGCAGCCGTTCTACACCGCGCTGGGCGGATTCGTGACCGAGGAGAGCGTGATGCGCTACTCCTACGACGACACCACGCTCGCCCGGTTCTTCGCGGAACTCGGGCAACCGTTGCCGGAAGATCCGCGGGACCCCGAGCGATTCCAGAAGCGCTACAACCACATTCTGTCCAGCCACAAGCAGGCCTGGATCGCTTTCCGCTGCAAGCTGGTCGCGGAATGCCACGCGGCGATCGCGGAGAGCATCCGCCAGGCACGTCCCGATCTGGAATACTACCCGTGCGAGATCAACAATGTGCCCAACATCGTGTATCGTTCGGGCGGGACATTCTATGATCGACTCAAACAGCATGCCATGGACCCGGCTCTGTATGCCGGCAACGAGCGGCTCACCTACGTCCATCACCGCTTGGATCTTGCGCTGCTGAAAGACGGCTTGATCGCGAACGGCATGACGCCGGAACGGATGAAGTCCGAGGTTTATCCGCTGCATGGGCGCGGGCTGCTGGATCCGGAGTTGAACGCCGCCTACGAACAGGCGGCCCCGCGCGTGGGCGCGTTCCTGCAGCGTCAGTTCCAGGAGTACCCGTTCGCACAGCCGACGAACGCAGCCCCCGGCTTCTACACGCCGCCGCCCAAGCTGGCGAAAGATCGCTGGGCGATTCCCTGCAACATCCAGTACGCGCAGCCTGCCGGATGGCGCTGGCTGCACGACTATGCCTTGATGTTCGCGCGCACCACGCCGGAACTCGTGACCTGGATGTGGTGCGACGGACGCATTCCGGTGGGACACGAGGAGCAGATCCAGTATCTGGCCGCGTTCATCCGGTCGCTGCCGCTGGGTCGCTTCGAGACCGTCGGCGAGACGCCCGGCGGCGTCATCGCCCGCCTCCTCGAACCGCAGCCGGGACAAGCGCGCGTGCTCTACCTGGTCAACACCCGCCTGGAACCCCAGACCGTCGCCTTGCAGGTGCGCAACAACGAGCGGCTGACTGATCGGGTTACGGGCGCAACGCTGGCGGGAACGAACGGGGTCTGGACCCTGCCGCTGGAACGCGCGGCGTTGCGCGCGTTCACCCTCGAGGCGGCCGCCAGCGACATCCGGCTGAAGGCGGCGTTTGGCTCCGCGGCCGGGGGGGCGGTCGCCTGGTATCCGGGTCGGGACTACCGGCAGCGGATCACGGTGAACCCGGCCTTCGTCA
>CAZQKI010000385.1:0-2661 GCA_964592855.1 uncultured Lentisphaerales bacterium
CCGGCGGTAGCGGAAAAGAAAGCCATTCCTGAACGGGCGAGGCCAAACGCCTAACACCCGGTCCTACGCCTGATTGAGCAGGCGGAGGATCTGGGGGGTGACCTCGACCAGGTTCGAGATGTGGCGTCGCAGCGCCTCGGCCCCCTCGCCCACCGCGATGAACGGAACGGGATTGCAGGTGTGTCCGTGCTGGCTCATGGACTCGATGTTGCCATGGTCGCTCGTCACGGCCACCAGCATGCCCATCTCGCCCGCGAGCGAAACGAGCGTGCCGAGAAAGGCGTCGAGCTTGCCGAGGATGGCGGTGGCCTGCCCCATGTCGCCAGAGTGGCCGGCACGGTCCGTCTCGAAAAACTCGAACAGGGTGAAGTCGTACCCCAACGCCAGCTGCACCAGGTGTTCGGCGGCGGCTTTCGGCGTGATCACCGGCCCCGGGTAGCCCTTGTCCAGGAGCGACTGGCGCGTGATGTCGTGGCAGACGGCCTGGTTGGCCAGCAGGTCGCCGCGCATGGCGATCACTTCGGGACAGGTCAGCGCCGCCGTGGTGGTCACGGACCGGAACCGGCGGTTCCTGATTTCGTCGATCGTATCGGCCAGGTAGCCGTCGGCGAAGAAACCGCGCTTCGCAATCCGCTTCAGCGCGAGGAAGATGTTGTCCGCCTCGACAAGCGTGCGCAGCGATGGTCCGGGAAAGCCTTCGACGTGGCGGCCCATGGCCTGCGCGGCGTTCAAACCCGTGAAGAGGGAGGCCTGCCCCGTCGCGCTCTGGGGGATTCCGGCGATGCCCAGACAAGCATCGATCGGGCGGCCGTGCTGGTGGATCATCCGATGAATGTGCGGGCAAACCGCCTCCGTCACCGGGTTATCCGGCGAAGCGGGTGCGAAGCCCAATCCGTCGACAAATATAAAAACGACCTTCACCTGCGCTTAGTTTAAACGCGCGTTGTCAGGGGCGCAAGCGGGAAGATGGAAGATCCTGTTGCTACAGCAGGCTGACGGCATCGATGTCAATCGCCAGCTGCACGCCGGCGGGGAGGCGCTCCGCGCGCAGCGCCGCACGGAGCGGCTCGACGATCGCGCGCGCGGTGGGTGCGCGCAGGATGATCTGGTAGCGGTAGTGGTTCTTCGCCTTCGCCAGCGGCGCCGGGCAGGCATCGGAAACCTGGACGGCCGCACCCATCGTCTCCTTCAGCCGCCGCGCCAGCGCCTCGGTTGTGAAGGCGGTGCGCGACTCGTCGTCCCCGCGCAGCGTCAGGCACGCCAGATGGGCGTAGGGCGGATAGCCGAGCTTTTGACGGATGGGGAGTTCGCCCTGGGCGAAGGCGGTGAAATCCTCCGTGCAGGCGGCCGTCACGGCGGGATGGTCGGGCGTGTAGGTCTGGATGATCACCTCGCCGGCCGTCGCCCCGCGCCCCGTGCGGCCCGAGACTTGCGCCAGGAGTTGGAAGGTCCGTTCGCCGGCGCGGAAGTCGGGCAGATGCAGGCTGGAGTCGGCCAGCACGATGCCGACCAGCGTCACATTCGGAAAGTGCAGCCCCTTGGCGATCATCTGCGTTCCGATCAGAATGTCGGTCCGCCCCGTGCGGAAGGCGCCGAGGATGTCGTCATGGCTCAGCTTGCGCGACGTCGAATCGGCGTCCATGCGCCCCACGCGCGCCGCGGGGAAGCATTTTGCGATGACCTGCTCGATGCGCTGGGTTCCGAAACCCGCCAGGCGGAACTTGGGATCATGGCATGCGGGACAATCCTTGGCGGGGCGCTGCCAGGCCCCGCAGATGTGACAGCGGAGGCAGTCGTCCACCCGATGGTAGGTGAAGGCGACATTGCAGGCTTCGCAGGTCGCGACATAGCCGCACGAGGGACAGACCAGCGAAGTCGCGTAACCGCGCCGGTTCAGGAAGAGCATCGTCTGCTCGCCCCGTTCCAGCCGGCTCCGGATGGCATCGATCAAGACCTGCGAGAAGATCTGGACATGGCCGCTCCGCGCCTGTTCGCGGCGCAGGTCGATCACCTGCACCGCGGGCATGGCCGCGTTGTCGGCGCGGCAGGTCAACCGCAAGGGGGCGTATTTGCCGCGGATCACGTTGCACCACGACTCGAGGGCCGGCGTGGCCGACCCCAGCAGGACGGCGCAGGCTTCGAAGTGGCCTCGCATGACCGCGACATCGCGGGCGTGGTAGCGCGGCGTCTCGTCCTGCTTGTAGCTCGGCTCATGCTCCTCGTCGACGACGATCAGCCCCAGCCGCTCGACGGGCGCGAAGACCGCCGAGCGCGGCCCCACGACGACGCGGGCCTCGCCCTTGCGGATGCGCTGCCATTCGTCGAAGCGCTCGCCGTCGCTCAGCGCGCTGTGCAGCACGGCGATGCGGTCGCCGAAGCGTCCTGCGAAGCGCTGGACCGTCTGCGGCGTGAGGGCGATTTCCGGGACGAGCACGATGGCGCCGCACCCCCGTTCGAGCATGTGCGCAATGGCCTGCAGGTAGACCTCGGTCTTGCCCGAGCCCGTGACGCCGTAGAGCAGCATCGGCCGCGGCGCGGCCGGTGAGGGTTCAGGGTTCAGGGTTCGGGGTTCAGGGTTAAGGGTTCAGGCGGAAGAATGCCCCCGTTCGCCGGCGGGCCGCGCCGATCGGCCCGCGGGGGGAGGGCGATCTGGCCGGGCGG
>CAZQKI010000386.1:0-2636 GCA_964592855.1 uncultured Lentisphaerales bacterium
GCAAGGGTCGATATACACGATCCGGTAGGGTAAAGACGCCCAAAGAGGGAAAAAAGGGATATCTGAAACATCAACAGTCAAATGGCATGGATAATGAAAACAGAAACCCATAAAGGAAGGAACAACACACTGAGCGTAAGGACTTTCATTATGTTCTCGCTGATGATGGCGATGGGAACACTGCCGGTCGGATTATATGCATCCGAGGTGCCGCCGTCTTCGGTCGCCGCGTCGCCGGCTGACTCGACGGAGTTGGCTAAGCGCGTGGCGGAGTTGAGACAGGAGATGGCCCCGTTTCTGGAAAGTCGGCCCAAGCCGCTGGCGGTGCGCCGCCGTCAGAATCTTTGCGGTGACGACTGGCTCTCGAAGTTTGAAATCCAACGTGTGTCGGAGTCGCCCCTGGCCATTGTCGGGAAGAAAAAGAGTGATGGGACCCAGGTCAAGGTTCCGGAATCTCCAGGATGGGAAGCACCGGGCATCGACGTTTCGGGCTGGGAGAAAACGAGCGTCCCCGAATGGCGCTACGACGCGCTTCCTCTAGGACGACAGCCCGCGTCGTGCATCCTCTGGTATCGGAAAACGTTCACGGCGAAAATGCCGCGTGACCAAGAACGCGTGTTTCTCGTGTTCGAAGGCGTAGACTGGGAAGCCGAGGTTTGGCTGAACGGGCAACGGCTCGGAGGGCACAGCGTTTATTTCGAGCCGTTCCGGTTCGATGTGACGAGCCTTATTGGCGAGCGGAACACGCTGACCGTCCGGGTTATCGACGGGCCGCAATTCGGCGAGCCGGCGGCTTATTGGGCGGTGTTCCCGGTGCCGCACGCAACGGAACAGCGTTACGTGCGGGATCGCGCGCGGTCGCTGGTTGGGTTAAAAAAAGGCGACACGCATATCGGCAGCGGCTACGGCATCCACCGCGAGGTCTATCTGGAAACCACCGCCGCCGCGGCCATTTCCGAAATTCGCGTGCGCGGCTACCCGGCAAAAGGCGAAACAACGGTGCAAGTAGCAACGGACATCATCGGCAAGAAACCCGCAGCGCTCATGATAGAAATGACGTCCGATAATTGTGAAGGCAGGTCTTTCAGCAGGCGTGTCGTCTTTGCGCCGGATGCGACAGGGTGGCAAAGGGTTGTTGTTCCCATGCCCGACGCCCGGCGCTGGTCGCCGCAGGCCCCCTGCCTGTATCGTTGCCGTGTGAGTTTGCTTGACGAAAAGGATTGCTCTACGGATTCAAGCGAAGCGGTATTCGGTTACCGAACGGTTGAGATGGTCAGTGAACTTCATCCGCATGACCGGTTTCCGCCTGGCATGCTGTTGTTGGACGGCGAACCGCTGTTTTTACGCGGCGCAAACATCCAGGGGCTAAACGCGCTCTGGTATTGGGGTGAACACGACAAACTGCTCGACACGTTGTTGCTGTTGAAGGCGGCGAATTTCAACTCTGTCCGTTTTTGCCAGCATGTGGCTTTTCCCGAAGTACGTGAATTGTTGGACCGGCTTGGTATCCTGTCGGAACAGGACGTGGGCAGCCGATATCCCGGTCTCGGCGAACAGGTCCGTCCCGGCCTTTTGGCCGCTTCGGCCGCGATCACGCGGGTCTGTTACAATAACCCGGGCGTCGCCCTTCTCTCCTTTGCCAACGAGACGAAGTTTGATCCGACCGACATGCTCCAGGCGGCGCTGGCGCATGATCCCGAGCGGCTGTTTGTTCCGATCAGCGGCAATGAGTTCGGCGGTTACGCCCGTCCAAATGCGGGGCGGAAGGGTTACAAGCTGTCCGACAAGCTCTGGGCGAGCGTGGTGGACGATGTGCATCCTTACTGGGGTTGGTACGGGTACATCGGGCTGCCTTCGAAATTCTGTCAGGTATTGCCGCCAGACCGGCTGGTGACGGTCGGAGAATATGGCAGTGAAGCGCTGGACAGCTATGAGACCATGTCGAGTTACCCCGCCGACTGGGGGCCGCGGCCGGCGAAAACCGCCGACGTCCTTTGGGGACATGTGCAGGTCGTCAAAAACGATATCCGCCAACAGGTGGGGTTGCGCGGCGTCAAGCCGGCCAATCTAGGCGAGTACATCACCGCAAGTCAGAATTATCAATACGACCAACTCATCGAAACGACGAAAAGCTGGCGGCTGTCGCCCCGTCGGGTCAGCGGCTACTTTCAATTTCATTTCATTGACGTGCTGCCTGCCAATTGGCCCAAATCCATCGTCAGCCATGACCTGACGCCCAAGCGCGGTTTTTTCGCCATGGCCCAGGTCAACCAGCCGCTGGTGCCGCTGTTTCGCGTATTGCCCGGCGGGAAATCCATGGAGCTATGGGTTGCCAACGATCAGACACAGGCTTTTCCGGGATGCGTGATCAGATGGTCGGTTGGAAAAGGGCAGTCGGTGGTAAAGGGAGATCAAAAAGTGGATGTGTTGCCCTCCGATGCGGTCATGTCCGGCGTGGCGGATTTGAAGAATCTGCCCGATGACCTCCAAGTCGCCGATGTGGAACTGATTCTCGAAAACAAAGACGGCACCCGCATCGGGAGGTATCGTCAGGAAGTTTACCTCGCAGCCTGGAAGCAGAAGAACGCGCCCGTCGAAAAGCCCGCGGCGGGAGGGACGGGATGAGACAAGGCGAT
>CAZQKI010000387.1:0-2622 GCA_964592855.1 uncultured Lentisphaerales bacterium
CGATGGGTTCATCCGTTTGCCGGAGTACCGCCTTCAGGGCTTCTTGCGCTGGTCTACGCATCTTCGAACACCCGACAAAGCTCATGACAAAGCTCGCGACAAAGATTGTTGGGATAAACCAGACGGCAGGGGAGCGGCTGCGCCGCAAGTCTCATGCTCGATCCAACTGGCCGGCAAAGCCGGCCAGCGGCTTGGCTGAACCCTGAACCCTGTTTTCTGAGTGTCCATCGGGCGATTACGCTGGCACTTCACAAACGGGCGCGCTATCATTCTGCCCCATTCGAAACGATTTCTAGGATCCCTATGGAAAAATTCATCGGAAACGGATGGACGCTGGATGCCGGGCAGGTCACGCTGAAGCGGTTGGGCGACGACCGGCCGGCGGGTCTGTGGATCACCTCGCTGCCGTGGCCGCGCATGGCCGCGGCCCCCCTGAGTCTGAACGGCGCAGCGACGTACGGCCGCCCACTCGGGCAGTGGCCGGGTTCTGCCGAAGGGACGCCGCGGCGCATGCTGCTGGTGGCCGACGGCGGCAATCGGGCGCCCGATCAGCTGACGCTGGCTGATATCCCCGCGGCCGCCGCTCCCGAACTGCCCGCCGCGGAGTTCGAAAGTTTCGCGCGCAGTCCCGATCCCTACTTCGCCTGGGAGCGCCACCGCCTCCGCATTCGCTATCAGGGACGCTCCCTGGCGATTGCCATGGGGCTCCGCACGGGGACGGAGTGGCGTTGGTGGGAGGCCTGCGGCATGGTGGTCCGCGAGGAGACGCCGACCTGCCGGGTGGTCGAGATGAGCGGCGCCATACCGCTGGTCCACAGCCGCAAGTTCGGGGGGGCGAACGGACACTACCGCAATCCGTGGTTGCATAAGCACCACTGGCTTTACGGCCAGGTGCAGGTCCGGTTGCATGCCAACGGCGTCTGCGAGGTCTTTGCCCGGCACATCAACAGCAAGTACGTGGACGAGGGCGGGGATCTCAAGCCTGCCGTTCCCACCATCGGATTCTGGAGTGGGGAAGGCGATGCGGTGCTGCCTGCCGGACTGCAGCAGGGCGTCTGGGACGGCAGCTGCGACAGCTTTTCCATCGGGGATGCGGCGTTTGACGTCACGGACGTGGCGCGGCTGGCGTCGCCGGAACAACCCGGCCGGATGGACGCGGTCGAGGGCGCCGTGGTCTGGCAGCCTTACCAGGGGTGCGAACTTTTTGGGGGGGTTTGCGCCAACGAGCGATGCGGCGGCGGCTACATTCTGCGTTCGGAAGAGGAGACGATTCTGCGCGGCATGGCGCGGACGCTGCGCTTCAGCTTCAGCCTGTCCGACCGCTCGCCGCGCGTGGCCCGCTACCTCGCCCCCGACTGGTGGTACGGCCTCTGCGAAGAGTTCACGCCCGGGCCGCTGCTGCCGGTCTACAGCGGTGCCGAGGCGCACCTGGACAGCGCCCGCGCCTGGGTGCGCGTCGCGCATGTCGCGCGGGGTTTCGAGGAAGGGGCCGTGGCGCGCGGCGGCCGCCTCAGCGGGACAGACAGCCGCGAACGCCTTGAGCCGGGGTGGGAGGGCGAGATTCCTTACGCCCAGTTCCTCGCCGCCTGGCGGTACGGCGACGCCGGCGACTACGATCTGGCCATGCGCTCGGCCTACCATTTTGCCGATGTGATCATCGACCACGCCGCCAATCTCGTGCGGATGCACGGCTATCCGCCGATCGCCTTTGCGCTGCCGATGAACCGCGTGCAGGGACCGCTGGCGGCGTTCCTCGAGACGGGCGACGACTTCCTCTTCGACTGCGCCGAGAAGGTAGTCGAGGCCGCCAACCGCCTGCACCGCAACGCCTGGCCGCGCATGGCGGTAGGCCGGGACGCCTGCTATTTGCGGAGCGCCGTGCTGCTCTACCGCTATACGGGCAATCCGCATTTTCGGCGCATCGCTTATGAAGGACTCCTGACGGTGGCGCAGTCGCAAAGGCCCAATGGAAGCTTCGGCGACCAGGGCGGAGGAACGGGCATCCATCAGTGGGGCGGCTACATCACCAAGCCCTGGATGGGGCTGCTGGCGATCAACGGCGTGATCGATTATCTGGAACACATCGGCGACGAGCCGGCCTTCGTGGCCTGTGTGCGCCGCTTCGCCGATTGGCTGATGGCGGAGCGGTCCGACCGCGACGGGGTCCTCTCCTGGGGGTATCAGCACGACAGCGGGGGCACGCGTCAGCATCAGCAGCACGAAGGGGGCACGGTTGAAGACCTGCCCTCCAAGCCCCGCTGGCATCAGGACAATCTGGCGCGCCTGATGGGCTACTGCGCGATGCGTGACAACCGGGCCGATTATCTCGACGCCTGGGCGGAGAGCTTCGGCGCGGTCGGCGAGGCCGGCGGCGATCATGGCACCTCCGCCAGTCTGCAGTTTCTCCCCTGGGTGCAGGCGGCCCTGTGGCGGTCCACGCTGGGCGTGGACGGCGAGTTGAACGTGAGCGCCACCCGGTTCGGACCGCGCACTTTCGCCGGCGCGACCGTCCACACGCCCGATGGGCCGCGCACGCTGGCGTGGCAGAAGAACGGGCAGATCACGGCCGATTTGGCGATCAAAATTACGACGCGGGTGTTGCCGGATGTGAAACGGGTGTGA
>CAZQKI010000388.1:0-2615 GCA_964592855.1 uncultured Lentisphaerales bacterium
ACGGTCAAGGCCTTTGTCGAGGCCGAGGCCTACGACGGCCCTGCGATCATCATCGCCTACTCGCACTGCATCGCGCAGGGTTTCGACATGGTCGACGGTCTCGAACATCAGAAGGTCGCGGTCGAAACGGGGCACTTCCCGCTCTACCGCTACAATCCCGAACTGTCGGCCCAAGGCAAGAACGCGTTGACGCTGGACAGCAAGGCGCCGACGCAATCCTTTGCCGAGACCGCCATGCAGGAGAACCGATTCAAGCAGTTGCTCAAGTTGAACCCCAATGCGACGGCGATGCTGGCGGACGCCGAAGTCAAGTTCAAGCAGAACTTTGACATGCTCCAGTCGCTGGCCAATATGCCGCAGTCGTAACGGCGGATGGCTCACAACGAGAAGGCGTCCCGGGAAACCGGGGCGCCTTTTTTCGATTGAGGGGCTTGCAAAACCTTCGGTTTGTGCAAGCGGAGGGTTCAGGGTTCAGTGTGAAGCCGCTGGCGGCCATTGGCCGCCAGTTGGATCGAGCATGAGACTTGCCGCATCGTCCTCGTCCTCGAAATTTCGCATCGAGGGCGCGGACGATAGCGGGCGACGATAGCGGTGGACGATGGAGACTCTTGACTCGTGTTCCGCTCTCATCGCCCGTTCTCGTGAACCGATTCCATATCTTTGCCTTGAGCTTTGTCGGGTGTTCGATGAGGCGTACGAGCAGTGTGCATGGCGCCGAGCAGAATGGCGCCTGAAGCCCTGAAACCGGGGCTGAAGCCCCTGCCTCGCTGCCGCCTGAAGGCGGGACTCCGGCAAGGTGTGGCTGGTGCGCCGGCGTTGGTTTCCAAGGCAGACGCCGAAGTCGGAGTCCCGGCTTCAGCCGGAAGCTAGCAAAGGCCTTCAGGCCTAGGTGACGGTCGAGTAACGGTTGTCATCGACCTGTTCTGCCGACGATTACGGCAAACGATTGTGCGGCATGCAAAGGGTCGCGCGATCTCTTGTAACGAGCGTCCGTCAGGCTTCCAAACGGCGCGGTTCGATACGTCCCGCGCTACTTTTCGGATGCATCGATCCGGGCGTGAGCAGTAGAGCGGGACGTATCGGACCGCTCCAAGTCATTCGAGCGCAACATTAACGTAAATGACAAGACTTTAGCGAAAAACGCAAAAACATCGCGTGAGGTTTCTCCGATTAGGGGACGATTTCGGCCTGAACACTGGTTTCCTGGCGCTTGCAAGGTTTTGCAAGCGCCTCTAATGACGAAAATTCCCGCTACCCAGACCGCAGCTCCGGTGATAGAATCGGCCACAATTATGCATGCGAATAATGAAGCTGTCGGTGCGTGCGGGTGTGCCGACGCGATCACGGAGAGCCCCCGCATCACCCCCGTTGCGGGAACGTTTGATGTGCTGGTGGCGGGGGCCGGGCCGGCGGGGCTGGGGGCCGCCCTCGGCGCCGCACGGGCCGGTGCGCGGGTTGCGATCGTCGAGCGGCATGGCTGTCTGGGCGGGATGCTGACCGCCGGCGGTGTCCAGAACATCCGTCAGTTCACCGACCGCGAGCGGCGCATCATCGGAGGACCGGCGGTCGAACTGGTCCACCGCATCCACGACGCCGGCGGGACGCGGGAGAGCCCCGAGACGGGGACGCGCGTGATGCAGGAGCCGGAGGTGACCAAGTTCGTCGCCCAGGAGATGCTGCTCGAGGCCGGCGTCGTGCCGCACCTGCATACCTGGATCGCGACGGCCATCGTCGAAGCGGAACGCGTGCGGGGCCTGATCGTCGAAGCGAAGAGCGGTCGCCGGGCGCTGCTGGCCGGCGTGACGGTCGATGCCACCGGCGACGGCGACGTGATCGCCCGGGCGGGGGCGGCCTTCGACTGTGATCCCGAGAACCTCCAGCCGATGACGCTCGCCTTCATTCTCAGTCATGTCGACGCCTGGCCGGAAGGCATCGGCGCGGAGATGGCGGGCAAGATCCGCCAGGCGATCGAAGCGGGCGAATTTCCGTGCGAGCGCGTCCCCTCCATCTTCGCACGTCCGCGATCCGGCGAGTACTACGTCAACGGCACGCGGATTCCCGGCGACTGCACGAATGCCGAGGAGCTGACCCGCTGCGAAATCGAGGGACGCCGCCAGGTGATGGGGGTCGTGGACTGGCTCCGCAAGCATGCGCCCGGCTACGCAAACGCCTGCCTCCACTCGACCGCCCAGCAGGTGGGGCTGCGCGAAAGCCGCCGCCTCCGCGGCTGCTACGCGCTGACGCGCGAGGATGTGCTGGACTGCCGCGACTTCGACGACCGGATCGCCCGCGGCGGCTATGGCATCGACATTCATTACCCCGGTCGCGGCGGCGAAATGACCTGGCCGCCCATCGGGCAGAGCTACGCCATTCCCTACCGCTGCCTGGTGCCGGAGACGATGGAGGGGCTGCTGGCCGCCGGGCGCTGCCTCTCGGCCACGCGCGAGGCCCTCGGCGCCGTGCGGGTGATGGCGATCGCCATGGCCACGGGGCATGCCGCCGGCGTGGCCGCCGCGTTGGCGGTGCGCCGCAACTGCACGCCGCGCGAAGTGCCGATCGCGGAGATCCAGAGCGAACTGCGCCGACAGGAGGCTATTCTGGAACACCCCGCCGGC
>CAZQKI010000389.1:0-2607 GCA_964592855.1 uncultured Lentisphaerales bacterium
CATCGCGGTCCATCCTGAAAACCCCGAGCTTTGACCCGGTGCCGCCAATCGCGGCGTCGATTGACTTGATCGTGGCTTTTGGGGCATGGGCTTCAAGCCAGGAGGAGACCAATGCCCGATAGGAAGTCTTCTGCGGATCCGTGGCGCCTGCACCCCAGGTGATTGAACCGCCAAAGAAGACCACATTGGCGCTTTCGCCTGCCTCCATTCTTTCAAATACTTTCGACAAGTGTGGGTATTTCATAACAGATTGCCTCAACAGCCTTACGGCGTGTTCTCGAACAGGAAGTAGTCCATCATGCCGTTCAGCCCTTCCGGGAAACAGGCGTAGAGAGCGTGGACTCCGCGTACATCCCGGACGGAGCAGGCGTCCTGGTTCGCGTGCAGCACGCCGATCGTCTCGCCGGAGGGTGAGCCCAGACGGAACTCAACGGTCCCCTGACTCGCCTGGTCTCCCGGTGATGAAGGCTCGGGACACCATTTCACCCGGCACCGCTTGAACCCCCCTTCGCCGAAGTCAAGGTTGTCGTACCGCACCCATGCCCCTCGCTGCATCTGATATATCCCGGTGTTCCCATGAACACGGAGGCTCCGCATCCGGTCATAATCTTCGGCTTGTATCTTCTCAGGTGCCTGCCTGCGGCCGAGAAGCGCGCGGTCAAAGGGGAAGTCATCCTTCAAGCCGATCATATCAAGGTTGAACGGCCTAAAGCCCATCTTCAGTGCCGGCGAATCCGGCTTCAGGCGGTAGTCAGTAAAATGCCGGTCATGTTCCGGCCTCGTGCGATCGAACATCGGGTCGGCGTAGATGTCCCCCTTGCCCCAATTGCGCTCCTCACATGCCCGACGTAATTCCGCAGGCCAATACGGTTCGGCCGGGGCAGGGAAGATCAGGTTCGGACCAACCTGCGCGAAGAGCGCCGGCGGATCCTTGACGTTGAACCTGAACAGCGCCAGACAACGGTTGGCGAGGATGTTGCGGGCCGCTATCATGTCATGCACATTGCCGCCGTACTCCCACACATCGAACGGCGCGAAGAAGTCGTTGTCCGCGAAGATGTTGTTCTCCACCGCCTGACACTCATTGGTCATCAGCACGGCGGACGAGTTCTCTCCGCCCTTGCACTCGTACACGATATTGTTCCTGACGGAAAGGAACCCTGTGTGCCCGTCCGGCATGAAGGCTCGCGCGAACCCATCCCAGAAGACGCACGGATTGCAGTCGTGGACGGCGTTGTTCTCCCAGATATTGCCGTTACCGACCAGCCAGAGCTCGATCGCTCCGTAGTCGTGGCTGTCGCGGCAGACATTGGCAACATCGTTATAGCGGATCACGTTGTTGCGGGTGTGGAGATAGTCGAACTCCGTGGCCGCCGTGTCGCCATAGGCCCCGAGTTCGACCGTACCGCCCTTGCCGGAGATGGCGTAACGCGGCATGCGCCGTATGACGTTGTGGGTTATCTCGTTATCTCCGCTCTGGAACATCTGGATGCCGCATCCGTGGCCGACGAACTGACCGCAGTCGGCGATGAAGTTGTTGGAAATCAGGTTCCGCCTGTTTACGTCGGACTCCGCAGCGCTCTTGAAAGCACCCACCCCCGGAGCCCATCCGTTCAGGTACACGCCGGCGAACCCGGCGTCCTCGATCCGGCAGCCGTATACCGTGCAGTCCTGGACGGAATAATTGAGGTACACCGCACTGTGCCCGGCCCCGAGGATCTCACAAAACCGCACGTCGATCCCGCGCGCATTCTCTATGGTGATCAAGCCGTGCCGCAAGGGCTCCGGTATGGTGTTATCCTTTTCCTTGAGGGCGTAACTGAAGATCCGCCAGCTTTCGCAGAAGTCTGAACCGGTAAACGCGATGTTCTCGAAACGCAGGTTGGTTACGGGCTTGTCCGGGGCGCTTCCGCAGATGTCGACCACCCGCTGGACCGTCGGCGCGACAATGAGTTGTTTCTCAATCGGTTCGCTTAGCGGCCAGCAGTAGACGTAGCCCTCGTCGGGCTTGAGACACCACTCGCCTGGCTGGTCCAGCAACTCCAGCACGCCCTGGATGTAGAAGCGATCGTTGATCCCCTTGAACATGGGCGCCCAGTTACCGCTGGCAGGAGTGATCGTGAGTTCCGCCGACTCCCGATCGAAACCAACGACCTCGTGAATCTGCGAAAACCAGTCCGACGCATCCATCGCGTACACCTGCGCATGATCGAAGTCGTAACCGCGCCAGGCTTCCGGCACGCGGATGCGATCGTCGCCAACCCTCATCATGTCGCCGCGATAACCGCTGCCTTTTTCGGGATAGCGCGCCATCACAAGGCTCCGGCCGTTTTCGAACAACCGGAAGAACCGGCGGCCGGGCTCGACCTTCGCGCGATAGATGCTGCCCTTCCATGGCTCCCAGCCGGTCACAGGCGTCCCACCGTAGACAACGGTCTTCATGCCCGGATCGCCCGCATAGACAACGCTGTGCCCGTTTGTCCCACCGTCCCGCTCGTCGAACCGGAGCGAGACGGACTGGAAATACGCACCGGGCCTCAGGATCACCGTGATGTCCTCGTCCAGGGCCTGGTCCCTGCTGCGAAGTTCGCGGATGGCGTCGCGGGC
>CAZQKI010000390.1:0-2568 GCA_964592855.1 uncultured Lentisphaerales bacterium
CGGAACAAGGGCAACAAGGAAAAGAAGGCCGACAAGGCTGCTGCTCCTGCCGCCCCTGCTGCCATGTAATGGCAAGCTGGCGGCTTGATGCCGCCGTGTGCCGGCTTCGGGACAGCGGTTGAAGCCGTTCCCGGGGCCGGCGCGTTATTTTGCCTTCGGAGCCGCCGGCAGCTCAAGAATGCGGCGGCGGACCTCGTCACGCAGGGCCTCGCATTCGCGGGCGGTCTTTTCGCCCGCCAGCCGGAAATAGCCGCCGGTGGCTCCCGCCGCGAAGGGATCGAGCCCGTCGAAGCGTCCGTTCAGCCAGCTCAAAGCCTCTGTGCCGCGCGGCCCGGCGGCCTTGGCCCGCTGCTCCAGCAGCATCAGCAGGCGGCAATCCTCCACCCCCTGGGCGGCCCACTCGAACTTGAGGGCCGCGCAGAGTTCGCCATCGGTCCTCGGAAACAGCATCATGGCGTCCTGCTCGCGGCCGTCGAGGTCGTAGTAGGGAAAGTTGTTGGCGAAGGTCAGCGCCCAGTTGAGCAGATAATCCAGGCCGTGCCGGCGCATGAGATAAAGCCCCTGGCCGAAGGCGGGCCGGTCGTAGGTGAACAGGCCGAGGGCCACGTTGTAGTAGCCCCACTTCAGTCCCTTCTCCCGGAGCAGGTCGACGCCCGCGCGCGTCTGCGAGGAGAGCAGCAGGTCGGTGAAGGCGAGGTTCAGCTCGCTCGCTTCGCCCATCGGCCCATGCATCCCCGTGGCGCCGCTGCGGCGCAGGAAGGGATAGTGGGTTTTCAGGATCGCGGCCCGCCCCAGGTCGCGTTCGACGGCGGATGAATACCCGGCGGCCTCGTCGCTGAAGGTGATGGAAATCGGCAGCCAGTCGCCCAGCTTGGCCTGAAGCGCCGCGGCGGAGACGCGGCGGTACTCGGCCTGCGGCAAACCGGCGATGTCTTCGCGGGCGTCCAGTTGCAGGATCGCCTCCAGCCCGCCGCCGTAGGTGAAGACGAGACGGTCGAACCCCAGTTGGCGCGCCCGGTCCATCAGGGCGTCGATCTCGGGCGCCTCGATCTGCCAGCGGTCGCCGTTTTTTACCAGCTGCGCCGGCGGCAGGCCGGTCCACGTGGTGAAGCCCCGGCGGGCGAGTTCCTCCAGCGCACGATGACGCAGCTCCGAGCGGTACGCGACGGCGTCGGGCGGCGGGTTGTGGCGGAGGTCCACCGGATCGAGGCCGAAGAATCCGACCCCCGTATCGAGGGGCGGCAGCGTGTAGGGGTGTACCGTCAGCTCGACGGGATAGACGGTCGCCGCGTCGCCCAGGCGCAGGGTCAGGTCGCCACGGTACACGCCGGGCGGGAGCGTGGCGTCGACGGCCAACTGGTACCAGAGCAGCAGGCTGCGGGCCGGCGGCAGGCGGTGTCCGGCGGGGTCCAGCCGGCGCAGGAAGCGGGGGGAGAGCTCGAAGGTCTCGTGGTTGTAGGAATGGCACTGGTACTGGTTCACGGCGCGGCGGACCCCGTCGGGGCCGGGCTCCAGGAGCGTCCGTCCGTCGGCCGACCGGAGCGCCGAGGCGGTGACGCGCAACGCGGCGGGGGCCGGGCCGAGGTTGCGCACGAGCAGGGCTTGCAGGGGCCGCTCGCCGACGCCACCCTCCAGCCGGATCGCCGGGCCGTTTCCCGGCAGGATGTCGCCGGGCCGGACGCGGGCGTCGGAATCGACCAGGGCGGTGTAGAAACCCCGGGCGCGGTCGGCCGCGCCGATGGCGTTCGTGGCGACCGTGGCCGGCGGCTCGATGGCGCGGGCCAGGTTTTCGAATTCGTCCTGCTGCACGGGGCGGAGGTCGGCCAGGTAGCGGTCGACCTCGGCGCGCTTGGCGACCGGGGCCACGATCAGCCAGTTCAGGCAGAGTCCGCTCGCATCGGCATCGAAGGCGAGGTCGAGGCGACCGTCCGCGACGTCCGTTTCCACGATCAGCGGGGCGAAGATGTCGCGCAGGTAGAGGTCGTAGGGGTTGTCGCCGGGCTCGGGCTCGACATCCTGGAAGCGGAGAAAGTCGGCCACGCGATCAGCGGCGTTGGTCCGTGTCTGATCCAGCACCGGGCGGCCCTCGACAGCGACCCGCCGCCGGCTCCAGAAGTGCTCGTTCCAGTAGCCGAGGGGGTTCACGCAGAGATAGACGACATAGCGGCCGGCGGGCAGATCGATACCGAAGCCGCCCTTGAGCACGAAGATCCCGTCGCGGTTCAGCGTGTCGGCATAGACCGAGTCGTGGCTGCGCCAGATCGCGGCGTCGACGAAGCCGAAGCCCACGTCCGGGTGGTAGCGGTGACGTTCCAGGACGGGGAGAAAGCCGCCCTGGGCGCGCGAGGACTCCTGCACGAAGTCGAACGCACGCATTCCGGCCACCGCCGCGGGGGCGGGTGGAGCCTTGAGCAGGCGCACATTGTCGACCAGGAACCCGGCTTCGACCGGGCGGGGGTCTTCGGGCGCCACGGCGAACCAGAGGCGGCGGATGTTGCGGCGGTCGAGGTAGCGTTTGATCTTCACCGAGCCCCGTTCGCCGACGTGGCGGTTGATGTGGAAGCGCAG
>CAZQKI010000391.1:0-2544 GCA_964592855.1 uncultured Lentisphaerales bacterium
TGCGCTCGAGGCCAAACCGCTGACCGGCCGGGTGGATGTGGCCTACGCGGCGCTGCCCGCGGCGGGCGAAGGGCGTTTTCCCGTGCAGCTGCCGGAGTATCGCGGGCAGGTCAGGCAGTTGCTGTGGATCGACAACCGTCGGCTGATCCTGGCGGTCTATGACGTGCCCGAGATGGTCGCCCGGATGGACGCGCTCGCCGATGGCGCACTGCTGCGGGCGGTGCGGACGTTCCGCGAGAGCGAGGCCGCCGGCCGACCCGACTGGACCGCCTTTCGCGTACCGGGACAGATTCACGACCGGTTCCTCGCCCAGGCGCGGGAGGAACTGGGCGAGCGAAGCCTCGATCAGATCGACAGTTATGCGATCAGCGGCGAGGCCGACGCGCATTACCGCACGGCACGCCATCCGGCGCGCGTCACGCGCACCTTCGTCTCGCTCGGCGCCGGCCGCAGCGACGGCGCGCATCAGGTGGACTATGCGCACTACTGCCTGCTGGAGATGACCGCGCCGCTGCGCGACGGGCAGCATTACACGATCACCGTCGGCACACGCGGCTCGGTCGCCTTCGACTATGACGAGCGGCGCACGGTTTCGCGTGCGATCAAGGTCAACCAGGCCGGCTACTTGCCCGACGCGGGCGCCAAGTTCGCTTACCTCGGTGCGTTCGGGTATGCGTTCGGCCCTCTCGAATTTCCCCAGGCCGAAACCTTTTCCGTCATCGACGCCGCGACCGGCGCAACCGTCCTGACGGGACCGGTGCGGCTGCGCGAGCGCGACCCCCGCTTCGCGACTCACGATAAGGCGCCCGATCCCGCAAGCCGGCCCTCCATGTATGGCGAGCACGTCTATGAGTTGGATCTGGGCGGCTTGCACGCGCAGGGAACCTTCTTCATCACGATCCCCGGCGTCGGACGGTCCTGGTCCTTTCGCCACGCGCCCGATGCCTACGGCGAGACGTTTTACATCGCTGCGCGCGGCCTCTTCCACCAACGGGCGGCCACCGCGCTCGAAGCGCGTCACACCGCATGGACGCGACCGAAATCGCTGATGCACGATACGATCTACGAAGCCGACCACATCGCGTTTCCGCCCCACCTCGCCGAGACCCCCAACGGCTATCAGATTTTCGACGTGTATGGCGCGACCACCGACCGCAATCGCGTGACGCAAGGCGTCATCGGCGGCTGGTACGACGCCGCCGACTGGGATCGCAATCAGAGCCACTTCAGTGTGGTGTTCAGTCTCCTCAACGCCTACGAATTCGCGCCGCAGGCGTTTGCCGACGGACAACTGAAGCTGCCCGAGTCGGGCAACGGCGTGCCGGATCTGCTCGATGAGGTGCGCTGGGGCCTGGAGTGCTGGCGCCGCAGCCAGGACGCGCGGGGCGGCATCTCGGGGTTCATCGAGACCAATACGCATCCCGGCTACGACGATCCGAAGCACCCCTACGCCTTTTCCCGCCGCACCCGCTGGTCGTCGCTGATCTACGCGGCCGCCGCCGCGCAGTATGCGCGCCTGGTCCGCCCCTTCGATGCCGCATCCGCCGCGCTGTATGCCACGAGCGCGCAGCGCGCGTGGGCCTTCGGCATCGCCCCGACCAACAGCCTGGGCAAGGTCGAGATCCCGGCCAAGCGCAACCGGGGGCAGGGCAACGCCTACATGCTGACCTGGGAGGAGCAGGAATCGCACATTCTGCCCTACCGGGTTCATGCCGCCATGCAACTGTTCCGGTTGACGCGCGACGCCGCCCTCCTCGAGCGGATCGGGGAGTACGCCAGGCAGGCACACCCGCCGTTTGCCTGGCGGTTTTCGCACCGCGATTTTTCGGTCTGGGTCGCCGCCGACCTGGCCCTCGATCCCGAAGGCGTCCTGCCGGACGACGTCAAGAACCACTGGCGTGCCTTCTACCTGCGCGAAGCCGATACGCTGCTTGCGCAACTCGCCGTCATGCCGTATCGCCAAACCTGGCCGCGGCATCAGGACTTCTGGGCCGGCTGGGGCGCGTCGGATGTCGCCAACTTCAACCGCTGCCTGGCGCTCGCCTGGCGGCTGACGGGCGAGCGGCGCTACCGCGACGCGATCATCAACAACATGGACTTCATGCTCGGCGCCAACCCGATGGGCATGAGCTGGACGACCGGCATCGGCTACGTCTATCCCATCGACATCCAGCACGCCATGAGCGAGGACGACGGCATCATGGATCCGGTTCCGGGCATCACGCTTTACGGGCTCGACGGCGGTCCGGCGATGCACCATCGCGGGCGCGAGTTGGTGTGGGAGAGCAAGGGGCCGGACGGCAAACCGGTCGCGTTTCTGTCCGCCGCGAACCGCGAGGTTCCCTTCTACCGCCGCTGGTCGGCGCATCCGCACGTCAACACCGCGCAGTGCGAGTTCACGATCCACGAAACCATGGCATCGACCGTGTTCACCGCCGCGCTGTTGCTGCCTCCTGGCTGGATGCCCGACGAGGCGCTGCGCGCGCGCGGTCCCCGCCGCGACGATTTGCTCTTCGGCTACTGGCCGCTGCCCTGATGCGGGCT
>CAZQKI010000392.1:0-2475 GCA_964592855.1 uncultured Lentisphaerales bacterium
CGCCTTCATGCTCTACTACCGGCTGCGCTGGAGCCTGGCCTGGGAACGCCAGATGCTGATGAGCCTCTACGTGGGGGCCATTGGCGCGGCGCTGGCCCTGCTGCTGCTCTGGCATGAGCAGCAACGCCTCCTGCCGGGACAGACGGACTTGCCGCAGGTGGCGATCCGCCTGCTCGCAGGCCATTGGAACGCGCTTCGTCAATGTCTTCCGGCCTTCAACTGGGTCTGGATCGTACTGCTGGCCTTCGTGCCGTTGCTGGCGGTCGTGGCGACCTCCCGCCGCGCCTTGCTCAACCGCTCGTTCAGCATCCATTGCGCGAGTCTCGCGTTCACCGTGACGGCAGCCATCTGCCTGTTCAATGCCCCCGCCTCGCCCTGGGCGCTGATCCGGGAATCGAGCCAATTGCCCGTCATGGCCTCTCTGGCTGTCGCGATGACACTCGGGTTTCTGGTCGCCTTCTGGCAGCTGGCTGCGGCGAAGTCGGATCCGGTCGACGAGCCGGACGACTGGCGCTTGTCGGACACGGAACAGAACGCACCATCCCCAGCCGCCGCCGGGACGGCGCTCGTCGCCGGTCCGGGACTCAGCCTGCGTGATCGAGTCCGATCACTGGCCGCGCGCGTTCTCGGCTGGGGGCTGACGGCCGCCGTCGGAGCGGCGGCCATTCTCAATCTGAGCGCAGCGAACGGAAGCAACGGCGCGTTTGCGGATGAATTGGCCGACGCCATCTTGAATCGCCTGGGGCCACGCACGTGTATTGTCAGCGACGGAGGCGACCTCGACCTTCATCTCTGGGTGAAGGCGCGGCAGCAGCGACGCAAGCTGTTCCTGGCTCCTTTGACCAAATCACAATTCAGCGGCATGTCGCGGATCATCCGAGGCGAGATCGCCCGCGATCCGAATCTGGCGGCCCACGGCGATGAATTGTTGAATGCACTGGAACTCGGCATTCCCGCCTTCGTGCAGGAATGGCTCCGTCTCGATCCGGCCGCGGAAGAGAGGCTGCTGTCGCTCAATGTGCCGGAGATCTGGTCGGCCGCCGGTCGCCGTCCTGTCACCGATGGCTTCGGGTTCACCGGCGTGAGCGACCTGGAACGGCTGCGCGACCGGGATCTGCTGGGGACCCATCGGGCGCTTTGGGCACGGCTGCCCAGCCTGCTGGCCCCTGCCGGAACGCTGCTCTTCGGACGCTCAGAACACCTCCGGTCTCGATTGCGGAACCAGGCGGGATTGTCGGCGAACAACCTTGGCGTTCTGCTTGAAGATCTGGGTCGTTCCGAGGAGGCCATCGAAGCCTATGCAGCGGCCTTGCGCATCGACCCGGACAACCTCAGTGCCCTGATCAACCGGGAGTTGGCCAGGCCCACCGCCACGAACGGCGAGCCATCGTCCGAACTGAAGCGGGCGCTGAAGAAGTTAGTCACCTCCGGCGGACGGGAGCCGACCATGCTCGAGGTGGTTCGGACGTATGGCGAAATACGCAGGGCGGAGATGCTCGCAAGCCATGGTCTGGTCTGGTCGCGGCTGGGCGAATCGGTCCTGGCGCGCGCGCAGCTCGAACGCGCCCTGCAGCTTGCGCCAACCAACACGACCGGGGCGATCCATCAGCAGCTGGCCGTACTGGATTGGAGGCTGGGGAATGGCGAAAGCGCCGCGCAGGAATTCCGTTCAGCCTTGGCGTCCGACAATCGCGACACCAAGGCTATGGCAGGACTGGCAGCGGCGGCCTTGGACGGCGGCCAGACGGAAGAGGCTCGGCTGTGGCTGGAGCGTGCCCGCGATGCCGGAGCGCCTAAGAAGATGCTGTCCGTGCCAACGGCCATGCTGCTCGAGGCGACCGGGCACCGCGACGGTGCGATCGCGGAACTGCACACCAGTACCGACAGCGGCCGTGGAACGATGGAGGAATGGGCTTTGCTGGCGGAGTTGCTGCTGAAACAGGGTGTGATCAGCGAGGTCGATCGCCGGGTGCTGCCGGCCATGGAGCGGCTGGCCGGCGGAACCGACCATGTGCTCGTCCAACTCGTCAGGGCGCGCGCGATCTGCGCCAGGACGCCGGTCAACTACGCCGCAGCACGGAAGTCGCTGACGCTCTGCTTGCGGCTCCGACCCGATTTTGCCTCGATCTGGGACGACCTCCTGCTTCTGGATGTGGCCGCGGGCGAGCCATCGGTCCTTCTCGAAGATGTCGACAGCGCTCTGATCGCCATCCCGGAACACGCACTGGCCAACCGCCTGCGGGGAACCCGCCTGCTGGAGCAGGGCGAACTGACACGCGCCTTGGCCGCATTCCAGCGCAGCGTGGCCACTCAACCCACGGTCAAAGCGCTGAACAACCTGGCCGAAACGCTGCGCCGCCTCAAACGGCTGGATGAGGCGGAACAGGCAGCTCGCGCGGCGCTCGCCATGAACGACAAGATCTATGCGGTCTGGGACACGCTGGGCTGCGTTCTGTCGGACAAGGGTCAGCTCGA
>CAZQKI010000393.1:0-2474 GCA_964592855.1 uncultured Lentisphaerales bacterium
AATCCCGCAGCGAGCGGCCCTGCACGGCATACCCGGGCTCGATGTCCAGGAGATCGAAAAGGGTCGAAGGCAGGTCGATCAGCTCAGTCAAGGCGCGACGCAATTCGGCAACCAGGTTGGGCGTGTGCGGCTTGAGCATGTTCTTCATCGAGCGGTGGCCATGGACGTGGGGATACCACCCGGTCATGAAGGAGCAGCGGCTGGGGGTGCAGACGGGATTCTGCGCGAAGGCGTTTGCGTAGGAGACGCCGCCGTCGTTCACGATGGCGTCGAGATGCGGCGTGACGGCGCCGGGATTGCCCAGATGCCCGAGGACATCCCCCCGGTAGGAGTCGGGGTTGAAGATGACGATTGTCGGTCGCATGAGTCAACACTCCTAACGGGCGGGGGGCGCCTCCGGGGACTGAATCATGGCGCCGTACGGCTGGCCGGCGACCAGCCGCCCCTCCTGGACGAAGCCTTCGGGGCGGTCGCGCAGGCGGGCGACCAACCGGGCGCGCCAGGAGGCCACGCGGTCGGCGGCCGAAGGGTCGTCGGCCAGGTTGTGCAGTTCGCGGGGATCGGCGGTCAGGTCGAAGAGCTGCTCGAGGCCGTCCCGGGGCGACCAGATGAACTTATCGCGTCCGTCGGTCAGGCACTGGTGGTTGGGGGCGTGTTCGATGTGCAGCGCCTCGCGCCAGGCGGGCGGCGTCTCGCCGCGCATCAGCGGGTAGAGGCTCAGGCCGTCGACGCTGGCGGGAACCGGGATGCCGAGCATGTCGAGGAGCGTCGGCATGATGTCGGCGTGGGTGGCGGGGGCGTCGACGACGCGTCCCTTGCCGATGCCGAACTGCGGCGGTGCGCTGAGGAGGAAGGGGACGCGCGCGGCGCCTTCGTAGGCGACCGACTTGCGGAAGCGGTAATGGTCGCCGAGCATCTCGCCATGGTCGCTGGTGAGGATGATGATCGTGTCGCGGTTGTGCCGGAGCCCCTGGATCGGGTTGATCAGGCGGCGGAGCTGGTCGTCGACGTGGTTGAGCAGGCCGTAGAAGGCCGCCCGCATGCTGAGCATCGCTTCGGGGGCGAGGTTCATCCGGTGGGCGCAGGGGTAGTCTTCCGCGTCCGGTTCACCGGGCTGCGGCGCCCGGGCCCAGTCGCCGATCCACGGGTCGGGGACGCCGGTGCGGAGGTAGCGTTCCAGGTAGAACGCCGGGGGCTGGAAGGGGGGGTGGGCGGCGATGAAGCCGAGGGAGAGGAAGAAGGGGCGGGAGGGGTCGCGCCGCTGCATGAAGCGGAGCGACTGCTCGACGGTCCAGTTGGTCTGGTGGAAGGCTTCGCCCAGGTGCCACGGATGGACGGTCCAGTCGTTGTTCCGCACGCCGCCGCCGAACCAGTCGTCGACGCCCTGGTGCGGCGAATGGTCGCGCAGCCATTCGTAGTAGTCCTCGCTGGGCTCCATCCAATCGAAGCCGTAGCATTTGCGCGTCGGGTGCTGGTGCATGCTGCGGCCGATGTGGTAAGTCTGGTAGCCGTTGTCGCGCAGGACGCCGGGCAGCGTGGGGACGTCGTTACACTCCTGGCCTTCCCGGTAGCCGACCATCCCATGCGTCTGGGGGAGCTGCCCGCGGAGGATGCTGCGGCGGGCCGAGATGCACGAGGGGCAGGCGGAATAGAAGCGGCTGAAGCGGACGCCCTGGCAGGCGATGTTGTCCATGCCGGGGGTCAGCAGCACCGGGTGTCCTTCGCAGCCGAGGCAGTCGGCGCGGTGGTGCTCGGTATGGATGAACAGAATGTTGGGGGGCGGTGTGTTCATGGTCGGTCTCCAGGCACCACGGGGGGGGGTACCCTAATGCGGGCGGAGCCCGCAACCCTCACTCCGTCCCTCTCGCAATTTTTTTGTGGGGGGTAGAAGGGGCTCGGAGCAGCGCTCGTAGAGGGCGAAGAGGAACTCCACCCGCTGGCGGTCGGAGGTGAAGGGCTGCGAGCGGTAGCACTGGTCAACCGCGCGGTCGAGGTCGGCGTGGGCCTTGACCAGATCGGGAGGCATGGTGAGCGGGTCGTAGAGGTCGGCCAGCGCGGACAATGGATAGCGCGCACGCGCATCGAGAACGGCCTGGGCTTTCGCTTCCACGACGGCCTTCTTCCGTACGTCGCCGGTAAGGCGGCTGGTCCGGCTTCTCGCTTGAGGACGTGCTGGATACTCCTCTTCCCCGCCTTCGTGATACGAGGACCAATAGGTTCGAGACGCCGCCTCACGGACGCAGGAGTCCGCGACGCAAGGCGTCTCCCGTCCGTGAAAAGAACGTTGCATCTGCGGCCAGGGGAAGTTGTTGTAGACGAGGCCTGCCGAGTAACGGTAATCAGATTTCAGCCTTCCGCATACCTGCCGCATCCAGGCCATGTGCATGGTGGAGGTCAATATGCCAAAATGGAAAAGCGTGGCGTCGGGAATGACATGAACGAGATTGCTCGCGATCACATCGGATGTCAGATAA
>CAZQKI010000394.1:0-2449 GCA_964592855.1 uncultured Lentisphaerales bacterium
TGCCGGGCGATCTCCTGGCGGATGCGGTCCGCCCAATCCGTGCCCATGGCCAGCACGTCGAGCGAGAGGATGCAGAAGCGCTCCCCGTCCCGCTCCACGACCAGGGCGTTGGCATACAAGCGTTCGCGGATCTCCTCGACCGGCCGCCGGCGCCCGATGTCGCCCGCCAGTTGAATGCCCATTTGAGGCGTGATGTCCACGCGCGCCGCTCCGGCGAACAGTTGCGATACACGATTCGTTGGTGCACTCATGTTCACTCTCCAGTTCCGTCTGTGTGCGTTACGAGTCCAGGGCGTTTTCCATCAATGCCCGGAGTTCCGACTCCGAATGCAGTCGCGTCGTCGGGTTGGTGAGCGGAGTCACGCGGCCACTGGCGGGATCCAGGTGCACGGCCCCGTAGCGGGCGGGACGTCCGGCATTTTGCAGCAGTTCAGCATCCGCGTCACCGGCGTTGTAGTGCCAGAATTCCCACGGATAGGTCACGAACCCGTGCCGCGCCATGAGATCGGTGATCGCGCGGCGGTTCTCCGCGGCCTGCGCGGACACAAACGGCGAGGCCATGGGCGTTCGCTCGGACATCTCCAGGTAGGGTCCGCCGCGATCCACTTCCTCTCCGGTGTCGCGCGACAGCACCGACACATCCATGGCGCTGCCCGACATGTGCGTGCCAACCTTGGGCGCAATGGCCACCAGCGCGCCCAAGCGGCGGAACAACAGCTCGATGGGCGGCCTGGCCTCACCGCATTCCCAGCACACCTTGCGCAGAATGGCCGTGAATATCCGCTCCTGCCGGCCCAGTTCCCGCTGCATCTCCAGCGTACGGTACCCGTCCTCCACCTTCAGCACCCACCCGCGGGCATTCATCTCCGTGGCGGCGGCCAGAAACGAGGGCACCAGGCCCTCGCGCAGAAAGTAGAGACGAGGGACCGCCGGCATGAAGGGCCGGTCTGAAAACGCCACCTCGACCCGGGCCGCCCGGGCCGCCTCGACCAGGGAGACCATCGGCTCCCCGCATTCATGCACGGGGTGGGCCATGAGTCTGCCCATAAACGTGGCCGCTTCATCCATCCGCGCTGTCCAGTAGGCCCGCCGGGCCGCGTCATCACCTGGGTTCGTCAACTTTTCGTCGGTCATCAGGGTCTCCAATCCGGATCTATCTGCAATCCCCGCCCAGCTCCCGGCAGCAGTCCACCACGAACCTGGTCTGCTCCATGGTGCGGTTGGGATAGCCGGCCGCTCCGAGGATGAAGTGATCGCCGGCGCCGGCTTCCCGGATCATCCGGTGAATATCTTCGCGCACGGCGGCGCGGTCGTCCATCGGGCCGGCCAGTTGATTCACACCCGCCATGATCGTGATCCGGTCGCCCAGCGCACGGCGTCCCTCCGCCACGGTGACGTTCCCGACCGGCGGGATGGTGAAGGCATGCACGGCATCCATTTTCGTGCGCCGGTAGAGCGGCAGGAGGTCCTTGATCAGGCCGCACGAGTGGTGGAAGTAGAACTTGCCGGCGGCGTGGGCCGCGTCGGCGCGGGCGTCGGTCAAGGCGAGGTTGCAGGCCTCGAACATGGCCGGCGAGATGGCCGTGGTCGAGGTGTCGTCCACGCTAACCACCACGTCGATGTCGGATTGGACGCCGACCTTCAGGCGCTGGAGGTAGTTGGCTTCCATCACGGCAAAGCAGTCGCGCAGGGCCTCCGGCGCGTCGGCCCAGAGATAGGCCAGAGCGGCGACGCCGGAATAGATGCGGAACATCATGCCGAGCGGTGTGCCGTCCATCGCGCCCAGGATCATGCCATCGTCGCCGATGAGTTTCCGGCGTTCCCGGGCGCGGGTAATCGCGTCGGGATCAGGCTCAATCACCTCGTCTTCAAAGATGGCGGCAAACGCCGGCAGATCCTCCGGCCCTTTCACCAGGTGCTCGGTCCAGTTGCTGGAGACCGCGCCGGTGGGGTCGCGGCAGACTTGGATGACTTCGCGCAGGTCGCCCTGCGGCGTGTGCCAGACCCTGGTGGTGACGTCGCCCGCCACGGTTTCCTCGACCGCCACACTGCGCCGCGTGATGCGCATCGGCAGGCCGTACCAGTCCATGATGTCGAGCCCGAGATAGCGCGAGAAGGTAACGGTGGCCGTGTCGCCCCAGTGCACCTCGCCGAGGGCGGTGGCCAGTACAGGATCCATTCCCTCGCGGCTGGGTTGATTGTAGGGATCGCAATGGCCGGTGACCGGAATCCACTCCGGGCGCTCGTGGCGCAGCACTTTCAACAGGTTTTCTCGCGGTGTGGTCATGGTGTTATCCTTCCTTAGGCGCCAGTGGCGCGCGCACTACGGTTTCAGTTCGATCGGTGACGAAATAGAGCCGGTTTAGCTCCCGAAAAGCCTCGAGGCAGGCCGGTGTCGGCTTGCCGCCGTTCGCCTTCAGTTCCGCGTCCAGCAGGGCGCGGAGGTAGA
>CAZQKI010000395.1:0-2420 GCA_964592855.1 uncultured Lentisphaerales bacterium
GGTACTGTTGGCGTGTCGCGCGTTGGCGGCAGGGGATGAGGACTTCGTCCATCCGGAGCTGCGCGTGCCGAAATTCGCGCGGACGCCGGCGATTGACGGGAAGATCGGCGCGGACGAGTGGGCGGGCGCGGCGGCGTTCACGGGTGTGGCGGCGGTCGGCGACGGCGTCGGCCCCTACACGATGGTGCCGCAGGTCCAGCAGGTCGTCTGGCGGATCGGCTACGACGACGACAACGTGTATCTCGCGATGCATTCGCCGCATCCGAAAGGCAGTTTTCCGGTCGTCAAGGTGAAGACACCGGACGACTCCTATTCGATGCTCTGGGACGACCACACCGAGATCCAGTTTTGCGTCCATGACCCGAAGCTGGCGAACACGCCGCCGTACGGCTTCTACAAGATCATGAGCAACGCCAAGGACGTTGTGGCCGATGCCTACTACAACAACGGGACGCCCGGGACCGAGGACCGCTGGAGTTTCGGCGGCACGGTCAAGTCGGCGGTCAGCGACGAAGCGTGGGACATGGAGATGGCGATTCCCCGCCGCCACATGAACGTCGAGAAACTCGACGGGAAGGCGATCACCTTCCAACTGGTGCGCACGGATTCCTGCGTCGGCATCTACTACGCCGGCTGGGTGCCGAAAAGTTGGCGGAGTTGGGACAGTTTCGCCCGGGTGACGCTCGACCCGTCGGCCCCGGTCTTCGCCTTCGACAAGCTGGGCGAGGTGATGGCGGGGAACCTGGACGCCGAGGTCCGCCTGGCGGCGGGGAAGACGCCGCGCGAGATCAACGTGAACCTCAAAGTGGACAACGCCGACGGCAAGACGGTCTTCTCGGAGACCCGGACGGCCTCGCTCAAGGCCGGCGAGAGCGCGGCCCTGAGCTGGAAGGCGGCCGAGCTGCCAGTGACCGCCGTGGACGTCGCGGCGCAGCGGCGCAACTATTTCGAGATCACGGCCGGCTACAAGGACGGCGCGGCGAACGTCGTCCTCTACCGGAACCGCCTGCCGTTCCTGAGGTTGAACGACGAGTTCCGCGCGAAGTTCCTCGATCCGTGGATCAAACTGCGGCCGAAGAGCGGCGAATGGCTCGCCCGCGTGGCACACCTGCCCTATGCCGAAAAGATCGAGGCGGCCGTTGACCTGGACTTTTTCGGCATGGATCCCAAGGCGCAGGCGGCGCCGGAGTTCGAAGTGGCCGTCCGCTCGAAGGCTGACGGCAAGGAGTTTGTCAAAGGCCGAACGGCCATTGTGGACTTCAAGTCCCGGCCGCTATTGCTGGACGCGCCGGGACTGCCCGACGGCGACTACGAGGCGGTTTTCAGATTGCTGGACAAGGACGGCAAGGCTGTCGCCGAACAGGTGAAGGGCTTCACCCGCAAGCGCTATCGCTGGGAAGGCAACGCCATCGGCGTCAGCCATGAGGTGATCCCGCCGTACCTGCCGATCAAGACGGACGCCGGGAAACGGACGGTTGGGGTCTGGGGGCGGACGCTCACGCTCGGCAAGGGCGGGCTGGTCGAGCAGGCCCTGATCGGCGCGCCCACCGGCACGGCCGGCGATCCCGAGGCTCTGCTGGCGAAGCCGATGCGCCTCGAAGCGGTCATGGACGGCAAGGCCGTCACGGGCGAGGAGTTCGAGTTGGCGTTCGCCTCGGTGCAACCGGACCGCGTCGAATTCACCGGCAGGACGAAGCTCGGGCCGCTGACCGCCAACCTGAAAGGCTTCATCGAGTATGACGGCTGGTACCAGGCGGAGATCGCCTTCGACGGCGGGGGCGCCGTGGATAGCCTGGACCTGGTGATTGACCTGCGCGACGCACCCGCCGCGGCCGGACGGCCCGCCTTCCCGATCGACACGCTCTATGTGCAGCGGCAAGGCGGCGCCCGCTACGGCAACCGCCTGGGCGGCATCCCCGAAAAGCCGGGCGTCGTCTTCCGCTCGACCGAACTGCTGAAGACCGGGAGGAGCACCGCCGGCGACGGCAAGGACTGGCGGAGTTTCGTCCCCAACGTCCTGGTCGGCAACGGCGACCGCGCCCTCCAGTTCCACGCCTGGAGCGACCTCGGCTGGAAGACCTCGGACGAGGACGCCATGGTGACGGTCGAGCGCCTGGCCGACCGGAACGTCCGGCTGCGCGTGCGGTTCATCGCCGGCAAGACCGCGTTGGAGAAGAATCCGCCCGTCGCCTTCGCGTTCCAGTTCCTGCCGGTCAAGCCGAACCATCCCCGCTGCCGCACCATTCGCGGCGGAGAGGGCGGGTACTATCACGAGACGTCGGGCTGGCGCTACTACGGCGACTCGACCGACGGCTATGCGCTGCACGCGGACGCGGACTACGACGCGCTGCGCCAGTTCCTCCTTTACGGTCCTGTCGGAATGGGACAACAGGGCAAGAGCGAGAAGAAGTACGACCCCG
>CAZQKI010000396.1:0-2393 GCA_964592855.1 uncultured Lentisphaerales bacterium
GGCGGGCAACGCGTCGCGGTACATCGGCGCGCCGGGGACCGGCGCGGCCGGAATCCGGGCAACCGTCGCCGCCCGCGGGCGGTCCGGCGGCACGTCGCTGGCGCTGACTGTGTCCTCGGACAGCCCCCGGCGTGGCATTCAGATCATCTTGCCGCTGGAACTGGATCTGAACTGGCAGAGCTACGTGATCGCCCCCGGCGTCATCTACAACGGCAACCGGTTCCTTGTCTCCCCGCAACCCTACTGCCCCTTCACCCCCACTGAAGGGGTGGGCCCGGACGGCCCCATCCTCATGGCCGATGTGCCGCGGCTGTGTTCCGACACCGGCTACCGGGTGGAACTCGCCGCCAACGCCTGCATGATCCCGGCCGTGGGCGTGTATGACCCCCGACAACGACGCGGATGCCTCGTCGGCTTCGAAGTCTATGGCGCCTGGGGCGTCACCGGCGTCAACATCGTGACGCTCCCCGGCGAGCCGGTCGGGATCGAAATCTGCCTGCCGGTGATGCGCGCGCGCCGGTACCGGTTCTGCAACTGGGTGGACGTCGACAACGAGCCCGGCATGGACCTCGAACCCGGGAAACCCGTCACGTGCGAAATCGGCGTCATGCCGGTGCGGGCGGACGACATCCCCGCCTTCGTCACACGGATCGCCGAATACGGTTATGCGCATCGCGGCCTCGAACCGCGTCGGCCGACCCTCTCCTTCACGGAAGCGGTGGAACGGGTCGAGGCCAAGCAGGATGCGTATAACTGGCATGAAGACGGCGGATACTACAAGAGCGGCATCGGCAACCGCCCCAATGAAATGCTGCAAACGGGGTGGGTCGGCGGCGGTCCGACCTTCCGGGCCCTGTCGCTGTCTGACAATCCCCTGCGCCGGCAGCGCGCCCTGCGGATGATGGACTTGATCTGCCGCGACGGCCTCTCGCCCAGCGGCTACTTTCATGGCGGATACGATGGTCGGCAATGGCGCAGCTTCGGCGTCAAGCGGGCGGGATGCCGTTCCTACTCACTGATCCGCCGCCCCCTCGAATGCACCCGCGATGTCCTGAAAACCCTGGACGGGCTGAGGACGAAGCGCGAACCCATCGCGGCCGCATGGGAAACCGCCGCCAGGCGGAATCTCGATGCCATGGTGGACACCACCGCGCGTTTCGGGCATCTCGGCTACACGGTGGACCGCGACACCGGCGACGTGCTCTGGGGCGACAGCGTCTGCGGGGCGTTCGGCATCGAGCCACTGGTCCGCGGGGCGGCCTGGTTCAAGGAGCCGCGCTATCTGCGCACCGCCATCGCGCTGGCCGGATATTACGTCTCGCACTTCCTGGCCAAGGGCTACACCTGCGGCGGCGTCGGGGACGCCTTGATGGCCGTCGACAGCGAAAGCAACTATGCACTCCTGGCCGGACTGGTGCATCTTCACGCCGCCACGCATGAGCCTCGCCACCTGGAATGGGCGCGGCAGGCGGCGGACCTGTTCGCCACCTGGGTGCTGTGCTACGACGCCCAGTTGCCGCCGGCGTCGCCCCTGGGCAGGCTCGGCATCCAGCCGCGCGGAGCGGTCGCCGCCAACATTCAAAATCAGCATGGCGCGCCGGGCATCTGCACCGCCTCCGGCGTCGAACTGCTGCACCTCTACGAGGCCACCGGCGAGACGCGCTACCTGCGGCTGCTCGAAGACATCGCCCAGTGCATCCCGCAGATGATCGTCCGGCCCGGGCAGGAGGCGGTCTGGGGCGACCTGCCGCCCGGCAGCATCAGCGAGCGGCTCATGACGCTGGACGGCATGGAACCCTGCGGCCACACCATGCGGATCAGCACCTGGAGCGAAATCGCCCTGCTGCTCACCGTCCGCGAACTGCCGCCCGTCTACCGGCACGAATCACTCGGCGAAAGCGCGGTTTTCGATGTGGCGGGAAAGGGCTGGTTGCAGGCTCCGCCCGCATCCGCTCAGGGAATCCTATGAATTCTACCGCATCCCTCCACACAACCCCTTCGCCAGACGCCCTGTATCTGGGCATGGATGTCGGCGGCACCAAGTGCGCCGCTCTGCTGGGCAACGCAACGGGCGAGGTGCTGGACCGCCGCGAGTGGCCGTCGCGCGTCGAGCGCGGCCCGCGGGCGATGATCGACGACTTCCTCGCCTACGCCCGGACCGCCCCCCGCGTGGTGGCCGCCGGCGTAGCCATCGGCGGTCCGCTGAACGCGATCGAATGCGAAATCATCCTGAGCGGCAACAGCTTCGTCAACAACACGACAAAAGGCGAGCGCGATCCCCGGCGGGGGCGGCACTCGTTTAAGACCGGCGAGTACGAACGATTTGCCGAACTCTATTTCACGATCTACGAACCCGACGACCGCTACGGCCCCGCCATCATCCGCGACAACCT
>CAZQKI010000397.1:0-2374 GCA_964592855.1 uncultured Lentisphaerales bacterium
TAGATGTTGGCGAAGCTGTCGCCGAGGAACAGCACCTCCGCCTGCGGATCGGGCCGCCAGTAGCGATTGGCATCGAGCACCTGCCGGGTGACGACGCTTTCCGTCTGAAAAAACGGCTGGTCGGCCGGCAGTTTCAGCATCAGCGCCAGATCGCCGAGGTTCTTCACGGTTTTCTCGACGGTCGTGTAACGGTTCGGCGCGGCGGACGGCAACGCTGTGACGCTGCGGGCGGCTGCGGCGAGTTCGCGGGCGATCAGTTCCATCGCGGGCGGCGTCCAATGCGTGTCGGTCGCCAGGTACAGCGGCGCGCCCGTCTTCGCCTGCAGCAGGTGCGGCGTCGGGTCGAACACCGCGACGCCTGCCGCGGCGAGTTGTTGTTGGAACGCGGCGAACGACGGGTTCTGCACCGGCCCGGTCTTGCCGGCGTAGCGGGCGGTGTGACGCTCGGGGTGGATCGTCGGTTTCACCGGGGCCGGCACGACGATCAAGGCGATGCCGCGGGCGGCGAGTTGATCGCGAAACGCGACAATGGCCTTGACCGGGTCCGGTTGCGGCGGCGTCTTGATTTCGCTGCCGGTTGCGGCGCGGTGTTTGAGGACGACCGGGTCGAGGAAGCCGCGGCCGGTCAGCGAATCGAGGTCGCGCCGGTAAAACAGCCAGCCGTCGCGGCCGCAGTAGGCGTCTTCGTTGCCGCCACGCAGCCAGCCGGTGACGTAGGTTTGCATGCGCGGGATCAGCCACTGAACCATGGCGTCGCGATCCTGGAGGCTGGTCTCAAAAGTGTGGATGTCGCGCAGGAGATGATTGTTGACCTGTTTGCCGACGGCGAACAGTTGGGCCGGTGTCTTGGGAGCGGCGCCGGTCGGCCACGGGTTGGTGAACGCTGTGGCGACCCGGCCTCGCTCGCGGATGGTTTGGAAGACCGGCACGGCGACGATCACGGCGATGAACACGGCGGTCAACAGCCAGTTCACACCCCGAGTCGAGTCGGTGTGGCCAATCTCGATCTTGGCGATCTCTTCGCGGGAATGATGTAGGTGGTGGGGCATGCTCAGAAGATGAAATAGATGAACGGATTGAACGCCTGCGTTTCCATCACCGCCAACGACACCAGCAGGATCACCAGACAGAACACCGCTTTCGGCCAGCGGAGTTGCCGGGTGAAATCCCAGGTCTGCGGGCAGCCCCAGACGACCCCTGCGGCGATGGCGAAGCTCATGAGGAAGTACGGCTGGTAGATCAACCCGGCCAGCAAATCGCTCCCGTCCTGCCGCGCGCCGAAGCCGAGCATCGTGCGGCAGTAGTTCAACGACGCGGTCAAATCTTTCGCGCGGAAGAACACCCACGTGAACAGCACGATGACGAAGGTGATCGCCGTCTTCAACGGCGCGGGCAGTTGCCGGTACCAGCCTTCTTTGCCCTGAAGACGTTCGACCCCGAGCATGCCGCCGTGGATGCCGCCCCAGATCACGAAGTTCCACGACGCCCCGTGCCAGAGGCCGCCGAGCAGCATTGTGATGGCGAGGTTGAAGTAGGTGCGGACCTCGCCGAGCCGGTTGCCGCCGAGCGGAATGTAGAGGTTGTCCCGCAGCCACGTGGACAACGACAGATGCCAGCGCCGCCAGAATTCGGTGATCGAGTGACTCTTGTAAGGCGAGTCGAAGTTCTTGGCGAACACCCAGCCGAGCATCAATCCCAGCCCGATCGCCATGTCCGAGTAGGCGCTGAAATCGAAGTAGATCTGGAACGCATACGCACAGACGCCGTACCAGGAGTCGAGCGTCGTCGCCGCGCCGGCATCGAACACCGTGTCGGCGATCTTGCCGCACGGATTGGCCAGCAGGATCTTCTTGCCGAGGCCAAGCGAGAAAAACGCGACACCGCGCGCGAATTTCTCCAGCGTGTGCGTCCGCACGATGAACTGGTCGGCCACATCCTGGAACCGGATGATCGGCCCGGCCACGAGCTGCGGGTACATCGCGACATAGCACATGTAATCGAGGATTGACCGGATCGCCTTGGCATCGCCCCGGTACACGTCGATCGCGTAGCTCATCGATTGGAACGTGTAGAAGCTGATCCCGAGCGGCAACGTGATCCGCAACACCGTGTCCCACCGGCCCGCCTCCCAGCCGGCGGCGGTCATCAGCGCGTTCCAGTTCTCGAGGCCGAAGTTGAAGTACTTGAAAAACCCGAGCAGCAGCAGATTCGACGCGAGCGCGCTGGCCAACGCGAACTTCTGGAGGCGCGTGCGCGCCCCGTGAGGTTCGAGCAATGGGATCGGCGCATCCGCCGGTTTGCCCCACAACCCGGCCAGCGTCATGCCGGCCATCCAGTCCACCACCGTCTGGAACATCATCAACAACACGAACCA
>CAZQKI010000398.1:0-2371 GCA_964592855.1 uncultured Lentisphaerales bacterium
ACGGCAGCGCGTACACCCTGTTCGCGACCGAAACACGGGCAAAATAATAGGGGAATGACAGCCCTCGTGCTGAATTGACGACCATGAAAAAACAATCGGGGTTCCGGCTGGCCTGCTGTTTGTTCCTATTGATTCACGGGGCGAGCAGCTGCCGCCATTATTCATCCAATGGCCACCGCGGCCCGCGCAAGCGGGTGGCCGCCGTCGTCACGACCTACCATCACAACTCGCATGCCGACATCATCGCGACCCGGATCTTCCGGGGACAGAACCTGAACGACACCGGCGACTACCCGGCGCTGGAGCTCGCTTCCCTCTATACCGACCAGGTGCCTGAAAAGGACATCAGCCGTAATTACGCGAAGACTTACGGGTTCCCGATCTACGACACGGTGGAGGGGGCGCTCACCCTCGGCACGGGTTCGCTCGCGGTCGACGGCGTGCTGCTGATTGGCGAGCATGGCGATTATCCCCGCTCCGAAACCGGCAACATCCAGTATCCGAAGCGACGCCTCTTCGAGGCGGTTGTCCAGGTGTTCCGTAAAAGCGGCCGCGTCGTGCCGGTTTTCATCGACAAGCACCTCGCCGACAACTGGGCCGACGCCAAATGGATTGCCGATACGGCGCGCGAGCTGGGCATTCCGCTCATGGCGGGGTCGTCGCTGCCGGTCTTCTGGCGCCATCCAGCGGCCGATGTCCGCAAGGGGGCCGCGCTCAAGGAGATCGTCGCCATTTCGTACCATACGCTGGACGCCTACGGATTCCATGCGCTGGAGATGGTGCAATGCCTCGTCGAGCGGCGAGCGGGCGGCGAGACCGGCATTGTCGCCGTTCAATGTCTGACCGGCGAGGCCGTGTGGCAGGCGGGCGAACAAGGGATCTACGACCGGGAGTTGCTTCGCGAGGCACTGGGCCGCTGCGAGCGGAAGCCGATTGAAATGACGGCGCTGCCGCAGAAGGTCAAGTCCCCCACCCTCTTCATCATCGACTATGCCGACGGCCTGCGGGCGCGCGTCCTGACGCTGAACGGCGCCGTCACCGAATGGAGCGCCGCCTGGCGCTATGCCGACGGCACAACGGCGTCCACGCTGTTCTGGGAGCAGGACGGACGGCCGGGGATGCACTTTGGGAATCTGCTCGCCGGGATCGAGGCGATGATGTGGAGCGGCAAGCCGACCTGGCCCGCCGACCGCACGCTGCTGACCAGCGGCCTGCTCGACGCCCTGCTGATTTCGCAGAAGGAGGGCGGGCGGCGGATCGCGACACCGCAGCTTGCCTTTTCCTACGCCGTCGACTGGCAATGGCGTCAGCCGCCACCGCCCCCGCCTACGCGACCCTGGAAGGAACAGTAGACCTAAAGCCCGTTTCCGTGTACACTATCTTCGAGGTTGATCATGTCGATTCCTGTGTGCACACATCCCTGGCGTTTCGAACTGCCGCCTTTCAAGATTGCGGACGACGTCTACTACGTCGGCAACCGCGCCGTCTGCGCGCATCTCTTGGATACCGGCGCCGGCCTGCTGCTGATCGACACCGGTTATCCGCAGACCCTCTACCTGCTGATTGAATCCATCCGGCGGCTGGGGTTCGACCCGCGCGACCTGGCGCTGGTGCTGCACACGCACGCGCATTACGACCACATTGGCGGGACGCGGGCGCTGGTGGGGCTATCGGGGGCCCGCACCGCGATCGGCGCGGCGGACGCCCCCATCGCCCGGGAACGGCCCGAACTGACCGAGGCCGAGCTGGCCGGCACGACCTTCCACGAGTTTTTCGAGGCGGACGAACACCTGGAGGACGGGCAGGTCATCCGTCTCGGCAAGTTCGCGATCCTCTGTCTGCACACTCCGGGGCACACGCCCGGCGCCACATCGTTCTGTTTTGATGTCATCTGCGGCGGGCGCCCCTGCCGCGCGGGGTTGCACGGCGGTCCGGGGCTGGCCTCGTTGTCGGACACCTACCTGCGCACGCATAATCTGCCGTTCTCGCTGCGCACGGAGTACCGCACCGCCCTGGAGCGGCTGCGGCGGGAACCGGTCGACATTCATCTGGCGACGCACCCCGGCCAGAATCGGCTGTTGGAGAAACGCGCCCGCCTGGACCAGGAGCCGCTCGCCTTTGTTGATGCCGCCGACTGGCCCGCCTATCTCGGCCAGCTCGAGGCGCACTTTGACGAACGGTTCGCGTCAAAAGCGGATTGACGGACAGGGCTGGAGGGGCATTTCAATTTTGCTGAATGCTGAATGCGCGGATTGCGCGCCTTCACGCGAGTTGGCTGCGCGTCAACTTCGTTGCCGCGCCCCGAGGGTTCAGGAGACAGGGTTCAGGGTTCAGTGAGGCCTCTGGCGGCCGAAGGCCGCCAGTTGGATCG
>CAZQKI010000399.1:0-2364 GCA_964592855.1 uncultured Lentisphaerales bacterium
GATGCGGAACACCTTCGGTTCGGCCGGGAGCAGCGGGACCTGGAGACACCCGTTGGCGTAGGCGACGTCCTGCCACCCGCCCCCTGGCGTGATCATTTCCGACGCGGTTATCGCGGATGGCGAAGTTAGCGGTATGACATCCAGCGGATCGTGTCCGAGGTTGAACAGCGCCACCAGATAACGTCCGTCGGCGAAGCGCCGCAACTTGAGGTAGACTTCCGCGTCGCCCGGATAATAGAACGGGATTGGCTTGCCACAGACGAACCCGAGCAGATCCACCAACTCCCGCTTGCGGTCCTCGTCGTAGAAACTGAGGCCGGGCGCCGTCAGCGAATTTCCAACCCCACTTCCGGCCGCCAGCACGGCCACGCGCCCGCCAGCCGCGTTTTCGAAGAGCGTGACGGCCGGCCCGACCTCGGCAGTCGTCTCGCTGACGCCCGATTGGCGGTGCAGCAGCGTCGAGTGGACCCGTGTCCGGGCATCCAGCGGTTCGAGGCGCGAATAGCGCAAGTCGCGTTGCAGGACGGTCGCGCCCCAGCGCTCGCCGGAGACGCCCGGACCGGTCCACGGCTCGGCCCGCACGCCGATCGCGTCCGCGAAGCCGCGGCCCGTGAGCGCTTCGGCAGCCGGACCATCGAGCAGCAGTCCGTGTTTCAGCAACCGCCGCAGATCGTCGTCGGTGAAGAGCGCCAAATCCTCGCCGGTCATCATCGCGGGCAGATCGGGCATGCGGGCATAGTTGCACGGCAACCCGAGCACGCCCATGATTGCGCTCCAGGACTTGCGCGAGCCCCCGTCGCCGCCGTGATCCGGCGCGGGATTGAATGCCGACACCGCGGGCAGCGCGGCGGCGACATAGCCGGCCGGGGCGCTTGCCTGCACGGACCGGAAGAGCGTCTCGTAAAACCCGTGGTGCCGGGCCAGGATCTCGCGATAGGCGACGCCGGCGGCGGGCTGGAAGCCGCTGATGCGGGTGAGCCAGTGCTTGGCGCCGTGACAGCCCTCGATAATCGACCCGGTATAGTGCGCATGCATCAGGTGCGCCCCGGTGCTGTAGCGGTTGTGCGGACAGGGATCGGTCTCCGCCAGAATCGTGGTCTCGGGCGCCAGTCCCGCGATTTGCGCGGCGCCCTGGTACATCCGTACCGGAAAGGAGCGCATCTCGGCGCACAGGTAGCGGGCGTTGTTGATGCGCACGACGGGGCGCTGCCCCGCGCCGGCCAGACGCTTGGCCAGGGGATTGGCATGACGGATATCGCCATAACAGGCGCAGAAGCTGCCGGGAATAACGGGATCCACGCGATCAATCGCTCCGCGGATCACGTCCGCCAGCGTCATCAAGGAGTCCAGCAGGACTTTGTCGTAAGCCAGCGCAACAGCGGTATCCATCCTCAGGGCGTCCAGCAGGGACTCGCGCGTGAAATCCCGTCCGAGCAGGCGGCTGATCTCGGCCAGATGCCGCGGGCAATAGCAGCCGTTGCGCCCCGTCAACAGACGAAAATCGTCGTCGATCATCAGGAACGCCGGCTTCAACGCGGCCAGACGGAGGAAGACGGCGCGGATATACGCCTGAAAATCCGGATCGAGCGGGCACATCTGGTAGGCCGCGCTCCCGTCGGGACGGATGATCTTCTGGTAGGACGCCGGTTCGTCCGGCGCCCAGCCGTGTCCGATGGTTGCCTGCGCGAGGATCCCCAGCCGCGCAGGATCGCCCTTGAAGCGCTCGCGAAAGGCCGAAAACCAGTCTCCCAGGATGCGGGCCTTGTCCACCGGCGGGTCAGATTCCGGCACGAGCGTCATCATGACGGCGATGTCGGTGCAGACGCCGCTGTCGAGCAACCGTTCCGCATCGGCGGCGAGTTCATGCTCATGTCCGTGAAGCAGCGGCATGACGTGCAAGGTCTTCATGATGGGCTCCTGGTTGGGTGTTCAATGCTTTATCACGTTGTGCCAGCAGCGTCAACAGCCGGTGTAATCGGGCTGGCGTCCAGCCGCCAAAAGCCAGAGCCTATCACGCCGGCAGGTCGATGTTGTACCGGTAACAATCGGCATGCCACAGATTTGCTTCCCGCTGTCCGAGCCGCGAAAGGTAGAGTTCAACCAAGCCGGTTTCGCGTTGCAGGGTGCGGTGCTCCATCCGGCGCAGGCCCGTGCCGTCGACGTACCGCTGGCTGCGATGGTCGCTCGTCCGCTCGTCAGGCGCCGGGGCGTAAAGCGCCTTGCGCACGGTGATGGCCAATTTGCTCATTGCATGCTTCTCCCTGCGTTACGGGTGCCGATTTCCTTCAGCATATTATCCTGAACTGTATCGCTAACCTTACTCCATTTTTATTCCCATAGCCAGCCGTTTTGGCAGCAATTCTC
>CAZQKI010000400.1:0-2350 GCA_964592855.1 uncultured Lentisphaerales bacterium
CGGGTCGATGCGCCGGACGAGGCGGAATACAAGCGCCGCGTCGCCATCATCTGGGGCTGGTTCGAAGGCCGTAACCTGGACAAGCAGAACCGGAACGCGTCGCGCCTGTCACGCTGCCCAGATGGCAGGCGCACCGTCGATGGCGAGATCAGACGGCAGTCCCTGTTAGACACCGGCCTTGGCGCGGAATCGTGGGAGCTATGGGAGGGGGAGCATTCCGCCGATAGTTCCACCCTGTTCATCGACCTCAAGCCGTTCATTGAGAATGGCTGCGAACCAGAGGTTCCGACCATCGCCGACGTGGGGCTTGCCAACTGCGTTCTCTACGCAGGCCGGATGAATGAGATTCACGGTGAACCGGGAACAGGCAAAAGCAATATCGCGATTGCCATCAGTATCGCCGTGATGAAAGCGGGAGGCTCCGTGATGTACATCGACCCGGAGGACACTCCGGCGGGTTTCACGCGACGTTCCCTCCAATTCGGGGCCAATCCCGACGACCTGATCCACCGCTGCCATTATCTGCACAATCCGACGCCGGAGGACATCGCCGCAGCGCAAAGGTGGGCTGCCACCAACCGTCCGGCACTCGTTGTTCTCGATGGCCTGGCGGAAAGCATGGCTTCAGAGGGGCTCGTAGAGGATAAAGCGGGCGATGTTCTGACATTCTTCCGCGAACGCCTGCGCCCGTTTGCCGAGAAAGCCGGGGCTGCCGTGCTGGTCTCTGATCACGTATCCAAGAGTTCCGAGGAACGGGGCCGGTGGGCCAGGGGTTCGGGCGCCAAGCTCGGGCGTTACGATGGCGTGTCCTACAACATCGGTTTGATTGAATCCTATGCGCCCGGACATGCCGGGGCCGTGAAACTGACAGTCGCCAAGGATCGCAATGGCGGGGTTGGCCGCGTCGGTCAGACCATTGCGGAGGTTCATTTCACACCCGACAGCGACAACCGGACACTTGTGTCTTTCCGCATACCAGAAGGTCAGGACGGGGCATTTAGACCGACTGCGATCATGAAAAAGATCGTGACCTATCTCCAGGGACACAACGAGGCGACCGCACGCGATCTGCGAACCCTCGGCAAATCCCAAGCCGTCGATCTCGCATGCCAGCTTCTTCAGGAGGAAGGCGACATCGTGCTTACCAAGAATGGCAGGAAGCACGTCTTCACGCTCCGCCCCCGATGCACCTACAAACTCATCAAAAAATCAGTATGAAGATCCATCGTGTTCCGTGTTCCGACCGTGTTCTCATGTGTTCCAAAATCGGGAATTGTATCGTGTTCCGTGTTCCCCTCCCTATAAGGGGAACACGGAGAACACGTCAATTCAGGGCTGAAATCGAAGATCAAAGACCGAGAGCCAGCGTGAACGTGTTCCAGTGCGGATGCCCTCGCGATCCGGCATCATCGCCTACAGTTCTGGCTGCGGGTGAGGTGCGGCCTGTCCGTCGCCAAGGTCTATCGTCCGGTGACCGCCGCCGTCTTCCCGAGGTGCCGGTCGAAGTCGAGGCGAACATCTGCACCACCTGGGCCGAGAAATGAACCGCGACGATTACAGCAAGCGCCAGAAAATCCGTGACTCGGAATACGAGCGGGAATACCGGGCATGGATCAAGTCCCTGCCTGCCGACGAGCGCCGGAAACTTGAGGCGCAAGGACTGACCAAACCCGATGTGGCCCGCCACGGCAACGGATCGGCCAAAGGTGATGCTGCTGACAGCCCGCTCATGCGCGAGGGTGATGACCCGATGCTCCTACCGGAACCCGAGCCGGATCTTCACTGCGCACCGAACGCCGCAGCGCAACAGCCCATTTGCGACACCGAGTCCGCCTGGGCCACCGCCCGCCATGTGTTGGGTGAGGTGCTCAATCACGCCAACGCCCGTCTAACGGCGGAGTGCATCGCGCTCGTCAGCGGCCTGATCTACTCCGGGGATTCCATGACCGAGATCGCCCAACGCCATGGCATCACGCGGGCCGCCGTCTCGAAACGCTGCGTCGAACTAACCGAATTGCTCAACCTGCGGCCCTCCCGCGCCATGCGTTCGTTGACAGCGCGCAAGTCGTATCGCTCCGCGCGAATCCACACCACCCAATCTCATGAAATCACCGCTCAAACTCACCAACCCCAAAGTCACCGTCAGCCGCGTCGGCATGCTCATTAAAGGTAAACTCAGCGCCGAGGAATGGCGCGATCTCGCGCCCAGCATCGGCGAGGTGGCCAGTTCCATTGCCTTCATCGTCGGCGACTGGTTGGTCTACGGCCAGGGCCGGTTCGAGAGCGACGGCACCCCGGCCAGCAAGGTGGACGGTCAGACCTATCAGCTCGCGCTTGCCGCCACCGGCCT
>CAZQKI010000401.1:0-2344 GCA_964592855.1 uncultured Lentisphaerales bacterium
CTGGTGCGCAACGCCGTGATCGTCGGAATGCTCGCGGTATCGCGGTCGAAGGAGAGTTCGTAGGGCGTGCCCCAGGGATCGTTGAAGGTGGCGGCGTCGCCCGACAACTTCACGTTCAGGAGGACAATGCCCCGCGGGTTGTCGTCGCTCTCCGGATTGATCAACGGATCCAGCACGGCGCCGCTCACGGGGGTTTCGATCTTCCCCTTGACGACGGCGGGCCACTCCTCGTAGAGCTGCTGGTACTGCAGCCAGGCCGACACCATCTCGCGCAACTCCGCATCGGCCCGCGTCCGCCGCGCCAGATTGCGCGCCTTGACCAGCGACAGCCCCGTGAAGCCGGTCAGGATGCTGATGATCGCGATGACGGTCAGCATTTCGACCAGCGTGAAGCCGGCGCGCCGGTGCGCGCCGGCGCAGTGGGCAGTGGGCAGTTGGCCGTTGGCAGTGGCGGGCTGCGCGCCGTCGCCTTCTCGCGGATGGACGGCCATCGGAACGCAGGGCAAACGCATCAAAATTTCAGACTCTTTTTCAGTTTTGGCTCGGTTTCCTTGCGCCTGAAAGCGGTGTCGCGCTTCGCTTGCCACCGCACTCCAAAAAAAGTGCGCCCCGGCGGCAGCGTCTTGGAGTGCGGCGGCAAGCGGTATCCCGCGCGACGCCGCTTTTACCCGTTTCGCCACGCATGTAGAGCCTTCAGAACGGCATTGAGAGCCAGAATAAGCAAAACAGGGAGAAATTAAGATGCGTTTGCCCTGCATCGGAAGGCCCCGCCGGTCCGCTGCCTCTGCCTGCAAGTTTCGAGTTTCGAGTTTCAAGTTTCTCTCCCCAAATCGCCTCACTGGCCGCCAACGATGATGTCATCCCCGGGTTCCGTCGCCGTGCCCCATTTGCGGTCCTTGCCTGCCGAACGTCCGCTGACATAGGAATCCTTGCCATCGGTCTGGATGCTTCCCTCGACATCCACCCGCAGCGGCAGGGTGGAGCTGCCGTCGGGGTCGGCAGTGATCGCAAAGGAGAAATCCGTCAGCTTCTCGTTCTGGTTGGGATTGAGTGTGGATTCCTCCTTGCCGTCCGGGTTGTTCGAAAGGATCCATTTGCTGACGCCGGCGCTTTGCCAGACCATGTCGGTGCAACTCCGCTTGACCGCCCCTCCGGCATAGGAAAACTCGATCCACTGCGGCGCCCGTCGTCCCGCCCCGTCGGGTGTTCCCGTGAGTGCGATGAAGCTCGCCGATTGGCTGCCGAAATCATTTTCGAAACCGGGATAGTACCGGCTGTCGACGGCCAGGATCATGTCGCGGGAGATCGCCCCCAGGATGTTGCGGAGCACGGTTTGCGACCTCACGCGGCGCGTGCCGCTCTGGTAGGCGCCGCTGGTCTGCTGGAAGACCATCGAGATCATCATGACGATGATCAGCAGAATGGTCGTCGCAACCAGGATTTCGACGAGGGAGAAGCCGGCGAGGGCGGCGAGGCGCCGGGAGTCGGCGGTGTGTGGGTGTGGGGGTGTGTGGGTGTGCGGGTTCGCCCTCGTTCCCGTTGCATCGGTTCTTGCTTGGAAGTTCATTTTCATGGCAGGCTTACCGGGGCGCAGGGCCCATAAAGACGAAATCGGTGCAGTAGAGGGGGAACTGGGTGATGTTCCCCTGGTCGCGGTCGCTGACCCGGATGGTGGCGCGCATCAGCCGCCCGCCGAAATTCAGGGGCTCCGTTACCGATGCAAAAACAAGCTGGTAGCGGATTGTGCTCCCCTTCACCCCCAGATAATCATCCAGCTTGACATATTCGGTTTCATTGGCGGGGTTGTCGATGGCTTGAATGGCGGTGCCGCCGATCTTCGCCCCCTGCAGCACCGAGACTTTGAAGTTCTTCCAGTCTGTCCAGTTGGTGATCGTGCTGGACTGCCCATGGAGGGCGCTCAGGACCTGATCGGCAAACATGGACGATGCCGAATCGGAGGTGGCCAGACCCGCCTGGCGCAGCCCGACGGGGAAAAGGCCCAGCAACGCCACAAGGCCGATCCCGATCACCAGCAGCACGATGTTGATCTCGATCAGGCTGAACCCCGTGCGCTTCGCGCGGGGAAGGCTGAAGTCTGAAAGCTGAAGGCTGCATGGCTGCCCCGGCTCACCGGGGACGGTTCGCCCCACCTTTGCAGATGAACGGGCACGGGCGGGCGAGACGTCTCCGCCGAGCTGCCGGAGTTTTGCATGAGCCTCAGGGCGTCTAAAAAGAGGTTTCATTGTCGCAAATCCTTTTACCGTTCACTGTTTCCCGCTCCCTGCTCACCGCCCTCACGGCTTCTTGATCTCAATGGCGGCCTGGGGGTTGGTGATCTCGATCA
>CAZQKI010000402.1:0-2343 GCA_964592855.1 uncultured Lentisphaerales bacterium
GCTTCCTCGTTCCCTGCCGGTGAACCGCCACCCCATGCTCGCACACCTACTCGTACACTCAAATCCTGGTTTGTTCTTCACGGAGCCGTTTGAATTCGGTACATTGTTGCCTCACGGCGTGGTAACATCGGTAAAAACAGTTGGTCCCTCCTCCTTCTCCCGCTGGGAGAGGGCCGGGGTGAGGGTTGCGGGCTCCGCCCGCATTGGCCGGCATTTCAAACTTCGGGGAATTATTCAACATGGCTAAGATCGTCAATCTGGCGCTGATCGGCGCAGGCAACCGCGGACGCGGCATCTTTGGGCAATACGCGCTGGACATGCCGCACCGCGCCCGCTTCACACACGTCGCGGAGATCGACGAGGCCAAGCGCAAGCAGTTCGCCGCCCAGCACAACATTCCGGCCGAAAACACCTTTGCCGACTACACGAAGCTCTTCGCCTCGGACCTCAAGGGACTCGACGGCGTGGTCGTCGCCACGCTCGAGGACATCCGCACCGAGCCGGCCCTGCTGGCGATGAAGCACAACCTCGCCATCCTCGTGGAAAAGCCGCTGGCCACGCGCCCGGAGGAATTCCTCCGCTTCTACGACGCCGCCGCAGCCTACCCGGGGATCTGCATCGTCTGCCACCAGATGCGCCTGGGGCCGGTCTACAGCACCATCAAGGAACTCGTCGATTCGGGCACCTGCGGCAGGATCGTCACGGTACAGCACAGCGAGAACCTCTCCTATGATCACATGGCGCACTCCTTCGTCCGCGGCTTCTTCAACAACGACCGGCTGACGCCCATGCTGCTGGCCAAGTCCTGCCACGACATGGACATGCTCGCCTACCTGATGAACCGCCCCGCCCTCCGCGTCTGCTCCTTCGGCACGCTCAATCACTTCAACCGCGCCAACTGCCCGGAAGGGGCCCCCGCCTTCTGCCTCGAGGGCTGCCCGCATTCGGCGAGCTGCCCCTACGATGCCGCCAAGCTCTACTTCGAGCCGGACACCGACCCCGCCTTCCTCCGCCAGATGGGCGTCGTGAAGGACAAGGACCAGCTCCGCGAGCTGCTGATGAAGAACCGCTTCGGCCGCTGCGTCTTCCAGACCGACAACAACGTGGTCGACACCCAGGTCGTGCAGATCGAGTTCGCGGACGGCATCCACGTCTCCTTCACCATGTGCGGCCACAACGGCGTCGAGCGGCGCATGACGAAGATCAGCATGACCCAGGCCGAGATCGTCTACGACGGCGAAGCCCCCGATGTGATCCAGGTTCACCGCTTCGCACCGAAGAAGCGCACCGAAACCCTCAAGGTCGACATCCGCGGCTCGCATGGCGGCGGCGATCGGGCCATCATGGACAACTTCATCGACGCGATCGTCACCGGCGATCAGTCGCTCTTGAAGACGCCGATCCGCAAATCGCTCGATGGCCACCTGCTGGTCTTCGCCGCGGAAACCTCGCGCAAGGAAAAGCGGATCGTCGACGTTCGCGCCTACGAAAACCAGATTCGCGCCCAGCGGTAGACTGGGCGGCGAAATTCCTTCTGCATATCAATCTGGAACTCAGGAAGGCAGGAAAAGTTGCCACCATTCCTGATTTCCTGAGTTCCATATTCAAAAAGTGGCGTTGCGCTCGCATTCATCTCTGCCGCCGGACCTCCCGGAGCAGCGCATCCACGTAGTCGCGGACGGCGAACAGGCGACACTCCGCCGACCCCACGGTTCCGCGGGCGATCCGGCCCTGCGCATCCCACCACGCGCCCAGCTCGACGCGGTTGCGCGCCCGGTAGGGCGCTGCGGGATCGGCCGCCAGCCGCGCATTCCAGTCCAGCACTTCGACCAGGTGCACAAACGTGGACGAATGGTAGTCCGCCCCCAGCATCAGCAGCTTGGCACCCCTTTCATAGGCTTTCCAGAAGGGGGAGTGATCGCCGAACGTGGCGCCCCAGGGCGCCAGGTCCCAGGGCGAGCGGAAGCCGGAGGTGTCGCGGTGCCCGGCGACGAACGCCGCGGCGTCGCGTCCCTGCGCCGCCACCGAGTGGGAGTAGTGGTCGGAGCGGACAGTGCCGGGCAGAAGGCGGAACACCTCGGTGAGCCAGCCGACCGTGGAGGGCGTGGTGGCAATGTTCCAAGTCGACGCGCGCTGCTCGCGGGGAACCAGATTGAACGACGGCATCAGCAGCAGACCCCCCGGCCCCAGAACGTCCAGCATCGCCTCAATCACGCTGGCCGCGCCACCCGCTACCGGCCCGATGCGCGAGAAGGCCGTATGCACGAAAAGCACATCGCCGGCGCATACGCCCAGGCCGCGCAGCTCCCGGGCTAGGGTTGCGCGTGTCGACGGGCCGGCCGG
>CAZQKI010000403.1:0-2293 GCA_964592855.1 uncultured Lentisphaerales bacterium
TGTTGTATTCATGGTACGTTGAGGGTTATGCCGCGGGCGATGTTCCAGCCGGTGGTGACGCGGATCAGGCGCACCATGCCGGGACCGGGTGGCGCGGGTTTGGCGGCGCGTGTATCGGCGAGCAGGCGCAGGAGGTCGTCCTGTCGCTCGGCGCCGATGGTGGGCAGTGGCACGTTGCCCGTCAGCCCCCGCTGCGCACTGTGGTCGCGGCAGTAGTTGCCCAGGCTGATCACACCTTTGTCGGCGGCGGTGAAGGGCATCTGGTATGCCTCATCGAACAGGGTTCCGAGCAGGGCAACCTCGCCAGCCCCGGTGCGCCGAAGTGTCGTCTCGCAGGCAAACCCAAGAAGGGTCAGGGAGCCGGTGAAGTCGCGCAGGTCGATGCCAATGGCCTTGGGGTTGTAAGTGAAGTTCGGCCGGCCCGGTGCCGTCTTACCGCAGTCAACGGTCATTCGCCCGCGGTTCGTGAGCACCAGCCAGGTCGCGGGGGCGCCTTCGTACCAGATGTCGCGAATCACCAGAACGGCGCCATCGAGGATCTGGTACATGTCGCCGCAGTTGGAGGTCGCCCCGCCGAATAGCAAGGTGCGCCCTCCGCGCAGGCGCATGCCGACCTGCTCACTGCCAAACTGATGGTTACGCAACTCAACGCGGCCCCGGGTCATCCCGCCCAGATCCATGCCGATCGCCTTGCCCTCCATGTGAATCTGGTCGGTCCAGAGGCCGGAGTCAGGGTCATCTTTGGTGGTACAGGCAAGGCCGGTGACCACCGCTTCGCCTCCGGCTCCAAGCTGCAGATCGCGCACGGTCACGGGCGAACCGGCGGGAATGGTCAACACGGCTCCGGCAGTGGTGCGCACCAAGCGGGTACGACTGCCATCGCCGGCCAGGATCAGGTCGGCACCGGCCGAGATCGTGAAGCCCTGCGCGCTGCTCCAGGTGCCTGCCGGGACCCGGACCACCGCATGCTGTCCGCGCAGCGTTGCGGCCTTATCGAGGGCGGCCTGCAAAGCCACGGCGTCTCCCGCCGGGGCCACGTCGATGAAGGGTCCGCTGGCGGCAGGGGCAATGACGCCGACGGCAGTCGGCATCGGCAAGTCGGCGGGCAGTTCCGCCGAACCGGCGATGTCCACGACCTGCCCGGCACGATAACCGCCTGCCGGGGCAACGCAGTTGCCGATGGCCACGAAGGCGGAAGCGCCGGGGCCTGTGCATTCAGCCCATGGCTTGCCCGCAGCTTCGGCCGGGCGGCGAACGACATTGTCCGTGAGCAGGAGGGACGGCGAATCCGTCATGCGGATCGGCGTTGCGTCCTTGCTGTCGAGTATGGTGTTGCGCTGGAGATGGATGGTGCTGCCCCAGGTGTCGGTGTCAGCCCAGCGCCCCTTGTGCTCGGGACCCCAGCCCGTGGGTCGCACGCTGCGCAGAAACATCTGCGACCCTTCGGAACGGTTGCCGCGGATGCCGAAGTACGAACAGTGGCCGGTCTGCAGGTCACTGACCGTTGACCGCAGGAAGAGACTCTCGTAGACATGGAAATGGCCACCACCGTAAGCGTTAGCGAGCTGGTTGGCCACCCCGATGGCATTATCCTCGAAGCGGCTGTGCCAGATCCACCAATCGAGCACGTTGAAACTGTTGATCACGATCCCGGCGCCCGTGCATCGTCGGAAGGTGCAGCGGGTCACCACCGTCTCGGCGTCCATCAGGCTGGGGCCGGAGCGGCCGGCAAAGAGGCCGGCATGCAGATCGGTGTAGGTGATGTCCTCGTGCCGGTTCCACGTCCCGGCGCCGGGTGTTTTGCCATCCCAGGCGTGGTAGAAGCCGACCGCCTGGCTGCCGCGGCCATCGAAGGTCAGCCGTGCGAACACCGTCCAGCGCACGCCGTTGGCGAGGATCATTGCCGGCCACGGGATGCCATCGACGGCCTCGCGCGCCGGGTCGGCGGTCTTTAGCCCATCCCACACCAGGCGGGTGGTGGCGGGATCGAGCCCGGTCACGGTTGTCATGAAATGGGATGTCATGCGCAGGGTGGCGGTGATGCGATAGGTGCCGGGCGGCAGTAGCAGCGTCGCCGGGCCATTGGTCTCGCTGCTGGCCCGCAACGCATCAAGCGCCTTCTGCAGGGCGGCGGTATCATCGGCCTTGCCATCGCCGACCGCGCCAAAGTCGCGTTTGGCGTTGAGGGCGCCCGGCCCCGGCGGCACCCACACCGCGCCATCGGCTGCGCCGAATTCGGCGGCCCCGGCGTGGAACGCGAGGCCAATGAAGACGCTTAGAGACAGAATTGCGG
>CAZQKI010000404.1:0-2261 GCA_964592855.1 uncultured Lentisphaerales bacterium
TATCAGCAACTGTCTTTTCGACGACGGCGATGCCTACTATGAGGGCGGCGTTCCGGTGACGATCATCGAGATTGATGTTGTCGTCCTGAAAGTGGACTTGGATATCGGCACCGTTTCCGAAGAGAACGAGCAGACGGTCGGCGGCTTCGTCCCGGTCAACGCCGACAACGACAACGGTTCTACGGTGACGGACCACATCCCGGACACGCGGGACTTCGATACCGACGGCTACACCGACTATGACCTTGTCCCGATCTCCCTGAACCTGCAACCGACCACAGGCCTTTCCGGCACGTTGCGTCTACGCAAGGTCGAAGGCGGCCGGGATCGTATCAAGGTCTGGGAGACCACGGGCAAGGCCACCGAGGTGACTCTACCCAAACCGTGGACGGTAGCAACCGACACAATCCCGACCACGCTTCAGGTTGAAGGACTGAAAGAAGGCGCGGCATTGCGGGAAGTGGAACTTGTCTTGGAGTACATGGACGGCGGCGCGGTGATCTGCTCCAACACGGTGAAGGCTACGGTCACGCCGGTGTTGAAGAGTCTTCAGGTTGTGGATTCTGGCACCGTGCCCGATCTCGCCACGGATGGATCAAAGTACATTCACTGCAATGGTGGCTTGGCGCCAGGTGGTGTCCCGGCAGTAGAATTCGAGATTGAGGTGTTTGATGTCGACAACCCGCCTGGCGAACTGCGTATGATTCACCATGCACGTTTGAGTAATTTTCTGGCCGGTGGAGCGGGCGTTATCGGCCATGACGGCACGGACAAGAAACTCGATTTCGTTGCGCCCTATACTGGTGGAGAACTCGTTGATGCGGGCCCTGTGTTCCCGTTCTATGACGATCTTGATGGTTCCGCAGTGACATACACGAGTGAAGATACTCCGGGACTTTGGGTAGGGCCACCGTCTCTCTGGCCGTTGGCTGATGGTGATGTTTCGCAGATCGACGTAAAGTACGACTTCAAGATGTGTGGAGTCTGGCAGTACTCTGACACCGATGGAACCGTGTACTTCCTCGGCAATGCGGACTGGTCCACTCGCATCCAGGGGCAATTACAGATGACGGGGGGCGTACGGAGCTTCGCAGCAGGCGCAAACAATGACAATGTGGGCAGCACAGGTTTCGTCCGGAACAACGCAGACCTCAGAACTGCCCCGCCCAATGCACCTGAAAGCACGGAGTACATGGACCCGTAGGATTAGCCGACACAGGAGACCTTACTATGCGAAGGACCGTTTTCCTATTGACCGGAATCGTGGCTTCTCTTTGTGTGTCAGGGGCGTTGGGCGCAGATGCCGAGCGTAAGCCTGCGCTGCAACCCGCCTACATCGAGATGACCAATGGGCTCTTCTCCGTGTGCGCATTCGATCGCCACGATGGTGTCTTGATCAGGTACAAGGGGCTATCCATATCGCGCACGAATCTTCCCCCCGCCAGCATCACTCGTCCGGTCCTTATCTACGCACTTGGGAACCCGCCATTGAGAGACGGGAAAGCAGTAGGTTCATGGAATCCGAAATCGGAGGACATATATAACTATGGAGATATCCCTTACCCAGTAAGAGACATTGACCCCCCTCTTGAGTTATGCAGAACAGGAAGAGGAGACCTGCTCATAGGCGTTCGCATTCGCTCTCGGTTTTACGCGATCACGAATGCAGGCGAGGTGGCGAAGACACAGTTACTCGGCGTTGCTGTTCATGAATCGTCAGGCAATCGACTTTGCGTTGTCACGGCTACGCAGCCCATGCATCGTGAAAAAGAGGTCAGCACACTAATCCAGTCGCTACGCTCCAAGGAGTAGTCGCTCTTGGTTTACGGCCAGTGATCTTGCACCTCGCGCCCTTCGGGCACTCGTCAACCGCGTGCGCCGCGCCTGATTGGCAGCGGTGTGGTGCGTCGGCTTCCCCCTCCGGCACTACGCCTGCTTGCGCAGGCTCGTGCCGTCGTCCCCGCTCCGCGCCCGTACACGAAAAATGCGGGGCATTTGTTGCGCCGGGCGCTTCGATATCGCCTACGTGCTGCAGTCGCGGCACTCCGGCTCTAATCCCCGCCGCGTTCACAACCGCCCCGGTCGAACAACTCCGCCGCCAGACAAAGCGTCTTCCCAAACCGCCGCCCGGTACACACCGTCCGGAACCGTCTGCTCCGCGCCCAGTGAATCTCCATCTGCGCGGCATGCGGCGAGTAATCAAAAATCACACCCACGATCACAAACCTCCGATTCCGCGAAGCGGAATCGCCACGGCATAG
>CAZQKI010000405.1:0-2242 GCA_964592855.1 uncultured Lentisphaerales bacterium
CCGGCCATCCGCGCCGCGCTGGGCGAGTGCTTCGGCTACGAGCCGGGCACGCGCGTCACCGGCAAGATGGCGGCCGCCCTGCGCCGGCTGGGATTCGACGGGGTCTTTGACACCAACTTCACGGCCGACCTCACCATCATGGAAGAGGGGACGGAACTGCTCACCCGTCTGAAAACGGCGCTGGTCGACAAGCAGCCGGTGGCGCTGCCCATGTTCACGAGCTGCTCGCCGGGGTGGATCAATTTCGCGGAGTTCTATTTTCCGAAGTTTCTCCCCAACATCTCGACCTGCAAGTCGCCGCAACAGATGTTCGGCGCCGTCGCCAAGAGCTACTACGCGCAGAAGATTGGGCGCAAGCCGGAGGAGATCGTGGTCGTCTCGGTCATGCCCTGCACCGCCAAGAAGTTCGAGGCGCAGCGCCCCGAAATGAACGCCAACGGCGTGCGCGACGTGGACTACGTGCTGACGACGCGCGAGCTGGCGAAGATGATCAAGGAGGCGGGCATCGACTTCACCGCGCTGCCGGACGAGAAGATGGACGCGCCGCTGGGGCTCTCCTCGGGGGCCGCGGACATCTTTGCCAATACGGGCGGCGTGATGGAAGCGGCGCTGCGGACGGCTTACGAAATCGTCACGGGACGCGAACTCCCGGTCGCCAATCTGCACGTCTCGGCGATCGCCGGGCTGGAGGGCGTCAAGGAGGCGGCGCTGACCATCACCGGAACACGGAAGGAGTGGGCGTTTCTGGAAGGCGTCGAACTGAAGGTGGCGGTTTCGCATGGACTCGGCAACACGCGCCGTCTGCTGGAGCACATCCAGGCGCACGGCTCGCCCTACCACTTCATCGAGGTGATGACCTGCCCCGGCGGGTGCATTGGCGGCGGCGGACAGCCGCGCTTCACGGACGACGCGGTTCGGCTGAAGCGCATCGCCGCCATCTACGGCGAGGACGAGAGCAAGCCGTTGCGCAAGTCGCACGAGAACCCCGACATCCAGACGCTCTACAAGGAGTTCCTGGGCAAGCCGCTCGGCGAAAAATCGCACCATCTCCTGCACACGCACTACGCCCACAAGGAGCGTTAGCCGCATCAGCCAAGCGAGTCGAGGAAGCCGTCGGGAAGCCGCGCCTTGTGCACCTGGGCCAGGCCGTTGGGGTCGGCGTTGTAGATCACGTGGCGGGTGTCGGCCGTGAACCAGGCGTGGACGTGGCTGGCGGCGGCGCCGCCGCAGCGGCTGCCGCAATCGGCCACCAGCGTGCGGTACCGGCCCGTCTCGATGTTGCCGACGACGATCTCGACCGCCCCCGGAATGCCGTTCCGCAGCGATTCCGAGACGAAGTAGCGGCCGCAGCGCGAGGCTCCCGCATGGTTGAAGAAATGCTCGGGCGCACCGAACACGCGGGGCTGCTCGTCATCCGGACCGACGATCACGTAGTTGCCCTGCGGGTGCCGGGGGTCCTGCCGCCGCCCCTCGCCCCGGCCGAAAAGGCCGGGACAATTGACCGGCGTCGCGATCCGCCCCGTTCCGCCCAGCCAGGTGGCATGACCGGTCGAGTTGGCGGTCCACGGTTCGCCGACCTTCAGCGGCCGCTCGTTCCCGCCGTCCAGATCGATGATGAAATGGGTGCTGTTGACCCGGCCTTCCTGCCGCCAGTTGCGTTGGATCAGAATGTCCCGTCCGTTGACCGGGTTGATCTGCATGTGGTTGATGCCGTCGGTGCTCCGGTACACCGGATGGCACGTCCGCTCCACCGTGTCCACCCGCCACACGACGGTGGCGTCGGCCTCGCGCCGCGCGGCGATCAGGTAGCGCATGTCGGGGCTGGCCGACCAGAGGGTAACCGGCGACGGAAGCGGCCAGTGGGTCAGCAGAATCTGCTTTTCGAGCGTGTTGAGATCCACGCGGATCAGTTCGCCGTTTGACCGCAGGTAATGCAGTTGGCCCGACCAGGAGGAGGTGGCGAACCAGGTACTGACGATGTCGGCGTCGATGGAGGCGACGCGCAACGTCTCCAGATCGGCCACGCACAGCTCGGTGGGCGGCAGGCGCGGATCGGCCTGCGTTGAGCGCGCGTAGGCGATCCGCCGTCCATCCGGCGAACCGTAGGGTTGCTCATAATACAGGTTGATGCTGTGCAGGGCCGCACAGGTCAGCCGCGTGATGGCCGCCCCGCTTTGCGGGTCCGCGGCCAGATCGCATGCTTCGGCACGCCAGGTGATTGCCATCGTTCAGTCCTTTCATT
>CAZQKI010000406.1:0-2240 GCA_964592855.1 uncultured Lentisphaerales bacterium
CGCGCGTGGCGGGCTCCCTGGCACGCCACTGCTCGAAGGCGGGCAAGGCCATCACAACATCACCCAGCCAGTTGGGCGAGAACAGCAGCAGGTGTTTGCATGCCGTACGATCCGTCAAGTGACAATAATCGGTGTTCATGTCAGCGGAGCATCAGCACCGTGCCGCGAATGGAGGTCAGGAAGAAAACAGTTCCAGACGCGCCGGCAAAGCCCTTATCTGTGCCAGCGAGGCCACCATTGATCAGGCTTTGCCCCTGAAACGGAATATGGTTTGTGGAGATCGTCAGGCTGCCGACAGGTTCGTTGTGTAGCAATTGGTCCTGATCCTTGGCGGAAATGCCCATCAAAACGGAAATCCGACCGCCGCCACCACCACCGCCACGCGTGCCTCCGTTGCCGCCTTTCGCCGAAAGCTGTCCATTCAAGCCTCCTGAAAAAACCTGGCAGCGGATAAGAATGCCGCCACCGGAACCGCCACCGTAAGCCCCATAGGCCGGTCCACCGTTGGCAGTGAGTGAACCATCCACCTTGGCACGTCCAGTCAGTTCGAATTGAAGCGAGCCCCCGCCATAGTTGCCGCTCAGGCTTCCGCCGCTTCCAGGCAGTGTCGGCAGATAGGGATGTGGATAAATGCCGCCACCGGCGCCACCGTAACCGCCCGCGCCGCCTTTGCCGCCATATCCGCCGCCGCCGCCTGAATTGCCGACTTTAATGCCTCTGCCGGGGCCGTAGTCGGGCCGCCACCCGGCAGCATCGCCATTGATCGCGCAGTTCGCGGCAATGTTCAGATTGCGGCTGCGGAATTGCACCGCGCCACCATTCAACTCATGAGCGACCGGATAGATCCGCGTGGCCGTCGGGGCTACGACGATGTCCCCGGCGACCGTGACCAGACAGCCGTAGGCGGGTGACGTCCCGTTGGTGGCGCCGCTGTAGACGAAGAAGGTGCCGCCGTTGGTCACGGTCAGATTCCCGTGAACGGCGAGCGTCATGCCGGTGCAGGTGGAATCGCCGAACCCGAACGCCGTTGCGCCGCTGATCTGCATGTTCTGATTGACATTCAGGCGGAATCCATCGCCGGCAAAGGTCAGGGTGCTGTTGGCCGCCGTCAGGTTGTTCACCGTCCACGCCGGTACGCCAAGAAAAAGACGAACGTTTGAAAACTGCGTGATGCTCAGCGTCTCCGTCAGCAGCGCGGTGTCGGACAGATAAAGCGTGCCCGGTTGCCCTGCGAAGCTTCTGCCGCCTTTGGCTCCGCCCGAGACGGCGAAGCGGATGCCGGGATTGATTGCCGGGGCTACCGCATAGTGAACCGCAATCCGGCCCCCGCCTCCCCCGCCGCCGGTGTCTTGACCGCCCCCTCCCGGCGCACTGAGCAAACCATTGGGGCTTCCGGCCAGTTCATTGCACTGCACAAACAATGCACCGCCTGAACCTCCGCCACCATCGGAACTGCCATTGCTGCCGGATGCAATGATCGTTCCATAGATTGCGGCCTTGCTGGCGCACTCAATCCGGACCGTTCCGCCGCCTGCGCCTGCGGTTGCCCTGCCGCCCCCGCTACCTGGGTCGTCCGGGTTGGCAGCTACGCCATAGGGCTCTCCGCGTGCAGTTGGCGCCTTTCCCAAAGTAAAGCCTCCCAGCCCGCCATAGCCACCCCCGCCGCCGCCTGTTATATCGACGCCGGCGCCTGCTCCATTGTCCGCTTTGTAGCCCTTGCCGTTCACGCTGATGGTGGCGTTAGTGCCCAGATGCAAGTCGGTGCAGGCGACCCAGACCCGGTTGGACATGTCGGCTTCCGTGATGGGGCCGGTGTGAGTCAGTGTTCCGCCGCCAAGAACGACCGTCGTCGCTTGCAGCCGTGTCGTCCAGTTGCTGAACGCCAACGTGCCGCCGTTCATGTTGAACGCAAGGAGGACCGGGGTTTCATTGGTCAGCAGAATGGAGGCGCCGGTGTTAATGACGACTTGGTCGCCGGCGGTCGGAGGACGTTGCAGATCCCAGTTTCCGCCTTGCGCCCAGTTGCCGGCCGTATTGGTCCAGGTGATGACATCCGCCCGGACGGTCAAAGCGAGACCGGCAAAAAGGCTTAGCGCGAGCAACTGAACGAATTTTGAATATTTTGAACTGCAGGCAGGCATGGTTATTTCCTTGGATGACCACAAAACCATCGCGCCGACTCGCGGTGCGAGCGGTCTCGGCCGAGAAATGGCCATTGAATGTCAACCCCGGGACGAAAT
>CAZQKI010000407.1:0-2227 GCA_964592855.1 uncultured Lentisphaerales bacterium
CAACAACTTGATCGGCGACCAGTGATAATCATCCGGAAGCTTCGCGTCGCCCCCCTTCTTCACCATCCAGCGGAAGAGATCCCGATTGCCTGTCATCGCGGCCAGATGTACGGCTGTCTGTCCCAGATCGTCGGGGCGGTTGAGGGTCTCCGCGCCCTTCACCTGCCGCCTGACCTCCCGGATGTCGCCCGCAAAAATGGCGCGCTGGAGCGTGGTGAGCCGCCGGGAACTCCGGCCCTTGACTGCAATCGCCAGCCGGAGGGGCGCCGGCAGCGTGATCGGCAAGGACGCGTCGAGGCGTTGCAGAAAAAACAGGACGGATCGTCCAAATATGTCGCTGGCTCCCAGGTCTGCCTTGCGCTGAAACAACTCGTTCACCGTCCGCGAGCACGCAAACTTCGCCGCCCAGTGAAAGGGGCGTTGCCCGAAGGCATCGGCATCCTCAATCAGGCTTTCCTCTTGCTGGAGCATCCAGGTGACGACCTTCAACCAATCGGCACCGGCCGCATAGTGCAGGGGCAGACGGCCGAACTTATCCCGCGCACGGAGATCGGCGCCCCTTTTCACCAGATACCTGGCAACGGCAAGATGTCCCTCGCCCGCGGCCACATGGAGAGGGGTCATGCCATGCTGGTTCACGGGGGAGTGCGGGGATTCCTTCTCCCGCAGCAAGAGGTGCATGAGCGTTACATCGCCTTCCGCCGCAGCATAGTGAAGCGGGGTGGCCCCGCCTGATCCAGGGCAAACGGGCGACAATCCCTGCCGCATCAGCCAGGCGCAGGCCTCCCGCGAACCCTTCATCGCTGCCCGGTGCAGCAGAAAATCCCCCTGCCGGTTGCAGAAGGCGCGCAGACCATCCACCTGCCCGGCAGCGTTTCGGAAGCGCTCAAAACTGCCCGTTTCCAGCAATATAAAAAGTCGTTCAGCGGTTTTCATGATCGCTCGGATTCTGCCCCTCTCACGCGGCGATGCAGCCCAGGTGGGTGGATTGCCGGCAGAATACAACATTGCCTGTGTCAGTTGTTGACACAACCTCTGAACCCTGCTAATAGTGCCAAAGAGGAGAATGCAGATGAGCAAAGATTTGGTTCACAAGCCGAACCAGCGCCGGCTTCTGGCGCTCGACCAGTGCCTGCGAAAGTCAGGAGGCATCACCCGGGCGCAGATCATTTCCAGCCTGAAAACCCAGGGCTACAACGCTTCCCTGAGCACATTCAACCGGGACATCCGGTTCCTGCGTGACCAGAATGCCCCCGTCGGGAACGAGTACCGTAGGACTTTTGACGGGACGGCGGCCAGCCACTGGTTCTACAACGACCCATCCTGGACGCTGGGTCAGATCCACCTGACGGATGGCGCCCTCTTCTCGCTGCTGATCGCCCGGCGCGTCATGGAGCAATACCGCGGCCTTCCGGTGGCAAAAGACCTCCAGCAGGCTTATGATGAAATTGCCGAGGCCCTCAACCGCAAGATCTCCGTCCACCACGATTCCCTGGTACCCGTCAGCTTCTCCCCCGAGAAGCCGGAACCGGTTGACCCGAAGGTCTGGACGGAAGTGATCGCGGCGACGCGGGAGCACCGGTTGCTGGGGTTTCAATACCGCAAGGCCTGGGAGGATGGCGATCCACCGACCAAAACCCGGAACGTCAGGCCCTATCACATCGTCAATCTGCAAGGCACCTGGTATCTGCTGGCCTCCGCCGGAATGACGAACATGGAGGTGCGACAATATGCCCTGTCGCGGATTTTCGAGGCCCAGGCGCAGCGTCAAACCTTCACGATGCCCCGTGACTTTAACATTGAAAAACTATTGCAGACCACATTCGGCCAGTTCATTGGCGATCCGGATAAGGTGGCCGAGGTGGTGGTCCGGTTCAGCAAACGCATCGCCCCGCTGATCCTGTCCCGCCAGTTCAGCGCCACGGAAACGAAAAAAACGTTGTCCGATGGCGGTGTCGAACTCCGGTTCAGCGCCTCGACGGCAGGTCCATGGCCGCTGTATCACGTCAAATCGTGGGTTTTGTCGTGGGGCGCCGATGCCGAAGTGCTGGCGCCAGCCGAACTCTGCGACCTGGTGCGGACGGAAATCCGCGGGTTGCACGCCCGTGAAGAACAGAAAGCCCATTCGCGATGATTCGATTCCCGAGCTACAGGTTACATTCGCGCACACGGCGAATCTTCTCGGAAAGCTTGTTCGAAAGGCACAAGTCGCCCTCATGTTTCGCCA
>CAZQKI010000408.1:0-2143 GCA_964592855.1 uncultured Lentisphaerales bacterium
TGGGACCGTCCACCGTCGCATGCGTCTGCGCGGTCCGATACGTCCCGCGCTACTTTTTCGGACGCATCGAGCCGGGCGCGAGCGGTAGAGCGGGACGTATCGGACCGCTCAAAGTTGATCGAGTGCAAATTGAACGTAAAATGACTAGACTTAGCGAAATACGCAAACAAACCGCGTGTGGTGTCTCAGACCAGTCGCGCGGCTGGCGGCCAGAGGCCGCCAGGTGGTGCATGGTGCGCAGGCGTTTTATACGATGTACTTTTGCCGAACGGACGTGCTATGTTATCCGTGTTCCTCGTAATGGGGGAAGGAGTTACGCCATGGCTGCAAAAACGATGTTGATCCGGCGCGGTGCGTCGGCTTGGGCGGCAAGCCTCTGCGTCGCCCTGCTGGCAGGCGCCGCCGGCGCCGGTATCATTTTCGAGGGGGATGGGTCGACGGAGCCGGGCTTCGTGGCGCCGCCGCAACCCAAGGCGCCGCCTCCCCCGCCCGCCAACATCAGCGGCGGCGAAACGCTGATCCCCTATCCCGGACCACCCGCGCAGCCGCAAAGCCGCTCGGAGAAGAAGAACCCGCCACGGCCGCCCGTCATGTTCACCAAGCTGACGTCGGAATACGGGCCGATCGACTGGAACGCCCGGCCGAACGACCTGAACAACCTGCTCAACTCGCTCAAGGCGATGGCCGACGTCAACTACGACTGCGAAAACAAGTCCTTCGCCGAGATCAACCCCGATCCCGAGCAGAACCCGATCCTCTACCGCTCGGGACACTTCCACTGGGACCTGAATGCCCAGGAGAAAGCCAAGCTGCGCGAATACCTCCTCCGCGGCGGCACGATCATCCTCAACGCCGGCATGGGCTCGAAGCCCTTCTACGATTCCGCCCTCCGCGTCATGGGGGAGATCTTCCCCGAAACCCCCGTGCAACGCCTCGCCCCAGACCACGCCGTCTTCCACGCCTACTACGACATCGACCAGGTGCAGTACCGCCCCGGAGTCCGCGCCTCGGGCTACACGGGCAACGAGCCGTGGATCGAGGGGGTGACGATCGACTGCCGCACCGTCTGCTTCATCTCGCGCTTCGGCATGGAGTCGGGCTGGGATCCCTACGAGGACGACAACATCCTCGCCTATGCCCCCGAGTCGGCCCAGCGCCTCGGGATGAACATCGTCTCCTACGCCTCGACGATCCAGAACTGGACCAAGCAGGTCGCCAAGCGGGTGAAATACGAGGACGGCGGGGAAGTCTCGGCGGCCGGCAGCATGGCGATCGCGCAGGTGATCTACGACGGGGAGTGGAAAACCCGCCATGTCGGCCTCTCGATGCTGCTGAAGGAGTTCAACCGGAAGACCGAGGTGCCCGTCAAGTTCGCCAGCCGCGAACTGCGCCTGGCCGATCCCAAGCTCTTCGACATGCCGGTGCTCTACCTGACGGGACATGACCGCCTGAAGCTCGCCCCCCCCGAGATCGCCGCCCTCCGCGCCTACCTGTCCGGCGGCGGCATCCTGATCGCCGAGGCCTGCTGCGGCCGGCAGGCCTTTGACCGCGCCTTCCGCGACCTCATGGCGCTGGTCCTCCCCGGCGTCGCCCCCGAGGCCCCCCTGCGCGGCCACGCCATCTTCTCGATTCCCAACGCGATCACGCAACTGACCCCCACCGACGCCCTCAAGCAGGTCTCGGGAAAATCGCTGGCCGACCCCGAGCTGCTCTTCTGGAAGGTCGCGGGCAACGTCGCCGTGGTCTACAGCCCGCGCGGCCTGGCCGGCGGCTGGGAACTGGCGCAGAATCCCTACAGCCTCGGCTACACCGACTCGCTCCTGCTCGGCGAGAACATCCTGATGTTTGTCCTGACCCGCTGACCGGAAGTCGCCATGGCTGCAAGAACGATTCCGACAGGAGGTGATCCGCCAGCCGGAGATCCGGCGGGGGCGCCTCCGCGCAATCTCCCGTCTTCGGCTCCGTGTTTCCGTGCCGCCGGGACGAATGTCGCCGTTGCCCTGGCGTGCCTCGCGCTTTTGGCAGGCGCCGCCGTCGCCGCGCCGCACGAAGACGCCTTCATCCGGATCTGGGGCATCCACCGCCAGGCGATGGACGACCACGAGGCGGTCGCCGCCGCCTGCCGCGAGGCCATCGTCCGGCG
>CAZQKI010000409.1:0-2127 GCA_964592855.1 uncultured Lentisphaerales bacterium
CGCCGGCGGCCTGTTTGAACGAGGGGTCGTGGATCAGCGCCGAAAGGTTGTCCTGATAGGGGAGCCGCAGCGCCTCGTCGTGCTTGTAGAGCCACGCGACCACGAGCTCCAGCGCGCGGCGGGCGTGGAAGCAGGCGGTGCGGGGGTCGGCGTGGACCGCGGCTTCGGCTTTGCCCGCGGCCTCGAAGACCGCCGGCCATTCGGATTGGAGGAAGGCGAACTGGCTCATGGGGGTGTCCCTCGCATGGCGTTGATGCGTTTTTCGGCAGAGGCCAACTGCTCCATCACATGCGAAAACGGCGGCGGCTCGTGCAGGAACATGGGGCGCATGACCCTGTAGTCGCGCTCCAGTTCAGCGCGCCGCGCCAGCGGCGGCACAAAACGGAAGCTGCCGTGCTTCGCCAGATTGTAATGGGCCCATCCCCGCGCAAAGAGCCTGCTCTTCCATTCCACCACACGGGCGGCAAGGGTCTTGTCCGCCAGATAAGCTTCCGCATGCCGGTGGGCAAGCAGGCACGCGAAGTCGGCGTAGTGCCGTGCATAGCGGGCGGGAAGCGGTTGTTCCGGCGGACGGTAGAACTCGGTATGCAGGATCGTCGCCTTTTCCCAGAAGCTCCGTTCCAGCTCAAGCGCCGTGACTTCGCAGTGCCAGTCCCCGAAGATCGCCGGGTAATCCTCGGCCACCCAGGGACGGACCGGGTGCCGTCCCGTCGGCTGCTGGTCGGTCAGGGAACCCAATTCCAGCTTCACCGACCGCCGCACATACGGCAAGTCCGTCGTCGTCGTTGTCGGGTAGTGGAAGTTCAGGATGGGCGAATGGGCCTGGTCGTCCAGTTCGTAGGCCAGCCAACGAGCGACTGCCGTCGGCGGCCCAAGAAGCTCCAGCAGGACACCTTCGAGAACCGGCGCGATGACCCCTTCGGTCTGTTGGGCGCACAGGCGCTGCATCTCCGCCATGGCCTTGTCGCGGCGGGTGCGGCTGACACTTTCATCCAGCAGACGCGGATCCGCGCCGACAAAGGCCGGCGACACGGAGAGGTCCACATCTTCCGAAAAGCGGTCGATCACGCCGAACACTTTGGAGAGCGAAGTGCCGCCTTTGAAGACGATGTGCGGGGCGAGTTCGGGGATGGAGAACAGCACGCCCAACAGCCAGCATACCCAGAATTCCTTCTCCACGATGACGGGATCGACCGCCCGGGCGACGGCGGATTGCTCGAACACGAGCCCGCGTCGCTGCGGGCTCAGAGAAAGAAAGGACTTCGTGGGGTTCATGTTCCGGGTGTCCTTCCCGACGATGCGCGCTTCGTTTTCGCCTGCTTCTCCGGGGGCGAAGGCATCCGGGCCAGATCGCGCAGAATCGGCTGCATCCAGCCCGGCGCCAAGGCCGCGTCATCGAGAAGCCGGGCCCGCTCGGGGGCGGGCAGGCGCGCGCGCAGGCGTGCCAGGATTTCGGGCGTGATGTGTTGCTCCCCCAGGCTCTTCAGCGCCTGGATGACCAGTCCGCCGAGCCTTCCCGCCGCCCGCATGGTGCGGGGCGACGCGCGCTTGAGGAGCAACTGCATCGGCCCGATCCGCACGGAGCGGCCGGTGCCGTCCGTCAAAAGGACGATCTTGGCGGGAACTTGCTCGGACAGCCCCAGCAAATTGGCCGCGTACAGGCCGGCGGGCTGAACGCGCGACTTCTCCCTGCCGACCAGCGCCTTGACCACGCTCTCGACGGTTGGCCACAAGGGCCCGAGAAGTTCGTCCGTCCGGGGCTTGTCGTACCAGCCCCGGGAGAGCCTCCGGAGGACGCCTTGCGCCACCAACCGCTGCAACGCCTTGTCGATGGCCGCCCGGCTGCCCCAACCGGAAAACGTGGCCGGAGTGAAGACAGTGCCGCGCCCGCAACGGCCCACATGGCGGCCGATCCGGCTCTCGACGCTATTCTGTATTGGATTGCTTGGCATGGTGTTACGTCGGAAACAGGTGGTTCATTTGTCCGAAATACTGCAACTTTTTCGGACAAAAGGCAAGCAGGAAAGCAGGCTGTCGGCAGGCGCTCCGTTGAAGTCCATAAGATTGATAAACCTTGGTAAGATCCCTACATTTCCCCGGGTGTGTTGGCAACCGATTTGCTTGTGA
>CAZQKI010000410.1:0-2105 GCA_964592855.1 uncultured Lentisphaerales bacterium
GCGTGAAGATGAAACCGAATGAGCGTGTGCGGGCGGTGTACCAGGGGCGGAAGCCTGACCAGGTGCCGCTGTGCCTGGATTTGTCCCACTGGTACAAGAAGAACCGGAATGTGCCGTTCAACCTGGCGGGGCTCGCCGGCGTCGAGCATGGCCTGGTGGAGTTGCACAAGCAGGTCGGCGCGGTGGCCTACTGCGAGATGGGCGGGTTCTACACGCTCTCCAGCGGGGATCCGGAAGTGAAGACGGAATCGCGCACCGAGAACGGCGTGTTTTGCACCCGTATCACCACGCCGCTGGGCTCGCTTTACGAGGAGCGTGTGTTCAACCCCGACAGTTATTCGTATTTCGTGGACTGCGTCCGTCGCTGGCTCGACACCCGCCTCGCCTCGCCGCGGCTGATCATGGCCGCCGGCGACCAGGTGCCCACCGACGCGCCGTGGGAGCGGATCGCGATGTTGCCGGAATTAGTGGAGAGGTATGGGCGGTACTGAGGACGTGAGGCGTGAGACGTAAGGCGTAAAACGTAAGGGGTAAGACGTAAAACGTGAGACGTGAGGCGTGAGGAGTGAAACGTGACGAGTGAAATGAGAGGTGGGAAACGTGAGTGTACAAGGTAAGTGGCGGGTGTTGTCGGACGAGCAGATCGAGCAGATCCGTGAGGCCGGGCTGGTGCACATTGAGAAACACGGGTTTGTCGTGCAGGATGGGGAGTTGCTTGCCAGAGCGAAGGCGAGGGGAGCGCGGGTGGACGAGGCGCAGAGCCGGGTCCGGCTGCCGCGCGCCCTGCTGGCCGAACTGATGGCCACCGTGCCCAGCCGGTACACCGTCCGGAATATCCTGGGCGAAACGTGGGAGGTGGGCGGCGGCGCGCCCTACGGCGCGGCGATTGTCACGGACCCGTGGATCATTGACTACGGCACCGGTGAACCGCGCCGGCCTTGTCTTGAAGACGTGCGGCGGCATACGATCATCGCCGAGCAGCTGGACCCGGTGATCGGGATCAGCCGCATGGACTATCCGGTCACGGATGTCGCGGGGCCGGCGTCCAGCCTGCGCGCCCTGGAGATTCACCTGCTCAACCACACGCGGCATTACCATGTCATGGCCACGGGCCTGGAAGCCTTTGATGAGTGGATGGGCATCGCGAAGATCCTGGCGCGCGGCGGGGACCTTGCCGGCCTCATCACGTCAGCCGTCGCCACGGGCTCGCCCCTGGTGTTGAACGCGATCAACATCGAACTGCTCAAACGATCCGTCAACCGCGGGTTCGCGATCCAGCCGACCATCTGCCCGATGGCCGGTTCGACTGCGCCGTATTCGATCGCCGGGACGTTGCTGCAGGCCCATATCGAGGTGCTCATGATCGCGACCATGAGCCAGTTGCTGCGGCCGGGGCATCCCGTGATCTACGCCACCGGCCTGTCCGTGACCGACCTGCAGACCGGCGCCGATCTCTACTACACCCTGGACAAGGTGCTGTGGAAGATCGCGGCCGTCGAACTCGGTCGAGCCGAGAAGATGCCGACCTGGGCAGAGTGCGGCGGCGCCATGACGCACCGCTACGACCCGCAGTCCGGCGCGGAGGGGATGCTGTTCATGCAGGCCGCGCACGCTTCGCGCGCGGACCTGATCTCCGGGTTCGGTTCGTGCCACAACGCCATGGGCATGTCCGCCGAGATGATGGTGATGCAAGAGGCCTATCTGCGCGCCGCCCGGCATCTCGCCCGCGGCATCCGCACCGACGACCTGCGTCTGGCCACCGCCAACCTCGAACGGGTCGGCCCCGGCGGGCAGTTCCTGGACGATGACCTGACGGTCGAGCTCATGCGGTCGGATGAGTTCTTCCGGGACGATGGGTTCGACCTCAGCGGCGGACACGGCGACGGCCGTCCCATGCTGGAACGGGCGCACGAGCGGGTCGAACAACTCGTGGCCGGCTATCAGTCGCGCGTGCCGGGCGACATTCAGGAAGGACTGCGGCGACATTTTCACGGCCTATACAGGAGCTTCGTATCATGAGTGGAGTATTCGGCACCCAGACCCAGGATCTCTATCGCCGCGCCAGGGAGCGGATCCCCGGCGGCACGCAACTGCTCAGCAAACGC
>CAZQKI010000411.1:0-2049 GCA_964592855.1 uncultured Lentisphaerales bacterium
TCGCACCTGGGGCTGCGCCTGGAGGTCAATCATCCCTTCTATGCGCTGGCCTGGCTGGGGGGTGGGTGTATCCTCGCGCGGATCGGCGAATGGGCCGCGCAACCGTCCCGCTCCCTGAAGTCCTTCCCCTGGCGGGAAACGGCCTGGCCGGCGGCCGCCCTTGCCACGCTGCCGGCGCTGATTCTGTTCGGCCCTCCCGAGATCTACCTGCCCAAGGATCCCTTCATCTGGCGGCTGCACCAGAACATCGTCGAATTCCTGCCGGTCCTCAAGCGCATCGCGATCGGGTCGATGTCGTGGCAGGGCTTTTTCCTGTGGCTGCAGGTGGTGCCGCTGGCGTCTGTCGTGCTCCTGTGCATCCGGCGTGTCGGACGGGGCGCCAGAGCGTCGCTGCTGACGCTGCTTCTGCCGGTGCTTCTGCTGACCGCGCTGCAGTTCTACCAATCCCGCTGGGGCCTGATTCTCGGTCCGCTCTACATCGCGCTGGCGGGCCTGGCGGTTCCGCGGTACTGGCGTCTGGCCGCGCCGCGCAGGCCGCTGCGAATCCTTGCCGCCGTTCTCCTGCTGGCGTTTGCCGCCCTGCTGGCGGCTCCCGTCTTCAAAGCCTGCATCGCGGACCCGGTGTCCAACTGGCGCCGCGGTGTGGAGACCGCCATGTCGCCCGGCCAGGCCATGGCCTTGCTGCACCGGCAAATGGCCTATGCGCTGCGCGAAAGCGCGGGCGGCAAGCCCGTCGTCCTGCTGAGCAGTCCCAACAGCTCGTGCCTGCTGGCCGCGTTGGGCGGGTTCAGGACCGTGGGGACGCTCTATTGGGAGAATGTCGAGGGGCTCAAGGCCGCCGCCGCCGCGCTCAACGCCCAGAGCGAGTCAGAGGTCCAGGCGTTCATGGAGCGGCATCGGATCACGCATGTCGCCTTCATGAACTGGGAGAATTTCATCGAGCCATTCTTCCGCGTCCTCCACCCGGCGCCGGCTCCCGGCGTATCCTATGAAAACGCCTTCGGACGGCGGGCCCTCTTCGACAAGGTCATTCCCCCCTGGATGCGTCCCATCGTCTTTCCCCCCAATGTGCTCACACGCGGACTTGACCAGCGAATCCTCCTTTTGCAGTATGCGCCCGATCAGAGCCTGGATGAGGCCCGGCTGCATGTCGCCCGCTTTGTACGTCAGGTCGAGGGCGAACCGGCGGCAGCTCGGGACCTCCTCCGGAGCCTGCTGGTCGATTCTGCGACGAACCTTCAGGCCCGTGCGGAACTCGCCGGCGTTGAATTTGATTTGCGCCACTTCGAGCAGGGCGTTGACGAGATGACGGCCCTGATGCGAATCGTCGATCCGCCGCAGCGCGAGACGATTACGGCGCAAGCCATTCTGCTGCTCTTCCGGGAGGCGCAGTGGCGGCAGCTGGCCCGCCTCCTGCGCCAGTTGGCTGAACTGCCCGACGCTTCGCCCACCCTTCTCAGCCATGCGGCCTGGTTCCTGTCGACGATGCCGGAAGACCGCGATTCGGTTCTGGCGCTCGCCTGCTGCGACCGTCTCGAGGCCCTTGGCCATGATCCCGTGTTCGTGAAGCTCCTCCGCGCGGCGGCCGATGCGGCCGCCGGCGATTTTAAACAGGCCGTCCGGCTGACCGCACAGCTTGAAGGCGACGCGTCCGCCGCGCCCGAGCGCCGGAAACAGGCGGCGACGATGCGCGCCTGCTTCACCACCGGTCGGCCCTGGATCGAGCCGGTTCCCGCCACCCCGGCCGCTGCCGTCCGCCAGACGGAATGACCTCGTTGCGCTGTCGAAATTTTCATTTATCATTTTTACCCCATTGACAGGGCGTTTGTTAGCAAGTAAAATCTTGTCAGTTTTTTGCTGAGTTGGGTCTTGCAGATCCATCTGACGGTGAAGCCTAGTCGGTCGTTGCGGGGTGTTTATGCATACAAATATGCGTCCGTGCGTTTCCATGGCAGTCGGCTTGGCGGGCATTTTTGCCGCTCTGAACCTGTGCGGTCAGGTTGATATCCCGCGTAACTTCATTGTCATCTCCAACAATGCGGTCGCCGG
>CAZQKI010000412.1:0-2030 GCA_964592855.1 uncultured Lentisphaerales bacterium
CGGAAGCAATTGCACTCCGCAATTACCTTCTGTATTAAGGAACACCAACCTGGCTTCCCGGCTCGTCGGGCTCGAAGCCGAAGTCGCGGTACAGATTGATGGCGCCGAGACGCTCCGTGCTGGTGACGAGATAGGCGCGGTCGTGCCACTGGGCGAGCACGCGCATGGCGTGCGCCAGCCCGGCCCGCCCCAGGCCTTGGCCCTGCCAGGTGCGCCGGACCGACAACCAGTGGATCCGCCCCGCGTCGGCGCCACGGAAATCGCGGTCGTACCAGGCGCTGATCGTGCCGATGCCCAGGCCGCGCGGATCGGTCAGAATGAAGCACCGGCGTCCCCAGGCCTGTGGGTCGTGACCGAATTCGCACCGGAAGAGGTCGGGCGTGATGCGCAGGATCGGTTCGGCGTCGGTCTGGATGTCGGTCCAGAGTCCGATATCGTCGGGGCGCATGCCACGGATGCCGCAGCCCTCGGGGAAGCAAGGTTCGGGGAGGTTATCCAAATTGCGACGGACCATCAGGAGGCGGGTCGGAGACGGAGGCTGCACCGGTTCGGGCTGTCCCTGTCGCTCGTGAAACATGCGCCGCACGGCATGAAAGGCGGCCTTGGGGCGCCGGTCGCGGGTCAGCAGGCCGTAGGGACTGTCTGGCATGCCGCCGAAGAAGCGGCCGGGCGGCCAGGGATGATCGGCCCAGCACCAGACGGTCGCGCCGCAAATGTATGGGGCGTCGAACGCGGCGAACTCGGCCTGAAGAATCGCCGCATGCCGGTCTTCGCCGTAGAAATGCCCCGTGGTGCCTTCGATGGAGGCGGCGCCGAATTCCATGATCAATATGGGCTTGGCGGGGTAGCGCGCATGCAGTCGGGCGAGCTCCTCGCGCCAGTTTTCCGTGGCGCGGCTCACGTCGTAGTCGGGGCCGCGTCCGCAGATACGTGAGTCAAGGCCGGGATAGGCGTTGACGCAGATGACGTCGTCTGCGTCGAAAATCGGATGCGTCTTCCAGCGGTTGCTCACATGGACGGCCAGCCGGGTGGGGTCGAGCCGGTGCGCCTGCTCGACAAGCGTCTGGTTGGACGCGGCCACCTCTGGAAAGGTTTCGTTGGTCTCGTTGCTGACCGACCAGAAGAGAATGCTGGCGTGGTGGGCATCGCGGGTGATCATGCGTTCGAGCTGGCGCGCCCCCCGATGCGCCCGCGCCTCCTGGTTCTGCCGCCCCGAATCGGCATTGTTCCAGAAGTAGAGGGGGATCTCCGATAGCACGATCAGCCCGAGGGCGTCGCAGACGTCGAGTTCGGTGGAGGCGTGTGGATAATGACAGAGGCGGACGAAATTGGCGCCCGAAGCCTTCATTTGCTCCAGGTCGCGGCGCGTCATCTCCCGGTCCTCCGCCAGGCCGGTGCGGGGGGAGTCTTCGTGCCGGTTGAAGCCGGTCAGGAAGAGTCGTTCGCCGTTCAGGCGGAGTCCGTCGGGGCGGGCCTCGAGGCGTCGGAAGCCGAAGGATCGTTCGCAGCAATCGACTTCCCGGCCCTCCTCGCGTAAGACAACCCGAGCACGGTACAAGGCAGGGTCGGCAGGCGACCAGGGTCGGCAGGCCGCCACGTGAGCGTCTCCGGACAGCGTCGCTTCGCCGCCGGCGGCCAGACGGACTTCGCCCAGATCGATTTGCCGGAGGCCGGCGCCATCGGGGTCTGCGATCTCGGCTGCGGCACGCGCCTGGACCGGTCGTGAGCGGCTGTTGACGATGCGAGCCTGCACCCGAAGCGTGCCGTCGGCGGGATCGGCTTCGATTCGGACACCCTCCACCCGTAGGAAATCGGAGGCGGTCACCCGGACATCGCGGAGGATGCCCATCTGTCGCCGCCATCCCGTGTGGGCGCCCGGCACATCGTCGGGGCGGGGTTCGCGGTCCACAGCCACCGCCAGCACGTGGCGTCCATCGGGGTGGACATCGGGGCTGAAGTCGAACTCGAACGGGAGGAAGGGGTCGTCGTTGGCGCCGAGGAGGAGGCCGTTGAGCCAGACCCGGACGTGG
>CAZQKI010000413.1:0-2024 GCA_964592855.1 uncultured Lentisphaerales bacterium
GTCGGAAATCCGTTATGAGCCCAACGCCATCTGTCCCCGGTTCCTGGACGAACTCCTCGGGCCAGCCCTGCCTGAGGACGACATTTCGCTTCTGCAACGATATGCAGGGCTCTGCCTACTGGGCGGTAATCCCGCCCAGCGCTTCCTCATCCTGCGCGGCACGGCCGGCGGCGGGAAATCGACGCTTGTGGAGGTGCTGGAGACCATCATCGGCTCCCACAACGTGGCACAACTCCGCGTCCACCTGCTCACCGAGCGTTTCGAGATCGCCGGATTCCTGGGCAAGACGCTCCTCTGCGGCAAAGATGTGCCCGGTGATTTTCTCGACAATCGGGCGGCCCATGTGCTCAAACCCCTTACCGGTGGCGACCGCCTCAGTGCCGAGCAGAAGAACGTCAAACACCGGTTTGAGGTCACTGGAGACTTCGCCGTCATCATCACGACCAACTCCCGGCTCCATGTCCGGCTGGATTCGGACACCGAGGCCTGGCGCCGCCGTATGCTCATCATCGACTTCACCCTGCCCCCGACCGCCAAGCCGATTCCGCACTTTGCGCGCGAATTGGTCCGGACCGAGGGGTCCGGCATCCTCAACTGGTGCATCGACGGCGCCGTCCATCTGCTGGCGGAACTGCGCGAGCACGGGCGTATCCAACTCACCGATGCCCAGAAGCAACGCGTTGATGCGCTGTTGTGCGAGTCGGACAGCGTCCGCCACTTCGTCACCAAGTGTGTTACGGCGGACCCGGCGGGAGACGTTACAGTGTCCGAACTCCTCACCGCCTATAATGCCTTCTGCGCCTCCCAAGGCTGGCAGGCCGTCACCGTCCGCCAATTCGAAAGCCAGGTCTGTGACCACATGGTCTCGGTTCACCGCGCCCACAAACGCACCGACATCGAGCGGAATGACAAGAACCAGCGCGGTTACGCCCGTGTCTGCCTCAAAGACGCCGCGGACATCGTCCCGTCCCCCGCGCCGGCTCCGCAGGCGATACTCCCGTTCTGATTCTGCCCAGGAAGAGCTGCAGGAGGGCTGGTTCTGTCAGAAACGAGAGCCCCATTTTCTGACTTAATCCCTGCGAGGCGCTGGGATCCGCCTGCCATCAGACACGCATGCAGGACCCTGTTGAGTGTGTAACGAAAACAGGGCGCTTTTCGTTACGTATCAAGGGAAATCGTCTATGGCGTCAATCGAGAAGCGCATCGTCAGCCGGATAACAGCCAGTTCCCTCGCACCCTGGCGCACTACGTCTGCCTGCTCTCCGTGGACAATCCCTAGGCGCGCTCATTTTGCGAGACTGAGGCCCTGCGTGGCGAGCGATCAGTGCGGCCGCTCGCCCAGTTACGGCAAGATTGAAATGTGGCGGATTGAGGAGTAACTTGTCGTTTAAGTGGTTGTCCGGGGTCAGCCGACTCGGATTGCAACCCAGAGCAACGCAAAAAGCAATGAAGTTGCAATAGGTTGCAAGTCCCTCTTCGTAACCAGTTCACGTGCAACATATAAGGATAGAAAGCAGGAATGTGGCCAGGCAGCAGCTTGCCAGATGACAACGCAATGAAATCCGACTGCATCAATAACTGGCCGAAGAACGAGCGGAAACGTGCCGCTGCGTCGGACAACCTCCAGAAGGCGCTTGATGCCTGACCAGGCCCGACCAGAACCATGGCAGAAGGGACTAACAACGGGATCCAGCAAGTACGGGACAGATTGCTGGTTGTCGAACGAGAACGTAATGAACTGTTGCGCCAATTAGGCGATCTTGAGCGTCAGGCTTACCTTGATGCGCCCCCGATCTTGGGCGCTCCCTTGGGACAGCCACCTGTCACGGCGGTCCCTGTCACTGCTGACAATCGGGTGTCACTCTTCCTTACTCTGTTCCGCTGCCGGGAGTCGGTCTACCCGCGACTGTGGGAGAACAAGAAGAAGGGGACGAAAGGCTACGCTCCGGTTTGCGATCACGATTGGGCACCCGGACTGTGCAATAAGCCGCGCGTGAAGTGTTCAGAGTGCTCGCACCAGGCGT
>CAZQKI010000414.1:0-1997 GCA_964592855.1 uncultured Lentisphaerales bacterium
CGACGAAGCGGCTTTGGCCTTCCTCGTGATAGGAACTGCGGACCAGCGGCGCCGAAGAGACGAAGCCGAAACCCAGTTCGCGCGCCCTGGCGCCGTAGCGATCGAAGTGTTCGGGGGTGATGTATTCGGCGACGGGGAGATGGCGCGGGGAGGGTTGCAGATACTGTCCCAGATAGAGAATGTCGACCCCGGCCGCACGCGCCCGGCACAGGACCTCGACGACCTCCTCTTCGCGCTCACCCAGGCCCAGCATCAGGCTCGTCTTGGTAATGATGCCGACCGCTCCGGCCAGCTTCAAGACCCCGAGCGACCGTTCGAAATCGGCCTGCGGGCGCGCCGCGGCATAGAGACGCGGCACCGTTTCGAGATTGTGTCCGAAGACATCCGGCGCCGCCTGGAGCACGCGCCCGAGGCTTGCACGGTCGCCCAAAAAATCCGGCACCAGCACTTCGATCATCACGTCCGGACAGCGCGCACGGACCGCCCGGATCGTCTCCGCCCAATGGCCGGACCCGCCATCGGGCAGGTCGTCCCGCGTCACCGAAGTCAGAACCACTTCGCGCAGGCCGCTCTCGCGCACCGCCTGTGCAACGCGTTCCGGCTCGCTGCCGTCCGGCGACAGGACCTCCCGCTTGTCGACATTGCAGAAGCGGCAACCGCGCGTGCACCGGTCCCCGAGAATCAGGATCGTGGCGCGTCCGCACGACCAGCAATGCCCCAGGTTGGGGCAGTGGGCGGCCTCGCAGACGGTGTGCAGACGATGGACGCGCAAGCGGTCACCCGTCGCCTGGAAATGCCCCCCGCCTCCCGCGCGAACCCGCAGCCAGGACGGTTTTGGCGGACGTGCGGCAACTGCGGAACCCGCGTCGTTTGCAACAGGCTTCTTTTGACTTGTGCACATACAGAGTTAAGCGTAATATAAAAGGTTTACGTTTGCTTTGCAATCGTTCTTGTTTTTCTCCTTTCTCTTTGAGGTTTTCCATGGACAATGATTCCCGTGGCCCCATTCGTGTCGGCTTGGTAGGCTTGGGGCGAGCCGGACTGGGCATGCACCTTCCCGAGTTGGCAACCTACGCTGAACAGTTCAAGATTGTGGCCGTGTGCGATCCCGTCAAAGAACGCCGCGACCAGGCCTGCAAGCAACTGGGGTGCCGCGCCTATCGCGCCTATGCCGATCTGCTGGGCGACGCCGATGTCGAACTGGTCGACATCGCCACGCGGTCAGACGACCATTTCGATCACGCCCTGGCGGCGCTCAAAACCAAGCGCTGGGTGCTGATCGAGAAGCCGATTGCCATGGACTACGAAGAGGCGATCAAGCTCCGCGCGGCATCCATCAAGGCCGGCAACAGGCTGTTCGTCCGCCACAACCGGCGTTTCGAACCCGGCTTCAACAAGGTCCGGGAGATCCTGGCCGGCGGTCTGCTCGGGACGGTCTACGACATCCGCCTCCGCCGCGGCTCCTATCAGCGCCGCGACGACTGGCAGGCCGTCAAGCGCTGCGGCGGCGGACAGCTGCTCAACTGGGGCCCGCATCTGATCGACCAGGCCCTGCAATTGCTCGGAGCGCCGCCCGCCCACATGTTCTCCGAGCTCAAGCGCGTGGCCGCCGTGGGCGATGCCGAGGACTTCGTACGCATCATTCTCCGCAACAGCGCGGGGCTTTCGGTTGATCTGGAGATTTCGGGCGGACGCATTGTGTCCGAACCGGAATGCACGGCCACGGGGACGCGCGGGGCTCTGACCCTGTCGGGCAAGACCATCCACCTCCGCCATTTGGACCCCGCCGCCAAGCTGGCACGCCGGCGCGCCAGCGTCCGGACACCCAAGCTGGGCAGCTTCGGAACGCCGGAAACACTCCCGTGGCTGGAGCAGGATGTGGTCGTCGAGCCCTCCGACGCCTTTTCGATGCACGCCATGTGGAACCACCTGCACGCCGCGATCCGCCGCAACAAGCCCTATCCGATCACCCTCGACCAGGCCGTTGAAGTGATGCG
>CAZQKI010000415.1:0-1991 GCA_964592855.1 uncultured Lentisphaerales bacterium
CCTCAGGCCTCTCCGGCCTCGTATTCTACCGCCAGGGGACACCATCTGCGCTGAAAACAACCGGCGCAGTCTCCATCGCATCCATCGAGCACCAGATGGGTCTGGGGGGACAGGAACTCGATGGTGTGGGCTCGCAGGTCCTCGCGAAGCCAGCGATAGACCTCGCGTTCCGGCATCGCGTCCGCCAGATCGACCGACACCCCGCGTGCCCCCAGGTGCGCCTCGATTTCATCCAGGAGCGCAGCAATCTGAAGCTCCGTCAGGGAGTCGGCTTCGGGCAGCGCGCCATGGGTGTCCTCGTAGGTCCAGGTCAAGGGCTCCCGACGCATCCAGCGCGCGAAGCAATACCAATCCTGCTCGTGATCGCAGCCGGGATGGACGGGCGGCACCTGGCATCCCGTTTTCACCAGCCGCTCGCGGTTGCCGTCGGCGGCCTGCCAGCGGCGGACCCAGGCAAGGATTGTTTCGAGCGCCTGCGTTGCCGCCGGGCTGCAATCGTCCTTCCACCCGATCTCCGTCGGATCCAGCGCCAGGTTTCGCAGTTCCTCCAGACAGGCGTCGCGCTTGCCGATGTGGGCGGGCGTCTGGAGCAGCAGGGTTTGCATTTTCATGGAATCCTTCCTCCGCAATGTGAAGCAGACTGACGGCACCGTGCCGCTTCCTTCACCACCCAGAAGCATGGTTGCGCCGGAATTTCCACCCGTCCGTGTTCCAGGATTGACAGCACGGCCCCGGCTTTGCCAGACTCCCCGCCATGAGCCCGCACAAAACGATTCTCTTTCTGGGCGATGGCATGGCTGACGAACCCATCGCGGAACTGGGCAACCGGACCCCTTTGCAGGCGGCCGACACGCCGGCCATGGATCGCATCGCCCGCGAGGGACGCAGCGGCACGCTGCTGACCCTTCCCGAAGGCTTTCCGACGTCGAGCGATGTCGCCAACATGTCGGTTCTCGGCTGCGATCTCGCCACCGAGTTGTGCGGGCGCGGCCCGCTCGAAGCGGCCAGCCGCAACATCCGGCTTCAACCCCACGAGGTCTGCTTCCGCGTCAACCTCGTCAGCGTGGATGAAGCGGGCATCCTGCGCGATTTCTCGGGCGGCCACATTGCGCCGGCCGATGCGGCAGAGGCGATCGGCCTGCTCAACGCCGCCCTCGGCAGCGACCGCATCCGCTTCCACTGCGGCGTCAGCTACCGCAACCTCCTCGTCCTCTCCGGCCCCGAGTTCAACGCCCAGGTCGACTGCGGCAAGCCCGACGACAACCACGGCAACCGCGCGGCGGAGCACCTGCCCCGCGCCAAAAATCCCTCCGGGGAAACCACCGCCGCACTCCTGCGCGACCTCGTCGCGCGGGCCTCGGCGATCCTCAAGGGGCGGGCCGCCAACGCCATCTGGCCATGGAGCGGCGGACAGGCCGGCGCCATCCACCACATCGGCGAGCGCTATGGCATCCGGGCGGCGGTGATCTCCGCCGTCGACGTCATCAACGGGCTCGGCCGCTGCATGGGGATGGACGTCATACCGGTCCCGGGCGCCACGGGCTACATCGACACCAACTACGAAGGCAAGGCGGATGCGGCGATCGCGGCGATCCGCGACCACGACTTCGTCTATGTCCATGTCGAGGCGATCGACGAAGTCTCGCATGCGCAGGATCTGAAGCTGAAGCTGCGGACGATCGAGGACTTCGACCGCCGCCTCGTCGCCCGCGTGATCGCCGCCGTCGATCCCTCGACCACCCTGGTCGTCCTCCCGGACCATCCCGTGCCGCTGGCGACGGGCAAGCACTCCCGGACGGCGGTTCCCGTCGCGGTACGCCGGCCGGGATTCGCTCCCGACGGGGTGCTGAGCTACGATGAGATCGCCTGCCAGCAGGGCGGATTGGGGCACATGCGCGGGGCCGATCTGATGGACCTGCTCTTCCGGCGCACATAAGGCGCCGACGGCGGCGAATGAGGCGGTCGTGATGGAAGCGGGGGATCGCTCGACG
>CAZQKI010000416.1:0-1966 GCA_964592855.1 uncultured Lentisphaerales bacterium
GCCGGACGGCAGGTCGGCCTCGAGCGTCTTGAGGATCGAGTAATCGATGCGGTCCATGTCGGGCCATTGATAGGCGTCGAAGCTGGCGCGGTCGGTGATGATGACGCCATCGTTGAGCGAGACGGTTTTCAGGTGCGCCTGGCTGTTCCGGGCGAAGTCGAAGAGCCAGCCGCCGGCGAACGAGGCGTAGTCGTAGCCGGCGGCCGCGAAGGCGCGGATCAGGTTGCGGGCGTAGGCGAGCGGGTTCTCGTCGTTCTCCCGGCGCGAGCCGAGCAGTTGCCGGTACAGGCGCTGGTTGAGGAAGAACTCGAAGAGGACGGGGTGCTCCGTCGGCTCGCGCCGCAGCACGCGCAGCAGGTTGTCGAAACAGGGTTGACGTGTTGGGTTCATGCAGGCATCTTCCTTCCGGTCATTCGTGTGTACCGTGACGGCACGGGTGTAAGTAAAGCCGATCGAGGGCCTCTCCGGCAAGCTGATTCAGCAGACCCGTCCGCAGACAGAGGTCCAGCACGGTGTAGCGCCGGCGGATGTGCTGCGCCCGCAGCACGCTCGCTTCCATCCGCGCACGCGAGATGCCGATCGCCCCGGGATCGACCGGCGCGCCGACCGCCGCAAGCCGCCGCCGGATCTCCGCCGACGGGAGCAACTGTCTCCGCAGACGCGTCCGGATCTCCGGCCAGGTCGCGCGCAGCCGGTTCAGCTCGTCCTCCAGACGTTCGCGTGCGACGTACTTCGCCTGTGTTTCGCGGAGCCCCAGGTCGGGGAAATCACTGGCGGCGAACAACTCGCGCGCACGCGCTTCGGCGGCTTCCCGATCCGGCCATTGCGCACAGGCCGCCGCCACATCCAGCCGGTCGAACGGAACCTCCAGCACCTGCTCGTACAGGATGGCGATGAAGTGCGTCGCCACCCCGACTTTGAAGCCGTGCGAGGGGGCGGCGCCGTTGTGCGTGTGACGTTCCATGTCCCACAAGTGGCTGAACTGATGCTCCGCTCCCGATGCGGGGCGGCTGCTCCGGAGGTGCTGCATCGCAAACCCGCCCAGCAGCAGCCCCTCGACAAACGCGCCGAGCGCGGCGGACTCGCCCCGGCACAGGCCGGCGGGGTTCTCCAGCGCCGCGCCCAGCCCCTCCTGGGCAATCGCCCAGGCCGGTGCGTCGATCGGCTCGATCCCCAGCGCATCGGCCAGGATCCAATCGGCGCCGCAAACGATTTTCGCCGTCAGGTCGCCATACCCGGCGGCCAGCAGCTCCGGCGGCGCCCGGCGCATCACCTCCAGGTCGGCCACCACCGCCTGCGGTGCGGGACAGGCGAAATTCTGCTTGGCGCCCCGGTCCGTGATCGAGGCGCCGAACGCCGTGTAGCCGTCCATCGAAGCCGCCGTGCCGGCCACCAGGTACGGGCGCCCCAGATGATGCGAGGCCAGTTTGGTCAAGTCGTTGATCGTGCCCGAGCCGACGGCGACGGCGACGGCCGGCCCGCCGCGCGCCTTCAGCGCCGCGGTCACCTGATCGACAGACTCCATCGTGGCGCCGAGGCTCGCGTCCGCAAGCACCACGGGGTCGCCGCCGGCAAGTCCCGCGCCGGTCAGCGCGTCCTGCACCGCTGCCCCCGCCGCCCGCCAGGTTCTGGGATCGGCCACGACGACCGCCCGCTGCCCGGGAAACTGGGTTCTGAAAATCTCCGGCACCTGCCGAAGCACCCCCTCCCCGATCACGGCGATCCGCGTCTCGCGCGCCAGGGCCAAGGCTGCATTCAGCCGGTCGCTCATGAGGGCCATGTCGATCATCTTTCGTCCGGTTTGAGTATCCGATATCAAAACGGGGCAAGCGTAACACCCCCGGGCACGATTCGTCAACGGCGCCGAAGGAGGCGCGGCCACTGCGTTACCGCGCATCGAGGGGTTCCGGGGACAGGGTTCAATGGGCGCTTCCGGGCTTGTGTGGGGATTTTTCATTCGTTAAAG
>CAZQKI010000417.1:0-1939 GCA_964592855.1 uncultured Lentisphaerales bacterium
CAGCGGTTCCAACTCCATAGGAGTGGGAGGCTGGATGGAGCGAGGGGAGGACGAGGGTGGAGTACGTGAGGTAAAGCGTAACGGCCCCATCGGTAGGCGATGGGTGTCGAGGCGTCGCTGAAGGCAGGCGGGTTCGGGCGGGAGGGCCTGCTGCGCGAGAGGTTACGCGGACGAGCAGAAGCGGAGCTGGCCGAAGGAAGGTAGCATGGGGTCGATGCGCACGTAGAGCAGACTTGAGCGAAGCAGTTCGATCAACTTGGAGTCGGTGACTTTGCGGCAGGCGAGGGTGAGGCGCCGAAGCAAGCCGTTGACCATGAGTTGCTCGATGATATGAGCCACCTGCATGATGAGGTGGTAGTTCTGTGAAGCCTGAGTATGGGCGCAAAAGGCGTGCTCCAGCCCGAACCCGCCGTTCTTCTCGACATTGAAAACGTTCTCGATGCCGTTGCGAGCACGGCCACCCCGGTTGGCAATGGCCTGCACCCGTTCGTGCGAGAGCGTGAAGTTGGTGACCCAAGCCCACAGCGTGGCGGCGACAGGACTGATTTCCCCGCTGAACAGTACCTGGAAGGCGTGGGTCCCGAAAGGGACCTGTTGGGTCCAGCGCAAGGTTTGCTCCACCATTCCCTCCTCGCCTTTTCGGCGGCACTGGACGACCTGGGAGGGACTCAGCAGCGTGGTCTGGACCGCCTCGTCCCAACCGGTAGGTTGGCGCCCTTCCCGCAGGGTAGCGATGAACTTCCAGCCGTACGAGACGATGAGGTCGAAGACCGGTTGGACTGGGTAAAGGCCATCCATGAGCAGGCAGATGGGTAACTTGGGGAACTCCGCGTGTAGCCGTTGGGCCAGCCGCCGGAAGGCATTCAGTTCGCAATCCTCCTTTTCCAGAACCGGGTTGTACAGGTCCCGGAACTCCGTCATCAGGGCAAACATCGTTCCTTGCGGCCCGACCAACTTGGCTTCCACGACGTACCGGTAGCGAGCCTCGCCGCTCGGGGTGTCGCGGCCGCGATCCTGCAGCGTACCGTCGATGGCGATCAGCCACCAGCGGTTGAACAGCCGGGCATCATCCAGCAGGCGCATCTGCATGAGACGGCGCACCATGAGCACCGCGAGTTGCGCGACGGCCTTGACGGCAACCCGCGACGCGTGCTTCTTGGCGTTCTCCGAACAGGTCACGGTGCGGCGCTGGCCCAGCCGCTGTTCATCCCACTCCTGAGCACACAGTTGCAGCAGATTCTCCGGCAACTGGCCGCTGTTGCGATCCCCATCAAAGGCATTGCGAGAGCCGTCGCGCAGCAAAAACGTCATCAGCATCTGCCACCAGATATGCCGCCCCAGATAGGTACATAGATCTTGCCGGCGGGGATCCGGCAACGCGTCGAGCCAGCGGTTCAGTTCCGGGAAGCAGTGGCGGATGAGCGCGAGTAACTGCCGGCCGTACGCTTGACCGTCGGGCGCAGGGCCCGCTTTGCGGCCCGCCGGACGGCGACGTGCCGCTGAATGATGGCCAGGTTCTGCCCGGTAATCTTGCGCACCAGTTGCTTGAGCCGCTTGAACTCCTTCGCCCATTGCTGAACCTCCGGGACCAACTCGACGGGCACATACACGGTTCGCGTCTTGCCGTCCTGCTTGAACGTCAATTGCCAGGTCGGCGCCTTCCGGCCCGGTCGCCGGACCTCGGACAGGGTGCCTTCCATAAAAACGCCGAGTCCCCCGAGTTCCTGCCGATAGGCCTCCCGGAGCCGATAAGGCCGACTTAAGCGGTCTGTTGTTGCTTTCATGGTCATAAGTATTACACCTTAGACTATTAAGGCAATAAAAAAAGCGCCTTGAAGAATCTTTTTCTTCTCAGCGCTGAGAATTGCGCCCCGCCCTCAACCTGTCGCACTCCCGAGCCTCTCCTTTCAACTCGAAGATCGGGCGAGTTGGAACCGCT
>CAZQKI010000418.1:0-1851 GCA_964592855.1 uncultured Lentisphaerales bacterium
AGCGCAGCAACCGCGCCAGAGGAAGAGCGAGGAGGTGATAATGTGGAGTTGCTGATGTTTGCTTTTCGCGCTTCCGCTGGAGGGTTTTCCCCTATATACTGTCGTCTTTACACTCCACCCCCGCACCCCCCGCGATACCGCATGCCATTCGCCAGCCATTCCTTGATTGCCAGACGCCGCCAGCTTTCCGCCAGCTTCGTGGCCGTCCTGCTGCTGACGACGCGTGCCGATGCCGCGCGTGTGCCCCTGGTCACCGTCCAGTGCGAGCTGGGGTGGACCTCCTGCGTCGTGCGGTCGGACTGCATCGACATCGGCGACGGCACCAACCGCCTGCGAATCTTTCCGGGGCTCCGGCGGGCGGAGATCAACGGCGTCGCCGTCTGGCTTCACGATGTGGCCGAGCCCGATGGCGTCGATTCCGTCACGCTTGATCGGCAGGACGTCGAGGGGGTCTTGAAGCCCATTTTGCAGTCGCCTCCGCCCCTGCACCGGAAGATGCGCGTCATGCTCGATCCCGGGCACGGCGGGGAAGATGGCGGCGCGTTCTCGGCCAAGCCCCTGCTGAAGGAGAAGGATTTCGTCCTCGATCTGGCGCTGCGGATCGGCCATCGGCTGGAAGCGTCCGGCGTGACGGTCGGCTTTACGCGGATGGACGACGGCTTCCTGACCTTGACCGAGCGGACGGCGACGGCCACCGTCTGGCGCGCCGACGCCCTGGTGAGCCTGCATGCCAACTTTGCGGAGAATTCGCAGGCGAGCGGCCGTGAGACCTATGTCCTTCCCCTGGCCGGCTATGCGGCCACGGGTGAGAGCAGGATTTCCGACAATCACCGAGTGGGCAACGGCAACGATGTTTTCAACACCCTGCTCGGGCACAGCCTCCACCGGCAGCTTCCCGGCCGGCTGCATGGCGCCGACCGCGGGCTGCGCCGCGCGCGGTTCCAGATCCTCCGGCAGGCCACCTGTCCGGCGGCCCTCGTCGAGTTCGGCTTCCTCTCCAATTCCAAGGATGTTAAACTCCTCGCCAGCGGATGGTACCGCGACCGCCTGGCCCGCGCGGTCGCCGACGGGTTGCTCGATTATTCGCGCTATCTCACGACGCACCCCACCAATGGCGTCCCCGCTTCCGGCACGGCCAGCACCAACGAAACCGCCAGCACGGACCTGGAGCTTGTCATCATCGAGGAGGATGCGACCACCGCACCGGCCACGAACGGCATTCCGCACGTGCATCAGACAACAAACAGTCCCGCCGCGACGGCCCATTCCACGCCGCGCGAGGAAACGGATGACGCCACCCGCGGAGCTGTTGGGCCCGTTATCGAAGCTGAAATGCCCGCGCCCCCGGCCGACATCAAGGGCGAACATTGAGACGCATGCGAGGGTCAAGGGTCGAGGGTGAGTCGGGGGTACGAGTCGACAAAGCTCGCGACAAAGAGAAATTCGCGTTTTCGCGCCTCTAGCAGCCTGTCGGACTTAGACGGAAATGCAACGGAAACACCGAAACCATGGCAAAGGAGAGATGCCTGTGGTGCGCGGTTCTGCACGGGTCCCCTTTTGAACGGGCGATGGCGAACGGCCCCATGGGTATTCGGTTCACGAGAACGGGCGACGCGAGCGGATAACGAGTCGAGAGTCTTCATCGTCCACCGCTATCGTCGCCCGCTATCGTTCACCGTTTCGAGCACCTGAGCAGCAACCCATTTTTCTTTCATTTATTCTCAATTATTCTTGACATAACATGTTGCCCTGCAATATTATACGCCACATGAGCGAACGTTTTGTCAGGGTGGACAGGGACACGCGCAGTTCCCGCCGTCGATGATGCTGGCGCTGCTGGTGTACAACTAC
>CAZQKI010000419.1:0-1848 GCA_964592855.1 uncultured Lentisphaerales bacterium
CATGTAGGCCAGCGGCAGCCACACGCCACCCCGCCAGTAGCCGCCTTTGGAGTCGAATGCCGGATCGTCGCGCGAGACGCTGGGGAACGGCACCGCTCCGCCGAAGACCGCGGGATTCGCCACTTGGGCGGCGAGCCGCTCGGCCTGGCCACGGCTGCACAGTCCTGCCAGCATCGGCCAGAACGCGGCGGGTGTTTTGACCTTGTGGCGGGCGTGTGGCGCGGCAGCGTGGATGTCGTAGTAGATGCCGTCAGCTTCGTCCCAGTAATGCCGGTTGAGTAGCTCACCGTGCGCCCGGTGCAAGGCCTGCCACCGCTCTGCCTCCGCGGCGTCGCCGAACAGCGCAGCCATCTTGGCCAGGCACTCCGCGGTGAGAGCCTGTTGCGCCAGCGCGTCGACCCACAGGATGTCGGGATAGCCGAACCGCGAATCGTCCGGCCGCGCTCCCGGGGCTGCTCCGCCGCCCCCGCGCGGCGTGTTGTCCATGCCGCTGCAGCACCCGGCCCAGTGATACCCGAGCGGGGTCTTGCGGAAGAACGTCTCATTGGGCGAACACTGGAGCGGTTCGGGCAAGGGCAGGCGTTCCATCAGGGCGAAGTGTTTCTGGAGGTAGCCGGCCTGATAGACCTTCCGCAGCCGCTCCGCGTCGCCGGTGAAGAGGAAATTCTCCCACTCCACCCAGGCGAAGAGCGGCGGGTTGTCCAGATGGTGGATGCGCAGCGTCGTGGAGGAGCCGTCGTGGATCGGCTTATAGAAATTGTCGAGACTTTCCACGCCTGGAAACCGGTCCGGCGCGTATTTGCAGAAGAGCGCCATGAAGCAGGTGTCCCATATCCAGATCGAGCCGGGCGTATGCGCCTCATCCATGTACGGCGTCTGCGGCGCGCCGGGATACTCCTGGACATGCTCCCAGGCTTTTTGCCAGGCGAAACGGTGCAGTTCGACCAATCCCGGCTCATCGTCCCAGACGATCTCCGGCACCGCGTCAATCGGCATTGGCGTATTGGTTGTCGACATATCGTTACCTTTCATCGAGTTCCACACGACGCCACATTGGGGTCAGATCCACGACTTGGCCTGTCTGTTGAGCCTGATCAATGCCGAACGCGGTGAAGGCCGAGCGTAAACCGTCTTCCAGTCCGGTCAGGGGCGGTGTCCCGTTGAGCATCGTGTCGGCCAGGCTCCGCCCCAGCACGGCGTCGCCTCCGCCATGGCCGCCCTGGGCGGTGGTCGAACGATCGTCAAGCGTGGTGTCGAATCCCATATGTTTGACCTGGATGGCTCCGCTCAGGACATCGGCGCGCAAGGTTCCCTCGTCGCCGCACAAGACCATGCGTCGCTCGGGGATGGCGGACATGCAGTTGGTGTGGAACATGCCGCGCGCCCCGCTGGCATAGTGCAGGATGGCGACCTGGTTGTCGAGGATGTCCTTGTCGTCGTTGAACGGATCCATGATATTGCCCAGCAGTTTGCCCTCCATCCCCACCATCATGGCGCCGAAGGCTTTTGTTCCCTCATGGTTGGGTCCGATGCGTTGCACATGGCGCGCATTCGCCGCGGTGAAGAAGTCGCATCCGCCGAAAGAGGCCGCCTTCACCGCCTGTGATTCAAGCAGCCAGTTCATCAAGTCCAGATCATGGCAGCATTTCTCCAGCATGTGGCTGCCAGCCCATTCCGTTTTCCGCCGCCAATCGGCGTGAATGTAGCCGCCGTGGTTGAACCCCAGCGTCTCGTTGAACTCGAAGGAGAGAATCCGTCCGATCTCGCCCGCCGCCACAATCTCCTTGACGCGCTGATAGTGTGGGCTGTAGCGCAGAGTGAATCCGATGCTGAACAGGCGGCCGCTCT
>CAZQKI010000420.1:0-1839 GCA_964592855.1 uncultured Lentisphaerales bacterium
CCGTGGCGGCCACGCCCGTCAGATTCAGGTCGGCGGGGATCGTGTTGGCGGGGATGGCGAAGGGGAGTGTGGCGAGGGTGAAGTTGCCGCCGATCGCCGAACCCGGCACCGCCGAGACCGTGAAGTTGATCGGCAACGTCCCCGTCTCGATGCGGGTGACGGGAATGATTCCGGTCTCCGTCTCCTGTACCGTGAGCGACATGGCCAGCGGGTTGGGCTGGCCGCGGAAACCGATCGTCCGCAGCGCGATGTCGGAACTTCCCACCAGCGAATTGGCCCCGGTTGTCGGCAGCGTCGCCGCATCCGCGCGGGAGACCTGCCCGTTGGAGGTGGTGATGACGGCTCCGTTGCGGTCGAAAACGACGGCATTCAGATCCAGGGCGAAATCACCCGGCTGCACGACGTACACGAAGTACATCCGGAAGCCGGCGAATTCCTGATAGACGGCATAGGACCGCAACTGCTGCTCGGCCGCCGTCAGTCCCGAACGCAGGTGGTCAAGCTGGAGCCTGGGCGTGCCCACCACGCTCGTGATCGTGGCATCGAATGTGACTTCGATGAAAATGCGTTCGCCCACGGTGTAGCTCACCCCGGCAGGCTTGAGCCGGGGCAACTCCTCCCGTGCCCGCACAATCGTGACCTGGGCCTTGGCGGACCAGGCGGCGCAACTGGCGAACAGGGCCAGGGCAAGGATCTTGCAGGCACGCGAAAGTCCAAACATGCGGGGCTTTTTCATACGTAGGGCTCCTAACTCAAATCGGTCTGTGATTCTTACCATATTCGCCGGGGTTCTGTCAAAAAGTAAGGACATTATTTTGCTCCTTCCGCAGCCGCCGCATCACGGGGCGCCGATGGCGACGCGGCCACCTGCCGTTGCAGGCGCACGGCAACCGTTTCTTCCGCTTCCCGCGCCAGAGCCTCCCGGCGCGCATCCAGCTCATTCTGCTTTGCCACGAGGGCCTGACCCTCGGTATCCTGCGCCATCAGCGCCTGGATGGCCTTCGTCTGCGCCTCGATGGCGGCCAACGATGCTTCGTCCCCGCCCCCCTGCTGCCGCAAGGCCGTCAACCGGCCAACCATCGCGGCGAAATCGGGGTCGGCTGCGATCTTCGCCTTCTGCCAGGCTTCAACCTCCGCCTCCAACGCCGCCGCTTCGGTTGCCAGGACGCGACGGCGCTCGACGACCGACTGCAACTGCGCACGATAGGCGGGATCGGACATGCGCTCGCTAACCAGCGTCCGCGTCCGGAGCTTTGCCTCCTCCACCGTCATGCCCGGACCAGCCTTGGTAGCGGCCGCGGCCGGCGGCTGAACGCGGGGGCGGCGGATCAGCACCGACGCAATCACAAGGGCAATCAACAACAGGACGATGCCGACGATCTTTTTGATGGTCCGCATCCGCTTGCTCCCTGTCAAACCGTGTTCATTCATGATTTCAATCCTCGCGGGGCTTGCCGGGGTTCGTCACGGCGCCGTCCGGCCGCAACTGGCGAACATTGCGCCGGATGGCATTGGTGATGGAGAGTCCGCGACGCCCCGCCGCCGTCTGCATCCGCCGCTGGTCTTCGGCGCGTTGGACGGCCACCAGATCGTTGCGCAGGCGGTTCCATTCGGGAGCGGCCTGGAGCCGGGCCTGAATGGCCGCCTCGTTCGAAACGATCGCCTGACGCATCACGTCAATCTCCGCCGTCAGCTTGACGCAGACTTCGTCTTCGGCCCTGAACTTCTGATCAAAGGCGTAGAACTGCCGGCGCAGATCGACCAGCGAAGGCGCCGCGACGGCGGCAACGCCGTTCGTCGGCTGGCCCGGCGCCGCAGCCGCGCCGTTCGTGGAGGCCA
>CAZQKI010000421.1:0-1819 GCA_964592855.1 uncultured Lentisphaerales bacterium
TCCTTCGAAATTCTGCGGTTGGGTATTCTGCGGTTCTGCGGTTTCGCCGGAAGAAGACAAAGAAGATTGTCATTTACATGACGACTGAAGAAGATCACTTTCAAGCCGGCGTTGACAAAGAACTGGCCCCCGTCGTCCCCGGCTACAGCGAACCGCCCAAGCTGCGCAGCACCTGCTCCAGCGCGGCGGCGGTGGCGGCTTGTGAAACGACCGTGTTTGCGGCCACGCGGCCCTGGTCCGATTCGCGGCGGAGGCGGACGGGGTCGCTCAGCAGATCAGCCCACGCGCGGGCCAGCGTTTCGGGCCGTGCGTCGGCAGTGAGGGTGCCGCAGCCGGCGGCGGCGGCAATCTCGGGGAAGGCCCCCTGCGCGGGCAGGACGACGGGAACGCCGGCGGCCATCGCTTCGATCGCGTAGTAGCCGAACGCCTCGGGCTTGTCTCCCCCGGGCACCGAGAGCAGCGTGAGTTCTGACAGGAATCCCATCCGGTCGTCCGCAAAGCGGTTGACCGAAACCGACGCATCGCGGAGCGCCCCGGCCTTCGCCAGTTTCCTGAGTTGCCGCCGCAGAAACCCCCGCTCCGCCGAGGGTCCGCCTGTCGCCGACAGCCGGGCATCGGCGAAGCGCGGATCGCGCCGCAGCAGCAGAAAGGCCTCCACGAAGCGGTCGAAGCCTTCGGCGGCGGAGAGGCGCGACAGATAGCCGATCACCACCGGGCGGCGCGTCACGTCGGCAGCGGGGTAGGCGGAGGGGTCGATGCCGGGGGTGACCACGCTCAGGCGGGCGGGATCGAGCGCGAGCGCAGCCGTCATCTGCGCGGCATAGAAGGCACTGACCGCGACGAAACGGTCCACCGACTGCGCATCGGTTGCCATGACGCGCAGCACGGCCGCGCGCAGGTCCGGCGCCATGGCGTCGATCCAGACGTGTTCATCCTGCAGCCAGCAGACCACCGGACAGTGCGTCACCTGCTTGAGCGCAGCGGCCAGGCCGGCCAGCAGGGCATTGGAGAGGACGATCACATCTGGCTTGTCATGGGGCGGCAGGCCCTGCAGCCAATCGCAGACCAGGCGGAGTTCGTCCGCCTGCCGGCCATCCAGGCCGCGCAGCATGGAGAGCGTCAGATCCTCCAGCCCCTGGGCCGAGGTGGAACCTGCAAAGCGGGCCGCGAAGCGCAGCACGGACCAGCGGTCGAGCGGACGGAACCATGCCCGCGGCAGGCGGCGCAGGGAGGCATAGCGGTGGCGCAGGTAGAGGGAGACTGCGCCGTAGAAGACGGGCACATCCGTCGGCGCGGGCATCGAGGCGGTGGCCGGGAGATAGAGCGGCAGCAGCGTGACGGGGTGGCCGCGCCGGCGCAGCGCGTCGGCCAGCGCGGTGTCGCGGAGACAGTTCTGACAGTAGAACGACCCGCCCGAACCCGGCAGGATATAGAGCACGTTCATTATCGTTTCCGTTCCGGCGCAGGGGGCGGAAGAAGGAGCGGGCGGATCGTCTGGTAGAGGTCGCGCAAGGCGGAATCGGATGCGGTCACAGATTGTGACCGCATATCCCCCCGCATCAAGGTCACAGATTGCGACCTTGAACGCCGCCATTCCTCAGCCTCGTATTTGACAGGCGTTCCGGTCACAGGTTAGCTCCTAATTGTGTCGCAACACAGGCATCATACACCCAGACACAGCCGACGATCAATCCTGCGTTCTCCGGCATCCTTGCACACCTTCTTGTACGCCTCATCGAACAGCCGACAAAGCTCAAGACAAAGCTCGCGACAAAGGTGATCTGGAGCCGGGCGTCCTCGCCCGTAGTGAAATGGAAGG
>CAZQKI010000422.1:0-1795 GCA_964592855.1 uncultured Lentisphaerales bacterium
CCTCGTTCGCCCACCTGATTGACAACCGTTCCGAGTCCGATTATCATTGTCAAGGTTTTACCGGAGGGCTTGAGCATGCGACTGATTGGGATGATCGCCAAAGGCCAGTGGATTGCGTTGTGGCTGGTTTCGCTGGCTTGTTTCGCAATTCCGGGCGGCACAATGGCCGATTCCCGCGTCTGGCTGGGAGGCAACGGCGACTGGTTCACTCCGACCAACTGGGCTCCCGAAGGTCTTCCCCAGGCGGGGGATTCGGTTCAAATCGACGGCGGCTCGCTGCTGTTGACCAATGCCACCCCGGAATTATCCGCGCTCTCGATCGAAAATGCCACCTTGACGTTTTCGAACGCGGTCGCCCTCCTGCGGGCGGACAGCGTCTCCCTTCACGCGAACGGGATCATGACGCATGCGCCGGTTAACAGCGCCATCAGCCCCCTCGAAAGCAACCGCGTGGCGATCACATGCGTCGATCTGACCATCGATCCGCAGGGCGCCATCAATGTCAACACCCGAGGGTATCGCGGCGGCAGCGACGGCCAGGACGGGCAAGGCCCGGGCGGCGGATCCGGCAGCACGTCGCACTCGGCGCAATATGGCGGCGGCGCGGGATTCGGCGGGCGCGGCGGAAACGGCAATTACAACTCGGTTCGAGGAACGGCCAACGGCACGGCGGAGAACCCGGACAGGCCCGGCAGCGGCGGCGCCCGCAGCGGCGGCGCCGGCCACGGCGGCGGACTGGTGCGGATCGAAGCCACCGGCGCCGTGACGGTGAACGGCGCCATCCAGGCCAACGGCGGGAATTGTTCGCATGCGCATGGCGGCGGCGGTTCCGGCGGCGGCATTTTCATCGAGGCCGGCGTCTTCGGCGGAACCGGGCAGGTAACGGCCCGCGGCGGCAACGGCGGCGCCTCCAACGGCGGCGGGGGCGGCGGCGGGCGCATCGCGTTGGGTTATGCCACCATCGGGGCGTCCGTCCCGGAACTGTCGGCGCTGCATGGCTTGGGCGGGGCGGAGAACGGATTGATCGGCTCGCTGTGGTTTCCGGATACGGCCCTGCAAGACCGGTTCTCCGCCATGTCGGGGCTCATCCATATCCAGACCAACCGGCTGGTCTTTCCGGGCGCGCTGCTGATCGACAACGCCCACCCGGGATTCGCGCTTTCTTCCGGCGACATCAGGATCGAGGGCCATCTGACGCTGACGAACGGCGGCTCCCTGCATTTGCAGGCCTCCCCCGTCTCCCAGCCTGCCCATGCCGGCGGCCGACTGGTCGTCACGGGCGATCTGACGGTGCGCACCGGCTGCACGGTGTTCGTCTATTCGCACCCCACCAACGGCGGCAGTTTCCGGCTCCAGGTCGGCGGATTGATCGTGGACAACGGCGGCGCCATCAGCGCCAACGGACTCGGGTTCCAGGGCGGATCGTCCGTGCGTCGCAACGGACACGGGCCGGGGTACGGCCTCTATGCCTCCTCGCGCATAAGCGGTTCCGGCGCCGGTTACGGCGGACAGGGGCAGCGCAACTATTACAACGACTCCGGCCATCGGGGAGCCATCTACGGGAAGCCGCTGGCTCCGATCGAGCCCGGCAGCGGAGGCGCCTCGGCGAATGTTCCCTATGTCAGCAATTTCGGCGGCGGCCTGATCTGGATCGAGGCGATGGGCGCGATTATCAACAACGGCCGCGTGAGCGCCAACGGCGAGAGCCTTTCGGGCCTGCATCGCAGCGGGGCTTCCGGCGGCGGGATCCTGCTGACCGGCAACCGGTTTTCGGGAGGCGGAGTCCTGTCGGCCA
>CAZQKI010000423.1:0-1589 GCA_964592855.1 uncultured Lentisphaerales bacterium
CCGCCGTCGAAGCCGATGTAGCCGACGGCGCCGCCGTAGGCGCCGCGCGGGGAGGTTTCGAGTTCGGCGATGAGTTCCATGGCGCGCACCTTGGGGGCGCCCGAGAGGGTGCCGGCCGGGAAGGAGGCGCGGAGCAAGTCAAAGGCATCCTTGCCGGGCTCGAGTTCGGCCACAATGTTGGAGACGAGGTGCATGACGTGGGAGTAGCGTTCGACAACCATGAGGTCGTTGACTTGCACGGTGCCGGGCAGGGCTACACGGCCTAGTTCGTTCCGGCCGAGATCCACGAGCATAAGATGTTCGGCGCGCTCCTTCTCGTCTTGGAGCAGGCTGTTGGCAAGGTCGCGATCCTCCTGTTCGTCGGCGCCGCGGGGTCGGGTGCCGGCGATGGGGCGGAGCGTGGCGGTTCGGTGTTCGAGGCGGACCATGGTTTCGGGCGAGGAGCCGGCGAGCACGAGGCCGCCGAGGCGGAGGAAATACATGTAGGGTGAGGGGTTCACGAAGCGCTGGGCGCGGTACAGGCCAAGCAGATCGGTTGGCGGTTCGCCGACGAACTCCTGGGAGATGACCGTCTGGATGACGTCGCCCTTGTAGATGTGCTTCTTGACGGTATCGACCATGGCGCGGAAGGTGTCGGGCGCGGTCACGGCTTCGGGCGGGCGCGGGGGGCGGGCAGGAAGGGCGGGCCGGACGGGGGCCGGCGCCTCAAGGGTGTCGACCAGCTCGCGAACGCGGCGGCAGGCCTCTTCGTGGGAGGCGTCGGGCTCCTTGCCGGGTTCGAGGAACGCGAGGACCATGACGGTGAGGGTATGCTGGATGTTGTCGAACACGAGGAGGGCATCGGGCATCATGAAGTCGGCGAGGGGTTTCTCGGCGGGCAGACGGTTGGGGACGCGGGACTCGAAGAAATGGACAGCCTCGTAGGCGAGGGTGCCGACGAGGCCGCCGCAGAAACGGGGCCGGCCGGGCAGGTCGGCGAGGCGGTAGCCGGCCATGAGGGTGCGGAGGACAGCGAGGGGATCGCCTGTGTGAGGGAGGCGTTGTTCACGCATGCCTTCGCGGATGACGACATCGTCGCGGAAGACGGAAACGCGGAGGCGCGCGGAGAGGCCGATGACGCTGAAGCGGCCCCACCGTTCGCCGCCCTCGACGCTTTCGAGGAGGAAGAAGGCGTCGGATCGGTCGATGAAGCGGGAGAGGACGGAGACGGGGGTGTCGCAATCGGCGAGGATGCGGGCGCCGACAGGAATGACGTTGGCCGTCTGGGCGGCGGCGCGGAACGCGTCGGGCGTCGGAAAGGTGTCGAGCAGCATGGCGAATCTCCGTTAATCTTCAACTGTCACTGTTTCTTTATATAGAAACACCGCGGAAAAGTCAAAAGATTTTTTAGTTTTCAGTCTTCAATACAGGAAGCCAAACAGCCAGAGCGGGATCCGACGTGCGACTCCGACGGGGGTGTCCGCAACGGCCAGGAAGGCATCGGGAATCGCCGCGATCTGCCGGGCTGTTTTTGTGCGTCCGCCAACCTCAAAAAGCCAGCGGCCATCCACAAGGAAGTCGGCGCTGTTCGCGGCTTGCACCCGGTGACA
>CAZQKI010000424.1:0-1556 GCA_964592855.1 uncultured Lentisphaerales bacterium
GCGGTTTCTGCGGTGCCCGGGAATGCAATTCTGGAGAGAACATCCATGAACAAACACGACCGAGTTCTCGCCACCCTCAACCATCAGCCGGTGGATCGCTGTGCCGTGCTGGAGCAGCTCAGCTACAACCCGCCCATTCCGCCGGAGAATTTCCGGGCGATGGTCGAGGTGGTGTGGGAGGAAAGAGCATGACCAACAAACAACGTGTCCATGCCGCCCGTGGTTTCATCATCTCTACTGCCAGCCCGATCACGCCCTACACGCCGTTGGCGCGTGTAGCGGTTCCTGGAGTGCGGGCGGGGGATGGGGTGATATGAACAGTGCGATGTCGAGACCTGGCCAAGTGTTGCGCCGGCAAAGGCCGGACCATATCGCCTATGCGCCCAACTACTGGCAGTGGTTCGCGCATCAGTACAACCACGGGCGGATGCCGGCGGAGATCGCCGACTGCCGGACGCAACTTGATCTGATTCGCCGCCTCGAACTCGATGTCTTCAGCCGCAACGTCTATTGCGACCAGCGGCGACGCTGGTTCGGGGGATTGGCGGACGAAGTATGGGATGCGTCCGTCCGCGTGACCGACGAGGAAGTCGCGGAGGGGGCGGATACGGTCTTCACTCGCACGGTGGTCACCCGTCATGGCACGCTGACCGAGCGGCGGCGCTACGTCTACGCCGAGTCCACTCTGGTTCAGGAGAAGTTCCTGGTGGACGATTACGCGACGCAGCTCGACGTGCTGGCGGAGCTGCTGGCGGCACGCCGGTGGCGGTTCGACGTCGGACGCTGGCGGGCCGCGCAGGCGGAGGTGGGCGACTCCGGACTGGTGGTCGCCGGGGAGTTGCACAGCCCGCTCAAGATGCTCCACTTCCTGCTCAACCCGGTCGAGACCACCTACCTGCTGGCCGACCAGCCGGAGCGCGCTGACGAGCTGCTCCGGCTCCACGAGACCGCGCAGTTCGACCTGGCACGGCAGATGGCGACGGCCGGCGTGCCGGCCATGATGTCCATGGACAACCTCGACACCATGTTCCATCCGCCGCATTTCCTGGAACGGCATGCCGCCCGCTACTACGAGCAGGCGTCCCGCGTCTGCCATGACCATGGGTCCGCGTTTTTTATCCACGCCTGCGGTCAACAGCGCGGCAACCTGGCCCGCGTGGCCGGGCTAGGGGTGGACGGCCTGGAAGGGGTGGCCTTCCCGCCGCTTGGAGATGTGGAACTCGACGAGGCCTTGCGGCTGACTGGCGACCGGTTCATCCTCACCGGCGGCATCAGCGCCATGGAATTCGAGCGCCTCACGAGCCGTGAGGCGGTGTACGCCTACGTTCGTGAGTTGTGCGGGCGCATGAAGCCGTATGCGCACCGGTTCATGCTCTCCGCGAGTTGCAATACGCCGGTGACCGCGCCATGGGAGCGGATTCTCTGGTTCAGAGATGCCTGGCGGGAGTATGCGTAAAAGGAGTGAGATCACATGACACCACGTGACATCATCAAAGCAAATATCGAATGCCGGTGCGACGACCGCATCGGGTACAATTTCGACGGCGGCCGGCGGA
>CAZQKI010000425.1:0-1537 GCA_964592855.1 uncultured Lentisphaerales bacterium
GGGGAAACGATTCGTGAGCAGATGGAGCATTACGGGTGGTCGCAGCAAGAGCTGGCAATACGGCTGGACACCACACCGCAGACCATCAACCGCATCTTCAAGGGCGAACAGCCGATCACCCTGGAGACCGCGAATAAGCTCGAACGGGTCCTGGGCGCGCCGGCGCGTTTCTGGAACAATCTTGAGCTTAACTACCGGGAGGGGCTGACGAAGCTGGCGGACCGGGAGCGCCTGCAATCCGATCTCGACTGGCTCAAGACGATCCCGGTGGCCGAACTGCGCAAACGCAACGCCATCCCGAACACCAAGGACCCTGTTGAGCGGTTGGGGACTGTCCTGGCCTTCTACGGGGTCGGCAATGTGAAAGCCTGGCGCGACCTTTGGGAAGAGCCTGCCGTGGCGGCCCGGCGGTCGTCCTGCTTCGCCTCTCATCCCGGTGCGGCCTCGGCCTGGCTGCGCCTGGGCCAGTTGCAGGCGCAGGAGCGCGCATGCAAGCCCTATGACAAGGCGCGGTTCGCGGCGACGCTCGACGAGGTCCGGGCCTTGACGAATGACCCGCCAGAGACCGCCGTGCCGCAGTTTATCGAACGCTGCGCGGCCTGCGGGGTGGCCGTGGCGCTGGTGCCGGAGATGCCCAAGGCGCCGTGGTCGGGTGCTACGATGTGGCTGTCTCCGGAGAAAGTGATGGTTCTGCTCAATCTGCGCGGCAAGGCGGAAGACAAGTTCTGGTTCTCTTTCTTCCACGAGGCGGGGCACGTGCTGCACGACTCCAGAAAGGATCTGCTGATTAACGACAACAGCGAAAGCGACCCACGGGAAGAACGGGCCAACGACTGCGCCGCCGAGAAACTCATCCCCGCCCGCTTCAACGAGCGTATCCGGCAGGCGACATCCGACGCCGACATCCGGCACCTTGCCGCCGAAATCGGCGTTTCCTCCGGCATCGTCGCGGGCCGGTATCAGTACCTGACTCAAGCATGGCACCGTTTCAAGTCGATGATCCGCACCTTCAATTGGAAACCACAGCACGCATGAAGAACCAGACACCAATTGCGCGCACCGCCCAAAGTGGCAGCGGCGTCTCGCCGCTGAGATCCCAAGTGCAGAGCCGGGACGGCTCTGCCACCATTGTCGCACCCTTCAACCAGCAAGTCGGCCTCGGCAAGGCCTATCAGCTCTTCGGCGATCAACTGCCCAAACTGCTCGATGAACTCAACGAGGTGCTGGGGGCATGAGAAAACAAGGCGCGGACATCGAACTAAACCTTGGCGAACTTCCCGCGATTCCAGCCGACTGGAAGTGGGGACGCGTTGAAGACGCTGCTTCCGACGAGCGAAACGCGATTGTCGATGGACCTTTTGGTTCGAACCTAAAGTTGAGCGATTATATCGACCCTCCAGGAGTCCCTGTTCTCACTACTGGAAACCTCCGTGGCGACTACAGCCCGGACAGCGTCCGCTACATCTCAAAGTTGAAGTTTGAAGAACTCCGGCGGAGTGAGGTCCGGGGAGGCGACATCCTCGTTGCAAAAATTGGG
>CAZQKI010000426.1:0-1514 GCA_964592855.1 uncultured Lentisphaerales bacterium
TATACGAAGACCTGATCGAGGTGGGGGTGGATGCTTTGAACTCACAGCTCTTCTGTATGGATATGGCCGATCTAGAGCGGCGTGCGAAGGGCCGCATCACCTTCTGGGGAGAGATTGATCGGCAACATGTGCTGACTTCGCCAGACCCTGAGACGGGACGCAAGGCCGTGCAGAAGGTGGCGCGCCACCTGTACGATCCGCGTGGTGGTTTAATCGCGCAATTCGAATTGACGCCCGGATCAAACCCCGACACCGCCATCGCTATTTTCGAGGAATGGGAGCGAGTCCAGTCATGAACCTAGAAGCGATAAAATTCCCAGGCCGGCAGCGGTTCCGCTTTGGAGTGAACTACACGCCGACGCGCCATTGGTATTACTGCTGGAACGACTTCGAAGCCGACAGTATCCGTCGCGATCTGGACACGGTGGCCGAACTGCATGCGGATTATATCCGCCTGCAACTGATCTGGCCGTGGTTCCAGCCGAACCCGAACTGGGTCAGCCCGGCCCATCTCGAGCGGCTCCGCACACTGATGTCCATTGCCGCCGAGCGCGGCTTGGACGTCTGCGTGGCGGCGCTTAACGGGTGGCTCAGCGGCTATGCCTTCCAGCCGCCTTTTGGCGGCAAGGAGTCGATCTACACCTCGCCGCTGTTCCGTGCCGCGCAGGAACGTTATTTCACGGAGCTGTCCAAGGTGTTGCAACCGCAGCCGAACTTCCTTGGATTCGACTTGGGCAACGAGATGAATTACTACTGGCCCGCGCCCGTCACCGAAGGTGACGCCTGGATGAATTGGGCCATGGATCTGGTGGAGCGCCTGGCTCCGGGCCGGGTGCATGTCAACGGCGTGGATCACGCCCCCTGGTTCTGGGACACCACCTTTTCGCCGACGGTGCTGGCACAGCGGCCGCAGGTCGTCGCCATCCATGCCTGGTGTGAATTCACCGGCGCCCTGCAGCGGGGCGGGCCGCTCGATCCGCCGTCGGCCGGACTCTGCGCCGGGATGACCGCGCTGGCCAAGGCTCACGCCGGTGATGCGGCCAAGCCGGTATGGATCCAGGAGTTTGGAGCCTCGCCGGAATGGATGCCGGCGGAAATCATTCCTGATTTCCTGGAGCACTCCATCAGGCATGCCATCGGCGCCGGGGCGACCTGGTTCACCTGGTGGTGCAGCCACGACCTCGACCGGCGGATGCAGTTTGTTCCATTGGAGTATGAGCTGGGGCTGATCACCCAGGATCAACAGATCAAGCCGCAGGGCGGGCGGTTCAGGCAGCTTGCGGATGAATGGCGGAAGCAATCCCCCGTTGTGCCGACGGCGCTGGACGCCCCGCCCGCTGGCGAGCATGCGAACGAGAACACATGGAACTGGCTGCAAACCTGTTTGAAACGCCATGACGACAAATTCTAGATTGGGAATCATATGAAATCCATTCACATTGCAATAGCTTCGACAACTAGCAAGCCGGGCGCGGTTGCCGACAACCTCCGCCAGATCGCGAAATTCGCAGAGC
>CAZQKI010000427.1:0-1505 GCA_964592855.1 uncultured Lentisphaerales bacterium
AGCGTCTGCTCCTGCCCGCTGCCGCACTGCAGCATCACGGAGCCGGCCGCGGCATGGCCGAGCGCGGCGGAGTGGGTCTGTTCGCCGGTGCCCCACGCCTTCCACGCCCCGAGCCCCGACGCGAAGTCCGACGTATCGCCCCGTGCCAGCCCAGTCGCCACGCCGAGAATCAAAACCGTCGCGAGCTTTCGAATCATCCATCTGAACATGACCGCACCTCAATCCGCCCCTTGTCAACGGCGGGCCGTATTTTACATATAGAGCGAGATGAGTATCGACAATTCCCGGTGAAACGTCAACGCCAGAATCGGCAAGATTATTGAAAAATTTGCGTATTGACGCGTCGCAAGGGCGTGCGGTATGCTTTACATATAAAAGTTGGGAAAGCGTTTTACACGCACTCGGGGAAGAGACATGATCGGGTTGGCAGAGCAGAATCGGAAACGTCGTCTGGAGTCAGGCCACGCCGTCAAGCGTGCGCCTGTGCAGCCGGCCTATCTGCGCATCGCCGATGAATTGTGCACAGAGGTGCGCGTCAAGGATCTGGCTCCCGACGACCGCTTGGGATCGCAACGGGAGTTCTCGAAGCGTTTCGATGTCAGCTCCATCACCGTGGAGGCGGCGTTGAAGGAGCTGCAGGATCGCGGGGTCGTCTACCGGGTGCGGGGGCGCGGCACGTTCGTCGCCGGGAAGTCCGCCGCGCCACGAGTGGCGACGCTGCGCATCGGGGTGGTGGGGCATGCGCACACGAACTGGGAGATGAACCTCTACGTGCGCGATATCTTCCAGGCGATCGAGTCCTACGCGCGGGAGTCGGAGTGCCTCGTGCGCTTTATCGAGCAGGATGTCGACTTCGCCCGCCTGCTGGACGAGCGGGCCGTGGACGGCCTGGTCCTCATAACGCCCTATCTCGAGAGCCTGCGGGCCAGCGGCCTGGATCGCTCGCGGCATGCCTACGCGGTCATCGGCGAGGATTACGACCGCCACCCCTGCGTGACGATCGACAACGACGGCCTGGTGCGGGCGGCCCTGGACCATCTGGCCGGCCTGGGCCATCGCGACATCGCCCTGCTGACCGATCCGCTGGCCGCGTGGGACACGAGCTGCCGCTGGGAGGCCTTTCGGAACTACCACGCCCAGCGGGGCTGGGTCATCCGTCCGGAATGGGTGCTGCACTGGCCCGGCTGGCTGGTCCAGACCGAGGCGGAGGAGGACGAGGTCTTCTCTCGTTTCTGCGGTCGTCAGCGTCCCTCGGCGATTCTCGCGCTGGGAACGTTTTTCGGAGCCGATGTCATCCGTCTGCTGGAGAAGCGGGGGGTGCGCGTGCCCGAAGACCTCTCGGTCCTGGGGCTGGACCTTCCGCCGTTCGGCACGCCGGGACGCGAGCGGCTGACGGCCATGGTGCAGCCGACCGCCGACATCGGCTACCGGGCCATGGATCTGGTCGCGAGGTTGGCGGCCCGCCAGGCGGAAACCGAGACGCGCGTGGTGCTGAAATGCGAACT
>CAZQKI010000428.1:0-1503 GCA_964592855.1 uncultured Lentisphaerales bacterium
GCGTTACGAGTCCAGTGCGTTTTCCATCAATGCCCGGAGTTCCGACTCCGAGTGCAATCGCGTCGTCGGGTCCGCGAGCGGTGTCACGCGGCCACTGGTGGGATCCAGGTGCACGGCCCCGTAGCGGGCAGGGCGTCCGGCATTTTGCAGCAGTTCAGCATCCGCGTCACCGGCGTTGTAGTGCCAGAATTCCCACGGATAGGTCACGAACCCGTGCCGCGCCATGAGATCGGTGATCGCGCGGCGGTTCTCCGCGGCCTGCGCGGACACAAACGGCGAGGCCATGGGCGTTCGCTCGGACATCTCCAGGTAGGGTCCGCCGCGATCCACTTCCTCTCCGGTGTCGCGCGACAGCACCGACACATCCATGGCGCTGCCCGACATGTGCGTGCCAACCTTGGGCGCAATGGCCACCAGCGCGCCCAAGCGGCGGAACAACAGCTCGATGGGCGGCCTGGCCTCACCGCATTCCCAGCACACCTTGCGCAGAATGGCCGTGAATATCCGCTCCTGCCGGCCCAGTTCCCGCTGCATCTCCAGCGTCCGGTACCCGTCCTCCACCTTCAGCACCCACCCGCGGGCATTCATCTCCCTGGCAACGCCCAGAAACGAGGGCACCAGACCCTCCCGCAGATGGAACAGACGAGGGACATCCGGCATGAAGGGCCGGTCGGAAAATGCCACCTCGACCCGGGCCGCCCGGGCCGCCTCGACCAGGGAGACCATCGGCTCCCCGCATTCATGCACGGGGTGGGCCATGAGTCTGCCCATAAACGTGGCCGCTTCATCCATCCGCGCTGTCCAGTAGGCCCGCCGGGCCGCGTCATCGCTTTGGTCCATCAACTTTCCATCGGTCATTATGGTCTCCAATCCGGGTTTATCTGCAATTGCCGCCCAGCTCCCGGCAGCAGTCCACGACGAACTTCGTCTGCTCCATAGTGCGGTTGGGATAGCCGGCCACTCCGAGGATGAAGTGATCGCCGGCGCCGGCGTCCCGGATCATCCGCTGAATATCTTCGTGCACGGCGGCGCGGTCGTCCATCGGGCCGGCCAGTTGATTGACGCCGGCCATGATCGTGATCCGCTCCCCCAGCGCCTGGCGTCCCTCGGCCACGGTGACGTTCCCGACCGGCGGGATGGTGAAGGCGTGCACGGCATCCATTTTCGTGCGCCGGTAGAGTGGCAGGAGGTCTTTGATCAGCCCGCACGAGTGATGGAAGTAGAACTTGCCGGCGGCGTGGGCCGCGTCGGCGCGGGCGTCGGTCAAGGCGAGGTTGCAGGCCTCGAACATGGCCGGCGAGATGGCCGTCGTCGAGGTGTCGTCCACGCCCACCACCACGTCGATATCGGACTGCACGCCGATCTTAAGGCGCTGGAGATAGTTGGCCTCCATGACGGCGAAGCAGTCGCGCAGGGCCTCCGGCGCGTCGGCCCAGAGATAGGCCAAGGTGGCTACCCCCGAGTATATACGAAACATCATGCCGAGCGGGGTGCCGTCCATCG
>CAZQKI010000429.1:0-1503 GCA_964592855.1 uncultured Lentisphaerales bacterium
CGCTTGTGCAGGCTGGTCTCGGCGAGCAGATGCCCGCGCCGCCCAAAATGCCCCCAAAATGCGACTTCGTATTTATACTTGACGTTCCGCTCCCCATGCGACATGCTTTCGCCATGATTACGACCCTTACAGGAAAGAACCAAGTTACGGTTCCGGCGCGGTTGGCCGTTCGTGCCAACCTTCACCCAGGCACCCGATTGGACTGGGAACTTGCTGAATCGGGCGACAGGCTCATCGCGCATGTGCTCCCCGATGTGGCCACGCTGGCGTCTCGGCTGCGGGGCGCGGGGCGCGCGCATCTTCGGCATGGTCAAACCCCGGTTCAGAACCTGATCCGCGAGCGGGCGCGGGAGGATCGGGAGGACGCATAAATGGCCTCCGTCACGCACATCCTGGATACCTCGGCGATTCTCGCGCACTATTTCGACGAACCGGGTGCATCCGAAGTGGATGCCCTATGGCGGCAGAAAGGGAATACGCCGGCGATCTGCGTTTTGACCATTCCAGAACTCCAAACGAGACTTCAAGCAGAGATCGCCGACCCGACGGAAGTCGAACGGGTGTTTGACCTCTACGTCAACCATCTTGCCGTTAGCCTTCCTGTGGACCGTGCAACGGCCGAAGAGGCCATGCAACTGCGGTTGACCTCGCCATCCCGGCTGCCGCTTGTGGACGCCTGCATCGCAGGCTGCGCCAGGCGACACCAATGCATCCTTGTGCATCGGGATCCGCACATGGACACGCTTCCATCCGATCGCGTCCGCCAACTGCGCCTACCGGACAAATCGCGCTGACCCCGGCACCTGCGCCCGCGCGACGGATGCGCCATGGCTTGGACAACGCCGTAGCCTGAGGACGCCGCCGTGAAAACTCCCGAATCATCGGGCTGCAACTGTTCGATCCGTGCGACAGGGCGGGGGAGCCGCACACGCTTTATTCGCCGTCACGGCGTGGGCCGATCTGATCGAATAGCAACGGCTGAAAACCACGGTTCCAGGCGGGCGAATCGGGATTCAAATCGAAGCCGTTACTCTCCGGATCGTCAGGGATACACAACAGGCTCGCTCCCGGAATCTGCCCGGGCGGGTTGCCCCAGTTATCGCGGAGTTGATAGAGGTAGGTGTTCAATTCCCAAGGAGAATCAATGCAGATGTTGCGTTCCACACGGTTGTTGATCGCACGCCACGGTTCACCCCATTCGCGCATGCGCTCGACCAGTTCCGGGTAGCGCTCGCGCCACGGGGACTGGGTGTAAGGCACGGCCTCGAGCGCGAGCAGGAGCGGGCCCTTCACCGCGCTCCTGAAGCTTTCCGGACTGCCGTTGTTCCCTCGCACTGCGGACTGGCATCATGGAAATAGTTGTGCTGGATGACATTTCCCACGCAACCAGATCGCGGCCGTTCGGCCCGAAGGCGATGGCGGTGTCGCACTCTGGGCCGGTAACGAACAGGTTGTCGCGGATGATGGCGGGGCCGTAGCGGTCGTCGGGTTCGTAGATCGTGA
>CAZQKI010000430.1:0-1500 GCA_964592855.1 uncultured Lentisphaerales bacterium
CGCATCGATCCGGGCGCGAGCGGTAGAGCGGGACGTATCGGACCGCTCAAAGTCATTCGATCGCAAAATGATCGTCAATGACTAGACTTTAGCTAAATACGGGCGGTTCCGAATTTGTCGGGGATAGTGCCTGTCCTCAAAATGTAATTGTGCAGGGTACGGATGTTTGTCAAGATGACAGCCCATGCGCGGTCAGGCTCCAGGGGGCTTGTAACGTGACGGACAGCCTGGCTGAAAGGATCTCTCTCGATGAATGCGGAATACGATGTGATTGTCATTGGCGGCGGTACGGCCGGCATCATGGCCGCCATTCAGGCGGGGCGCGCCGGCGCCGCCACGCTGCTGATCGAGAAGAACGGCATGCTCGGCGGGACGATGACCCTCGGCGGTGTCAACTACCCGGCGCACTTTTTCGCGTGGGGCCGCCAGATCATCGGCGGCATCGGCTGGGAGCTCTACTGTCAGGCCTGCACCGAGGCGGGACAGCCGATTCCCGAGCCGCCCAAGGAGGCGCGGCATCTGCACGTCGACGCTTTTCTCTTCGCGGCGCTGGCCGATGCGGCGGTGCTGAAGGCCGGGGTGGACCTGCTCTTTCATGCCATGCCCGCCGCCGTGGCCTTTGCAGACGAACGGTGGACCATGCAGGTCTGCACCAAGAACGGGCTGGCGCGCGTGCAAGCCCGGGTGCTGATCGATGCGACGGGCGACGCCAATGTCGTCGGCATGGCCGGGTTTCCCCTGGTGCGCCCCGACATTGTCCAGCCGGCGACGCTGACGTTCAACTGCTCGGGCTACGACCCCGAAGCCCTGGACTATGCGGCGTTGAATGCGGCGGCGGTCGCCGCCGTCGCCGCCGGCGAACTCCTCTCCACCGACCTCTCCTGGTACGACACGGGGCCGCGGGGACTGCTCAGGTCCCGGGGCCGCAACGTCAACCACATCCGCGCGCCGCAGGCGCACACGAGCGAAGGGCGGACGCAGGTCGAGCTTGAAGGGCGCCGGGCGCTGCTGCGCACCTACCGCTTCATGCGCAAGCAGCCGGGGCTCCAGGACTTCCACATCGACTGGCTGTGTCCCGAAACCGGCATCCGCGAGACCGTCACGATCGTCGGCAAGGCCACGGTCACCGTGGCCGACTACGAAAGCGGCACGTGCTTCGACGATGCCGTCTGCTATGCCTTCTACCCCGTCGACGAACACCTGAACGACGGCAAGGGGATCAACAAGCGCCACTTGAAGCAGGACGTGCTGCCGACCATTCCGCGCGGCGCCCTGCTGCCCGCCGGGAGCCGCTTCCTGCTGGTGGCGGGTCGGTGCCTCTCGAGCGACCGCGAGGCGAACTCGGCGCTCCGCGTCGAATGTCCCTGCATGGCCATGGGGCAGGCGGCGGGCGCCCTGGCGGCCCTCAGCGCGCAGACCGGCGTCGATCCGGAATCGCTCCCGATGCAGGACGTTTACGCGCTTCTGCGCCAGCAGGGTGCGATCGTGCCGGAGGGCTGC